>CAYFXY010000004.1:61798-62081 GCA_964347205.1 uncultured archaeon
CCAGTTCTTCAAGAGCAATTGCTGTTGCAGGACACCCAATCCCGGTAGATGTGGTAGTAATTGGAACTTCTTTGTAAATGCCTGTATAAGTAAGATAGCTTCGTTTTTTTGCCATTTGCTTGGCAGAGTCCCAAAGCTTGGAGATAAGAGTGGCCCGAGCAGGATCACCAGGTAGTAATATTATCGGAGCGATATCACCCGGTTTTAGTCCAATATGATATTGCATTTGTTCTGCTGTTTCCGGTCTGCTGGCAGATTTCCATTTTTTCAACCGCCTACCTCC
>CAYFXY010000004.1:62091-62793 GCA_964347205.1 uncultured archaeon
TCGCGTCCCCCGTCGATAGCTGGGACGCACCTTACGCTCGAGTTTCTCTTCCCGCTCTTCAATTTCTCCATTTTCGATGAGATGATCAATAGCCTTGTCTAATTCTGCACGAGTTATCTGCAGCGAATTTGAAATTTCTCCACGGCTTTGACCTTCAGTGTAAGCTTTGGTTATTTTTGTTAGAAGCTTTTCGCCCAGATAGACATGTTTACCTTGAGAGACGATGACAAATCCTGGAAATTTTGTTACTTTGGATTTAGCCATTTGGTTGATTGCAATTTCCATTTTGGCAGGAGTTTCTTCCAACCGTTGAGCTAAGTCAATTAATGTAATTCGTTCAGCTATTTCCAACTCGTTCTTTAGGTTATTGACGAAGAGTCTTCGCCGATAAAAGAGCACACTAGTTATCAAAATGACAATAGCACTCACGAAAATCACTAATCCCCAACTGAGTACTGGGTTTAGTGTAAACATTGTTGTCAGTCCAGAAACTATTGCAATGGTGTTTTGGGATTGGAAGAGGAGGGCATCGAATACCATTAACCCAATTATAATTGCAATGATAGTTACAATTATTCTTGTAAGGGCAGACTTCAGTGACATACTCGTCCCTCAATCCCGAAGTAAATGGTGTTACCCAATGTAACTAGCACTTTCTGATTCGTCTCGTGGTTCTTTTTGTTCGCGTTGTTGGAGAAGGTG
>CAYFXY010000004.1:62808-66078 GCA_964347205.1 uncultured archaeon
TTTACTTGAGAATAGATACCCTTCATTTCTTCGATTTTTTGTTCTAGTTCTGTGACATCCGCTTTGATATCGAATTTGCTATTTAGAACTTCTACAATTAATTTAGACGCGCGCGGATCCAAGCGGAGTAGGGGTACAGTTTCTGCTAAAAGACAAACACCTTCAATTCCATATTTTAGGTGTGCCCAGGCAGGGATTACACCATTGGCTCCATTTATAACGCCATCAGCCATTGGTATAACATAATCAAGCTTAGTGAAGAAGGATTGGAATTCGGGACCAGTAGAAGAGACATATACTTTGGGCGTTTCAGGATATTCCCCCGGAACATAGGCACCTGTTGCAGCGACCTTTGTAACATTTAATTTTTTGAATGTCTCAGCAATTCTATCTGAAAACTCGTAGATACCCTGTGAAGTTGAGGGTTGGAAGTCACCCGATACTAAAAGAACATCGTTTTTTATACCTGAATCTTGATGAAGATAAAATTGACATTCAGGGACTTTCATCATACCTCGGTCATCAATCATGACGTGGGGGGGAAAGTCATCGGAGAGTACTTGAATAATCGGTTTAGCGTCTAGACTTCGAATTAACACTTCGATTGCCAATTTACCAACACTAGCTATACCCGGCATGCCGACTAGTGCGATAGGATCTCGAAGATTCTTTACCTCTTTAAACCAGATAATTTCAATCATTGTGGGTCCCTACAGGACGTTTAGGCTTCAGGAAGATGGGATTTAAACTTTATGTCCTAAATCATTCATCTTGTAAATGATATGGTTTTCCCTAATTGCTTATACCCGATGAATAGGTGCTTATATAATCTCTTCGATGACGAATGGTTTGTACTAAGGCTTTCTTTATCTTTTCCTGATTTAGAGGTAAAACTTTCAGGAAACTATTCTGGGTACTCTTGAAGGTTGCTAAAAATATTTGAGGTGCAACAATTATCAGGTTATGGTTGTGGACAAATTTTCCATATAAAGTTGTCAATTCTTCGTTCTTACCATCAAAGAAGAATAGTTCAATTCCTAAATCCGGAAGAACATAGTTTTGCTGGGATATTTCTTGATATTCTATATTCAACTCATCAAACAGACCTTTCATGATATGCTGAAAATACGTCTTAAGAGCTTTTTTTCTATCAAAGAAGTAAAGGGTTTCGTGTCCACACATCTCCCGTTCTATTCCGATTTGTTTAGCAAGCTTTTGGATATTCTTCAAAGGAGTGTTCAAATATCTGGCTAAATATCGTTCAGTCCAATATGTTTTGATTGCGTTTTGAAGGTGAAAGAGTAATGCTTCTTGTTTCTCTTTCAGTGATGAACTATTTTCTTTAATGTGAGTGAATGATTTGGTATGGGAATTGAAAAAGGGAGGTTTACCGTATCCTCTATGAACTAACCGATTTTCAATAGATTCCAATAGCTGTTGGATATTGATTTCTGTCAAGTCCTGTATTGAAATGGCTCTTTTCAAACTAGAGAGCTCTAAACCATCTTCTTTTAGTATTTTTAACGCGCGTATTAGCCGTAGTTTTACTTCTGGGAGATCGTTCGTAAAAATGTCAATTCGTATATTTAATGGCGTTCGTACTTCTAATATCCAACGAATAGTTGGTATGTCTAACCTTTTTCTGGGAATTATAATGAGCTCTTGGGCTTTAGGGACATAAATCTCAACGAGTTGACAACCGAGTGTGTTATCTGAAACAACGAAGTCAATACTTCGTTCTTGCAACCCTTTAATCAAACTTGAGACAAGTTCAGGTGTTGTTTGGTAGAACATTGAGTATCAACAGTTAAGCTATGAAATAGTAAATAAGGACCTAAATTCGAATTCATAAAAAGAAATTATTTGAAACAACTCAATCATAACTGGTTTGACATGAATTCATATTTAACAAGAAGATAACTGTGAATTTACAAGAGTCATTGCTCTGAAAAAAGATAGGAATACTCCTCATACCGACGACCATTGATAATTGAGCCGGGTTCTTTTTTGACAATTTGTTGTGTTTTGAGGTAATCACATAGTTGATCATTTGCTTTCTTAACATTTGATTGTTTTAACCAAGAAAGGGGAATATTAACAAATAACGGTCGAGCAGGAACAACATGCCGAGTTGTTTTTTGGGTAAAGAGTTCCTTTTTCAACGCGCTTGTTATCACCTCTTCTTTTGATAACGAAGGAACGATTAAAACAGGTCGAGACTCAGAGCGGAGGCTCTTCATAGCATCGGACTCGGTACTATATATCAGATGGAAACCAATTGTTTGAGCAAGAATTTCGATTTCTGAAATTTCATCATAAATCGCTTTAATTGTAAGTTCGGTTTGAGGTCTAAGAGAAAAAGCCTCATCCCCGTTGGCTAAAGCAGCCATGACTTTACGGGTCTTAACGACCTTATTTGCGCGAATTGTTGAAGTTAGACGAAATGTGAATGCTCTTTTGGCTTGTATCTCATTTATCAATTCCGTGAAGGATGGTTCTCCATCAAATTCACGATACCAGGCAAACAATTCTATGGCGGGATTTTGATAATCTACTAGGCAAACTGGTACTAAAAGAAAACCAAGATTTCTCAGAGCTGCAACTCGATGCATACCATCTAGTACGACAAGAGTTTTTGAATCGACAATTATTGGATGTTTTAGAATCTGTTCTGAAATCAGTTCTTGTTTAAGTTGTTCTAGAGCGGATGGGATCGTTTCTTCATGAGTGAAAAGAGATTCAATCGAAACGAGTTTTATTTCCATAAATAATTGTGGAGTATCAATGATTACACCCATCAAGACATACTCCAATAAGTTCGTTTTTTTCGCCAGAATATCTTAATGCCAGTATTGAAACAGTTTAGGCCACGATTATATCTTCTTCTTTTCGAATAGCCATTAAACGCGTTATGTAGCCAGCGATTCGATTTCGAAGACGCTTTGTTGTATTGGATAATAATTCATCAACTACTTCTTTGTTCTGATCAAAATCAGTTGAGAAACTATCTGAGTAACGCTCGACGAGCTCTCTTGAAAGGCGCTTGATTAGTACTGTTCTAACTTTACCCAATGGCATTCCTCCCGTGTTATTTTGATGATATCGCGATACTTTTGGTAGGCTATTAGGGTTTTGTAGGTTTGAATCCAATTTTGTGGATTACTAATCCCAAGGTCGAAAGTTTAAAAAACCAACGCTAAAACACCTTTCTCTTGGCCGCGTTAGTGTAGCCAGGTCAATCATCTGAGGCTCTCGACCTTAGGACCGGGG
>CAYFXY010000005.1:0-1889 GCA_964347205.1 uncultured archaeon
TTTTCTAGCTCCTCACGTGTAACTTGATTCGGGGAATATTCGATCGTAGCCTTTTCTTCTAGGAGATTTACAGACGCTTTGACTACACCTTTTTGGTTAATCAATGCTTTCTCAATCGTTGAGACACATGAAGCACAATGCATTCCCTCTATTCGCATAGAAAGCCGTTGTGTGTTTTCATCTGTGTTGCGATCTTCGTTCAGTTTATTTCACCTATATCATTCACTGGGACTGTTGAAGTTGTGTGCGATATGCCTCAGCACAATGAGCACAGCAAAATGCTAATTGTTGACCTTCGATTTCTTCAATATGAGCACCTTCATAGACCTTACAGCCACAACTTGCACAAACCTTTAGATTAGATTCAAATGCGGCAGCTGTAATAGAAGCATACCGATCGAGCATTTTATTCACAGCCTGGCGCCCTTTCCGAGTTAAAGAATATTCACGCCGTGGACGCTTACCTACGGGTTTATCGGTGCATTTTACAATTTCTTGTTCTTCAAGCAGCGGTAGAAAGGGATAGAGGGTGCCAGCACTCAACGAGCGCCCGGTTCGGCGTTTGTATTTTGAGATGATCCCGTATCCATGAATAGGACCTTCATGCAATACTAAAAGAGTATAGAATTTGGCGAGATCATCTAATACTCTGTCAAGTGGTTTTTCGCTCATAAGTGTCACCGTAGGTATTTTGCATTATTCAATTTTGTGTCGAACCAGATATATCAAATCCGACATATTAATATATTGCTAGTCCATAACTAGCTCAATTTAATAACAATCTGAGGTAGATTCGATGGCAATTGATCCCATTTGTAAGATGACAGTAAATGAGAGAACAGCTAAATGGACATCGAAATATAAAGGCAAAACCTACTATTTCTGTGCTCCAGGATGCAAAGTGGAGTTCGAGAAAAATCCAGAAAAGTATATCTCACAGTAGCAAAGCAGTGCACATGGGCTTAATCTTTCGAAAGCTGGCTTTCTTCTTTGAGAAGAGAAACTCGAAATGAAGCACCTTGCCCAGGAGGACTTTTGACAAGCTCAATTGATCCTCCATAAGCTTCGAGAACGCGCTTGCAGAGATTCAGCCCTAGCCCACTTTCTTTCGCTGAAGACCCCCGTTCAAACAGTTTTGCATGGAGTTTCTTAGGAATCCCTGGCCCATCATCGACAACATCAATTCGCACTCTTTCACCATCCTGAGACAATTTGACATTAACAGTCGGTTTCGGTCCAGCATATTGTGCGGCATTGCGAAAGAGATTAACAAACACAGTGTGGAGTAGACGTCCGCCCGCAATGCGTGTGCCTTTCATTGTTTTGGGGTATTTTACCCGGATTGTGAGATTCTTGTGGGCCTTTCTTGCCTGAATTGAAATATTTTCGATGAGACTGACGATTGTTTTTTCAGCTTCCTTCTCTGGACGCCCAAAAACATCAAGGAGTCGAGACATTCGGTCAGCAGCGGCTTTATTTGCTTCGATGAACTCGATGAGCTCAGAACCTTTTGGAGTTAACATCTCAGCCACTTCATTGGTGCTGAAGATGACTTGTAAATCATTACCGAGATCATGCCGCAATATTGATGCATAGAGCTCAAGGTCTCGATTGGTATTCTTAAGTTCAGTTTCTGCGAGTTTTCGATCGGTTATGTCAACGCCAATACTAAATGTATTTTCTATTTCACCTTTGGCATTGATTTTCACTGAATTGTTCCATTTAATAATTCGACTTTCTCCATTCTTAGTTAACCACTTACTTATGTTTGTAAAGGGTTCTTTAGTTTCCATAAGCTGCTGAAAAGTTTGATGAATTGAATCTTGTTCACTTTTTGGTTTAAGAGTAGAAAAAACTGATTGACCCAAAACGTCCTGCCGTTGATATCC
>CAYFXY010000005.1:1899-5098 GCA_964347205.1 uncultured archaeon
CTGTAAGCTCTTCACATCCCTTATTGAAGAACAGTATGTGTCCTGCTTGATCAAAGCCAATGACAAGTACACCAGGAGTTTCCAAAAGCATGTCTAAAAATACAGATGTAAATTCTAATTTTTTACGAACATGTTTTTTTGATTTTAGAGAGTGTTTTTTGGAGGGCATTAGGGTACACCTGCTCATGGCTATGTAGACGGAGATGTGACTGATATCCCCGACCTCTTCTCATTTTCCTATCTGAAAAGTGAAAATAAGTGTCTTTCGTTAAAGTGCCTCAAAAGCGTTCTAGGTTGCGAGAAAGGCGGAGCGAATGAGGTAAAGATGCGTTCATTAACCAATTAGGGATTTCAGATAGAGTTTATGTTTGCCAAGTTTTCCATCAAAATTCACAGCTGAGATATGCATAAGACCAGGAATTTGGACTGCAGCTTGAAGAGCTGCACGCATTCCATCTAGCACAGTTTTTTTGCTTAATCCGTTAAGGACGATTTCGAGCACACTCCTAACATCAGGTGGAACAAGAGAATCGGATACGTGTTCTCGAAGGGTGGGGCAGAGTCGAACGTTGGTAGAAGCTTTCAGGAACTCATACTTTGAACCAACTTGACTACCGCTGCGACATATCCCACCAGGGAATGGGGCAACACATCCATCAACAGAATGAATTGCTTTAACAGCAGTTTCAGCAGCTTTGAGTGTCGCCTTGGGAGTTTTACCCATGAGAATTAAATTCCCTCCACCAACGCCTTTTTTGATTCCAAACTTTTCCTCGATAATGAATTCACCCTCTATCACTGGTATTCGCCATGCGAGCAGCTTATCACCCACCCGTTTCCGATCTTCAAACCCATTGCCAAAATAGCGGAGTTGATTACCGACATCAACCCATTCTTCAGGATTATCTAACGCATTATACACATTTGTTGTGGGACAGGTAAGTATGCATTGACTAGTACGTTTTCGGAGCTGTTTAGCCAAATCCTTTGATTTTAGAGCAGCAAATAACAGTGTGATCCCTGGTCGTTTATCTGGTGTTTCCGATTTGGAAATAATTCGGTCAATACCCGCTTCAACCTTGCATTCAATCACAGATGTTGCGAATCCAGCAGCAGATCGTGCGCAGGTTTCTGCCCATTTCGCCGTTTCAGCTGTCATCAAAATTCGGGCAACTTGCATATCAAAAGCTTCAGCAAATGTGTCTTCGATTTCAACTCCATTTAATTCCATTGAATAAACCCCGGACCAAAGTCGTAATGATTAATAATAACGTTTCCGTACAACCTAAATCTGTTTATGCTAGTTCAACGAATTGCGGACAAACCTTATAGTTTCACATAATACTGATGCTGGTGTAATTAAGAACATGACAGCTTTTAGACTTGTATTCCGACCCATCGTCGATTCCAGTGAACGAATTCCATTTAATGTTGCTGCGATTTCACCTAATAATCTTGCAGGGAAGGCTTTGACCAAAATCAATAAAATGAAAATCTGGAAAGGAAATCGCAGTATTAGATTAGACAAAGCTTTCGAAGTAACTGGAAAAACGGCGAAGAGCCCTGATAAGGTAGAGATTGTCGTTCAAGGGGATATACCTCAGTTTAGGCATTTAGGTCGTGATATGACGACAGGAAAAATTGTTGTCAAGGGAAACGTAGGAATGCACTTAGGAGCTCGGATGAGAGGAGGTTATATTGAGGTAAACGGGAATGCAGATCATTGGTTAGGTGCAGAGATGACGGGAGGTGCAATTCGGATAACAGGGAATGTCGGTGACAAAGCAGCTTCGTCTTATCTAGGAAGTAGATATGGAATGAATGGTGGAAGCCTTTACATCATGGGCAATGCTGGTCATGAACTCGGAATGGGAATGCGCCGTGGGATAATTATTGTGAATGGAGATACAGAATCCTATACTGGAACACGAATGCTTGCAGGAACGATTATTGTTCGCGGTCAACTTGGTGAACGCGCAGGAGCAGCAATGAATTATAAGGGGACCATTATCGCGTTAGGCAAAGCATTGCCTCTTTTACCAACTCACCTATTCAATGGAGAATATTCAGACATGATTATTCTTCGCCTCCTAATGGATGCAATTGAAAAAGAAATTCCAGGCGTTAGCTTTACGGAGAAAGAACGCGTGGGACCATATCTCCGATTTACGGGTGATTTTGGTTCTGGAGGTCGTGGCGAGTTATTACTTTTCAAACCCAAAAACAGCCATATTCTTGAGGATGGTAACAATGGTGGAACAGACCAAACCTAGCGTCAATAAACGTGCTATGCAACAAGTTGAACGCCTTATTGCAGAAAGAGATGTGCTTCGTGTTAATGTTCATAAGACAAAAGGGAAAACTACGATAATAGACTGTGGAATCGATGTTCCTGGAAGTCTTGAAGCGGGTCGCCTAGTAGCTGAAGTTTGTATGGGTGGACTAGGAACCGTTATTCTAGAGACGACCGTAGTGGGTGACTTAACTTTCCCTGCAACACGAGTCACAACTGATGTAGCGCCACTTTCATGTATTGGTTCCCAAGCTGCGGGCTGGGATATCAAAGTTGAGGGGTTCTTTGCCTTGGGATCTGGACCAGCCCGTGCCCGCGCTCGAGTTGAAACTAAACTCTTTGAGAAACTCAATTACAAGGATAACCACAAGGAAGCAATACTTGTTTTGGAAACTCGAACACATCCCAATCCTGCAGTATGTGAATACATTGCCGAAGCATGCCGAATTGATGAAAAAGACCTTTATCTTCTTGTAGCGCCCACTGCCAGTTTAGTGGGCTCAGTGCAAATCGCGGCCCGAATCGTTGAAACGGGCATTCATAAACTCAAGATTCTTGGGTACGACTTTCAGAAAGTACTTAGTGGCATAGGTCTATGTCCAATCGTTCCAGTTGCTCGTAAAGACATGCGTGCAATGGGAAAGCCTTCCACCAAATTTTCAAAGACGCTAAAGGAGACTTTTATAAAATCGATAAAATGCTATTTGCTCCAGCACAAATCTCTGTCAACGATCTTCGTACTGGTTTATTCCACACAGCAGGTCAGCTCGATCCGAAGCTCTTCCTTGAATCTCTCAAAACAACCCTAGAATAAGTTCAGAGCTTTTTCGACAAAAGCCTATAAACAAAGGAAACATACCATTAGAATCAATTCGAATTCTTGGAGGCACCCTAATGAAGAAAGGT
>CAYFXY010000005.1:5108-37263 GCA_964347205.1 uncultured archaeon
GGAAACGAACCATGTCTGGGTCGAGGGCAAATGTAAGAAATGAGTCTTCGCGTTTTTCAAGATCAAATTTTACAAATACCTTGTCCAAAAAGATAAAAACAAATGGCTTTTGACCTTCTGTAAGTATCATCAAGACCGAGCTGAGCGATATGGATCTTCACCAGATCTATATTGGCGCGCAGGACAGAAAATGCAACGCGATTACGGATATACCTACAAACGTGTTCCTGAAAGGGATACAAAACTTGATGACGAGAGGTGGAAATTCTTTTTTCAGCGATACAAACCTAACGGCTCAAAAAGCGCAAGCCCCGCACCAATTACAATAGTTCGCGACAAGGATCAAGATGGCGAATGGCGAGTCGATGTTGCAACTGTATAATATAGGGGATTACACTATGGTTGAATAGACAATGGCATTAGATTTCGTTGCATTTGGTCTCCTTCTCACCGGAATCATAATTATCATTGCATGGATAAGCGAATTTTTTTCACGAATTTCTCGAGTCCCAAACATCGTCTTCTTTCTATTATTTGCCCTTCTTCTCGCACCTTTCATTATTTTTTTTGGAGGTATTTACTTTGACCCCCAACTTTTCGAACTCATCATTAGTGTGAGTTTGGCAGTCATCATTTTCGAAGGAGGTTACAGTTTCAATCGATGCATTTCAACTGTTGAATCGCATCTTCCCGGACACCGCCGAAAGGAGTGCAAACCACTTCCGTTTCGTCAGCTCCTCCCTCATATTCTCCGATTAACCATAATTGCCGGAATCACTACAGTGGTATTGATGACTTTGATTTTCATCTTTTTCATCGGTTTTCCCCCTTTGCTAGCAGGGTTAGCGGGAACGCTCTGTGCAGTTACTGGCCCTACTGTAATTATCCCGGTACTTCGCGAATTAAAAGTAAATGAAGATGTAGCAGAAACGCTCCAAGGTGAAGGAGGACTAAACGATGCTATCTTTGCGGTTACCAGCGGAGCGATTTTCGCAGCAATCATGATTGAAGCCACAGGTTTGATAAACTTCATCTTAATTCCCATCTTGATTATATTCGATTTAGGAATTGGTGTCCTTATCGGTTTAGCTATTGGAGGTGTTGGCATTTTAATTGCCAAATACATCCGTCCCTTGGCGACCCTACGATTTGGAGCTCTTTTCAATCAAAGCATCTTAGTAACATTGGACCTGATTGGATTACTATGCGCAGCAATATTGGCATTTGGTTTAGGAAAACTATTCGGAACAGAAGCAGCAATCATCGCAACGCTAATCGCAGGTATTTTATTAGGTCAACGTCATCGCTTCGAAAAAGATGGCGAAAATATGAAACTTCAGAACAATGATGAAGCCGAGGAAGGTTGCCTTGCATGGCGCGTATTGCGGTCTGGGAATCATCGTCGTTTTTCTTTTGATGTTGGTTGTTCGTCCAATTGCCGTCTTTGTAGCAACAATTCGATCTGACTTTAGCATACGCGAACGAATATTTCTGAGTTTGTTAGCCCCTCGAGGTGTTGTCATTGCAGCCCTCAGCCTATCCTTTGTCCTTGAAATCATTTTCAACAACCCACTTGGTTTAGGCGAGTTAGCTACACTTTTGCTATGGTATCTCATTATCATCGTATTTGTTTCAATTCTGATTGAAGGAGGTTTAGCCTCCTGGATCGCTAAAAAGACCGGTGTGATCGAACCAGAGATGAAAGAACCCGAAACTTAATCGTGCTAAGAACCACGTCCAAGTGTTTAACCTTTGATAAAAAAGATGAACTTAAAACCCCAATCAATCCTTTTATGCAGAAAAAGCTGGATTGGGATCGGCTATGGCGCTTGAATTTGTTCTCCTCATTCTCATTCTCGCCGCAGTAATCGCAGGAATCACCTACATATCTCATATTCTATCGGAAATAACCCGATTACCACGATTAGTCTTCTATATCATAGTCGGATTACTGATTGGACCACTAGGATTCAATCTGTTAAACCCAGATGTATTAACCATTCACCAAGGAGAGCTGCTAGAAGCTATTGTAGCAATAGCTGTAGCAATCATCGTTTTCGAAGGAGGTTATAGTTTCAATCGATGTTTACCTCATGAACAAGCCTGCTCACCCATTGAGTTTCGAAAGCTCATCGGAAATGTCTTACGATTATCACTCATTGGTGGATTTATCACAGCGGCTCTGATGACTCTCGTATTTGTATTTCTCATAGGTTTTACACTTCCCTTCGCTTTGTTAATGGGCGTTTTGACGATGATTACTGGACCAACGGTGATTAATCCCATCGTGCGCCGCTTGGGTATTAGAGAGGATATCGCATTCACTCTCGAAGGAGAAGGGCTAATTAATGATGCGATTGGTGTGATTTTTGCTTCTACAATTTTTAGCGCTATCCTTGCATCGCTCTCAGGAAGTGTTTTTCCACTCCCTTTAGTTGTAGGCTACAACCTAGCAATTGGTATCTTAGCAGGTCTGGGAGTAGGGGTACTAGGTGTTATCACCTCACAATTAATTGCCCCCCGAATGATAAAGAAATTTGGACAACGAATTGATCAGCATGATCTGTCCCATTTGTCCCGGATTGGAATGATAATAGCTGCATTCACATCATTTGCCATCGCAGAATTCTTTGCCTTTGAGTCAGGAATCATTGCTGCACTGATTGCTGGCATTTTGCTTGGGAATCGAGACCGATTAGGTATTGGTCCGGAACCCGATTGGGAAGATTACGAAGCATACGACATGAAACACCACATTGAACAAGGCGTTCACACCTTTCAATCAGATCTGGTCCAATTAGCAATCGCGGCGGTATTTCTGATGTTAACTGCATTCATTACATTGGACTTGCTGTTAGTTACCTTATTTACACCCTTTTTTCTGGCCGCCATCGTTGTTGCAGCTTTGTTGATTCTAATCGTCCGACCCATTGCTATCTTTGTTTCTACTTTCCGAGCGAAATTTACATCTCGTGAGAAATTATTCATGAGCTTCTTTGGTCCCCGAGGAATAGTCATAGCAGCAACAGGTGTGTTTATGGCTATTACTCTCTCAATTCGCTATGCGTTTCCCTTTCCACAGCTTCCCGGTTATATCTTTATCATCGTCTTAGTCACCGTAGTTGTACAAGCAAGTGTTGCACCATTAATTGCCAGAGCCTTTGGAATCAGCACTGTAAAATATAACCAAAAAAGTGCTTAGAAAAATCGTTAAAGCGCTGCATCAGGGTCAGTTCATTGAATGATGAATTATACTCGGGGTTAAACGAAGCATTCGCTTCTTGAATTCCATTTATTTCTGGAAATTAGTCAATTTTAAAGGAAAAGCCGAAAGTTTCCCCCATATCATTTCAGTTATCAAATGCCCTCTCATGGTTTAAAGGGACTGGACGCTTAATCAATAGCTGGCGGTGCGGATGTGAGGAAACTCAAGAGCAAGGGCTCAACAAAACGAGTCAAGCTCGTGAAGAAAGTTCGGAAAATCGCACCTTATCTAGCTCCTGTGGTGGATGGCATTGAAGCCGCCCAGGACTTGGACCCAACCATGCAGACCCTGTCACCTTCCTCAAGTCAGACCCGATGTCTCGTCTGCAAAGGTGGTAAATTGCTCTGTGGGAAGTCTTCCTGTCCTCTCCTGCACCGACTCTATTCTTTTTTAAAGGTAAAACCACTCCTCGATAAATGTGACCTTTCAGGATCATCGCCTCCGGGGGTATTTGTAGGAAGATTTGGGTATCCGAAAGTTTATGCAGGACCACTCATTCCTCCAGTCATTGGTGATACATCAATTTATGACTCACCTGAAGATTGGATGTATCTTGACCTTGAACAAATTCTCGAGTATCGATATTCTTTAGTTCGAGGTATGCACCGTGTAAGAGTGACTGATCCGGAACAAGCAGGGCGAATTATTGATGATACTCGTGATATGACTCTTTCTTCAGGACCGGTTGAAACTGAAGTCGTTTTTCGAAAACGTCCTTGCCGTCCACTACGAGTTGATTCTGAGGTTCAACCAATGGGTCCATCAGCAATGCTTGAACGCTTTATGTTGGGTACCATGAAAGGACACCGACGCCTTGAACGTGCTTATGAAGATAGGGATTTGAAAGCAGCTCCAGCTGTCGTCAATCTCTATCATAATGATGTGAACCTGACAAAGATTACCCGGGCGTTTAGTATGGGTTGTTTTGGTATCGGAAACAACAGACGTATGGTGCCCACGAGATGGAGTATAACGGCAGTGGATAGCACTGTTGGAAGACATTATCGCACCCAAATTAAAGAGCAGCCATTTATTAACGAATTTCGTGTATTCGAAGCGAACTTCCTTGGAGATTATGTAAAAATCTTAATGGGCCCAGAGGCATGGAGCTACGAACTAGTTGAAGCTTGGTACCCTGGAACAATATGGAATCCGTCAGGGAATCATGTGGGTATTTGTAGTGACTGGGAACCTTACAAAGGGCGTACTACCTATGCATCAATTGGCGGGTGTTATTATGCTGTTCGAGTGGTTACAACGGAATACCTTGCGAAAGAAAACCGCCAAGCGTCTGTTATCGTGCTTAGAGAATCTCGACCGTCTCATCTAATGCCTTTGGGAGTATGGAAAATCCGTGAAATCGCACGAGAAGCATTACAACAACCATTCTTGTCCTTTGATACCCGTGAGGAAGCAATTCAATACATAATGTCAGGACTTAATATTGATTTGAAGTCTTGGATAGAAGGTGGAAGTCTTTTAGCACGTCAGCTTTATCAAAGACGATTAACTGAATATTTTTCCTAGGCTAGATGAATTTTATTGGAATTCTGTTGAGACCTGTTTTTGAGAATTCGATCAAAATTCCATCTCTTAAGTGAAAAACAAGGATTACCCGGGTTTCTTTAGTAAACATCTTCATGTAAGGAAACCGGTGTGTAAGCTTCGTCCAGTAGTCATCGAATTGAGGTGAAGTAGGATAAAGAATTGTCACGTTCGCAAACAGTTGCAGGACCTTAGGACCTCCAGCAGATTCGGGAGTAAAAACATCATGAATTTCGAAATGAACAAGCGGATTTTCCATAAGGTTCTTCACCGATACATGTTGTTGTGATATTTCTAGGAACACTTCAAGGGTTTCTGAACTATATTCGTGTGGCGTTGCATTAGGTATTCCGGATTTTGAGGCTGTAGCCATTGTAAGAAATCTATGATTACGAAGAAAATCCAGCGCTATTTCTGTGGGTGATTCGAGATTCATAATTATGTTTAGACCAGGTACTTGATAATAAATGCATTTCAAAAGAAGCCGCAAGATTCTTTTTGCTAATTTTCATTCACGAGTAACCAAGGGAAGCAGGATCTTCTGCATAAAAACTGTTATTAAGAGACAACTCTTTTGGATTCCGTGTGTGGGATAAAATCCAGCTTTTAATTAAAACCAGTAGACCTGTAGGATGGATCATTGCCCCACTTGGATTTCTTCTCGGGTTTACAGCTTTTGCAGCGGGGTTAACGCCTCTCTCGATTTTTCAATTGATTTTCCTCTCATTCCCATACTGCGTTTTTCTTTATGGAACTAATGACATGTATGATTATGAGTCAGATAAACAAAATCCACGAAAAACCGTTCCCAATTCAGTTGAAATGAAAAGTACTTTTTTTCCCTTAGTTCAGAAGCTGTCAATTGTTTTTATGGTCACTTTATTGATAAGTGCGCTCACAACCTTGAATCCTACACATATTCTTGCAATGATCTTGCTTCTCTTCTTCTCCTATGCTTATTCTGCTCCACCCCTCAGATTGAAAGAGCGACCCCCGTTGGATTCGATTTCTAATGGGATTCTATACTTTTATGCTCCAGTGTTGCTTGGAGCTAGTTTTAATGCAACCTTATTTGATATTCCAATTCAGGCTTACTTCATTACAGCGTGTGTTATTGGCATTCATTCCTTTAGTACCGTTATGGATTATAGTGCGGATAAAACAGCTGGTGATCGGACCTTCGCAGTTGTCTTAGGAAAGCGAACCGCGTCGTTATTCACGTTCATCGTTTTCATTATAGCGTACTTATTTTCAGGATTTCAAGGAATGATTGTGGGATACTTTCTCATCTTTTGCGCTGTTTCATCGGGCATTATCACAGTGGTGCCCGCAGAGAAATGGGCTCAGTACTTTTTTTACGCGATGGGAATAGGATTCGGGGTGGTAGCGGTGTTTGAAGTCCTTAGGTATTTAACGTACTTTTATTGACGGGTACCTAAGGGACTAATCTTTTAGACAGCGTCAAGTACGTGTTGCATTCAAGATCCAAGTTTGGTTGGAATCAGTTCTTAACATTTTTAGAAGAAAATATTCATACAAGCAATACCTCGTGCCACGGGGTTGCTAAGCGGATGAGGGAGATTTTCAATGACATGAATAGTAAGGTCATGAACAAAGAAGCGTCCTTTTTTGGTAACTTCTTCTCCGCTAATATAGCCAGTGAGTTTAAGGAGGTTTGCCACAAATCTTAAGCGCCGGGGAACTGTTTTAAGAAAGGATTTTTCGAGTTTGAGATCGTAAAGCCGGTGAGCAAACTCACGCCAGGAATCGAAGAGTTCTGTGAATTCTATTCGATAGCCATAGGTTTGTTTTTCATTCAGGTGCAAAAGATATTCATCGAGGAATGGATTAACAACTTGAATATTCTCTATCTTACTGAAAGCAGAGGGGCCGAACCCAAAATATTCAGCTGGGTGTTCACTTGGAGCCTTTTGTGCAAGCTCGGGACTGGAAAACACCCACACATTTTCCCTTTCATATCCCATGCTATTTAGAATTTCAGCAGCGCTTTCAATCATATCAAAAGATTCACGAGGACTAACACCCGGTTTAGCACGTGCACCAGGGGCTTTGGTAAAAGGATATGTAGTTATTTGGTCTAGACCGAGATCTGCTAGCCGCGTAATGTCATATAAAAAATCACCACGGTGTTGATGTGGCAAACCCACCATAAGATCAGCATTGACAACTATACCGAGATCATGTGCTTTCGTGATGATTTCTCGAATTAATGGCACATCCGTCCTATCGCGTTGCACATTCTCAAGAACTTTCTTTGTTAGGGATTCAACACCCATACTTATTCTTGTCACCTCTAGTTGATGAAGTGCTTCGAGATATTTTTCAGTAAAATAAGGAGGCTTGCCTTCTAGCGTAATATCTTCAAGTTGAACATATTCCTTCAATTTCTGCAAGATCTGAGCAATCTCTTCTTCACGGAGAAGATTTGGAGTTCCTCCTCCAAAATAGACCCATTCTATATCCCCCTCTAATTCCCGAAGATCAATCTCACGGAGTAACGCTTTTAGATATCTATCCTTTAACTCAGAATCAAAGAGAACGCGATGGAATGGACAGAAGGCACACAAGCGTTCACAAAAGGGAACATGCAGGTATATTCCCACATGACTCGTTATTACCTCTTTCCAATTTATAAGACAATAATCATAGTTGAGATTTGAAAAACTCGATGCTACCATTCTTTTAGCAATTTGGGGAATCATTGTAGTTTCCACATCTTTATTTCAGTGGATTAAAGAAATGGAATACCCTAATTGTACCCATCATCCCTGCGAAAGAAAATTCAGGAAAATAAAAGGTTACCCACCCGGTCCTCCATGCCAAGGGACATCTTTCCAGGTGAGGTTCCAAAGATCTTCTTCAGTAAGGGTTTCCTTTTCGATGACAAGCGAATAAATACGGTTGAGAAGCTTATGATGGCGTTTTTCATCCTCAAGAATATATTCGAGTACTTGTTTTGAACCAGGGTCGTCAGTTTCCGGGATAATCTTAGTATAGGTTTCTATCGCTTTGGCTTCCAGGCTGATGTGTTCTTGGATATTCTTACCCAATTCGTCTCGTTTCTCTTCTTCAATGAATGGGGTTTTTGATTCAATTCGAGCAAGAAGCGCGTTGAGTAATAACGCATGTTTGTTTGAATCAATCGCGATGGCTTCGATTAGATACCGCACGAGCAGATTCTTGGTGTTTTTGACGCTTGCATTAGCGATTCGGACAATTTTTTCTTCCAGACTGATTTGGTCTTTGAGGAATGCCGTTAGTTGATTCCTTTCCATAGATATGTCACCGTCGCTCCCTTCATACTTGCAGCCTTTTCTGTGTTGTCATGTTTTCAAGTTCCTAGATTCTCACTTATCCGAGAGGGTTAAGAGGCTTTTTTAGCTAGGTTGATGAGAAAGGCGTGAGGAACTTTGCCCCCGAAGCTTCAAATCAACGAAGTAACTGCAAAAAGCATTCTCAATCCAAGTAGAATTAGCGGTGTAACTTATACCATCAATCCCTACGTAGGCTGCCAACATGCCTGCTCGTATTGTTTACATCCTTCTACTCGGATTCTAACAGAAAAAGGAATGGAAGAGATTCAAAATGTTGTTCATAAAGAAAATTTACCATTGGTTATCACACATAAAGGAAGATTTCAAAAAATTGAAAGAACCTTTCAGCACCACTATGATGGAGTCATTCGGCGTATTCAACTAAGGTATTATCGAGATTTTTCGATAACACCAAGTCATCAAATTTATGCAATCAAACGTACCAATTTAATTTGCGTAATGGATAGTTTTTCCCTCTGTTATCCAAATAGAACTGATAAGGGAACAAACAAAACAAGAAAGTGTAACGAATGTAAACGCAAACGGAAGGTACATCCAAAATTACTTGAAGCTAAGGAACTTGAAAAGGGAGATTTAGTAATTGTGCCTATTCCCAGAGATTCTAAAGACGTAACGAATATTCGTGTTAGTGAAGTTCTTGCTGAAAGAGAATTTACAGATTTTATAGAGATTGATAAGAACAATTTTATTAAGTTCAAAAGAGGAAAAACTAGAATTCCTAATGAAATTCATTTAAGCAAAGAATTCTCACGTTTGGCAGGTTACTATGTTTCAGAGGGGAGTGTAATATCCAAATCTGGTCGACCAAATTCAGCAAGTCTGGTCTTTACTTTTCATGAGAAGGAAGATTTGTTCATTAATGATGTTTTCAGGTTACTAAAACGATTTTTCAATCTAGAACCAAAAATCAGAGCAGGTTCACTAAAAACTACCCGCGTTGAGATGGATTCGACAATCGTAGCTCGCATCTTTGAAACTTTGTTCGGTGACAGATCCAAAAATATGAAAATTCCTTCCTGGTTTCTTTTTCTACCTATTCATAAACAAAAGGAATTTCTTAAAGGGGCATTTAGGGGAGATGGAAGCGTTACAGATAATAAAAACCGTCCAACAGATTTTGTCACAACGTCACCAATTATTCGCGATGCTGTACAGCTTATATTATTACGATTAGGCATTCCTTCTGTAATCTCAATCGCAAAAAAGGGTAAATTTCGTAAAAATGTTGCATTCATCATCTTTCCAGCAGGAACTTTTAGGAAAGAATTTGTTGATATATTTGAACTTAGAAAAAACGTGAAAGAAGGACACAATATCTATGAGGGAAAAACTCGAGATTTTCTAATAGTTCCAATTAAGGAGATTGTTGACGAAAAATACCTTGGGCCGGTTTATAATTTACAGGTTCAAAATGATCAGACATACTTAGTGAATTTTGTCGCTGTTTCGAATTGCTACGCAAGGTTCATGTCACGTTATACAGGTCATCAGGGGGAAAAGTGGGGCAGTTTTGTGGATGTTAAGGTCAACGCTCCGCGGGTCTTATTAGCTCAGTTACGTAAGCGAAAGAAACCCGTAAAAGACAGAGTCCTTCTTTCCAGTGTGACTGATGCATATCAACCCCTCGAGCGCCGTTACAAGATAACCCGCTATTGCTTAGAATTATTGAATCGGTATGAACTGCCAATCTCAATTCTTACAAAATCCGATCTGGTGTTACGTGACACAGATCTTTTTGTGAATTCTGTAGAAGCCGAAGTGGGTATGACAATAATAACCCTTGAGAACAAGGTCCGTCGCATCTTTGAATCCGGGGCTCCATCCAGTAGACGTCGTATAGAAGCATTGAAACAGCTCAACGCCCAAGGCATACGTACCTATGGTTTTGTTGGCCCTATTATCCCATCACTGAGTACACAGGATCTTGAAGAAATTATCCGAAACCTTGCGGATAGCGGTGTTGCTTATGCATTTTTCGATCGATTAAATGTGAAGTATGGCATTCGTCCGGTCATTGAACAGGCTCTGCGAACCCATTTTGAAAAGGAGGCAAAACCCATTCTTAAGGCATTACGTTCCAGTAGCGAATATTATGAGAGGGTCCGGAATCAGATTATGGATTATTCAATGCAATATGACTTAGACGCCGATATAATTTTCTAATTTCATCAATAACTAGGTGTCTAAAGGTTCAGTAACGCCAGGAGCCCACCAGAACCAGGTTTTTCGTTTGATGCTGAGTTTTCCATGAATTCTCCCTTCTTGCCTAAGCCGGTTGAGCAAGCGACTTGGCGAATCGGGGCAACCGATTTCATGGAGAAGTTGAGCGATTTCAGTAGTTGTCATTGGACGATTCGTATCATGCAGAATCATCTCAACTGCCTGTGCAGATTGTGTCTTCTTGTGTTTAAGCTCAGGTTTGGGTTCTTCTTTCAACGAAACTAGCCTCAGGTAAATACCCAGTTGGTAAATAAAAAAAGAGTGGAGTGGGGACATAAAAATCCCCGTCTTGATTCGATTTTATGGCAAAAAAGGTTTAGATGGTCTTCAAATCACCAAGAATCATATCTTGGGTGTCTTTGTCTTCAACTTTGGTTGTTGCTTTCTCAGCAAGCTCAAGGTACTTACTTTTGTTCTTCTCATCCCCCAATACCGAATAACCTCGAGCGATTGCCTCATACGCGTAAGCGAGGTCCCAATCCTTGATGCCCTCTTTTTTACAGATATCGAGGTAGGTTGTCCCATAATGGACCGCGCGTTTTCCATCGCCAAGAACGGCGTAGACACGTGAAAGTTGCCAGTCACCGCGTCCAAGGTTGATGGGGGTAGCATCCCAGCCATTTTTGACGCGAACGCCCCAATGGTAACGTGAAGCATGAGAAGCATTGACTATAGAATCTTTTTCATCGTCGGTGAGTTTTTCTTTGTCTAGGTAATTCCAAGTTTCGTTAAAGAGATCAACGGCCATTTTTCGATGCCATTTTTCGAGAGAGATTTCTTCATTTGTCATTTCTATACCTCCCGAGTTACACCAGAATGAATTAGGTTCGCTTAAAAACATCTAGGGTTTTACTAGGTAACATGTGATGTTAAAATTGAATCAATTTTTTTGAAAACCCTAATGGGAATTGTGATTCTTGTTACTCTGTCGAAATTTTTATTCATGATGGTGCAAGAATAGAACGAGATACAATAGTTCATTCGAACAATTTATCCATGAAGGGAGCTGTGACTGGGCGTTCACGAATGGCAAAACTTGGTGAATGGTGAAGAAAATGATTAAGGCTATCTTTATTGTGATTAATGGAGCCTATGCATTTTCCCGGCAATATACTGAACAAATTGACCCCCATTTGCTTTCTGGACTGCTTACAGCATTCCGTGTTTCGTCAAAAGAATTTGCTACAGGAGAATTTCGGCAAGCAAAATTTGAAGGCTCAGAAGTTTTTGTTGATGGACTTACAGAGCGTCCGAATGATTTTGTAGCCATCTTTGCCACACCCGAGGAGCGGGCAGCGGATCTCACGAATCTGATGGCGCTTATGGTGAAAAGATTCACACCTGGGATAGCCTGCAAGGCCCCTTTTCAGATTTTGAACCCACCATAGATCAAATCATCGCTGGTTGTGTGTGGTGCGATACTGAACAAATATTGGAACCCCCCAAGATTACTTTCACCACAGATTTGATTCCCGCAAAGGAAACCGTATACCGAGGGAATACCCTGAATGTCAAATACTATGTTCATAATAGTAGTGCTCAACCAATTTACTTAACCGCAATTGTCAATGCTATTCCCCAACTCTTCGAGATGGATGGATTAACTGAAAATGTTGTTTTACGCAGTACTGTGTTTCTGCGAAATCGATCACTTAAACCTGAAAAAGCATATGACACTGCTATTCCAATCAAAGCACGGCGAATTGGTCATACAGAAATTGCGCCAATTCTTTTCATCACTCAGGGCTCAAAAGCCTTTACGGTGCTAGGAGAAAACCGTGAGGTTGACATTATATAGCTAAAAATAATATACACAAATCCCAGTATTTTTTTAGCTTGACAAACCCATGATACACACTATGTTTTTTGTAGAAATTTTCTATTCCGGGATTGGACTTTGGCTGCAAATGATACTTGCCATTTTACTAATTTGTAGTGGAGTCTTGTTCACCGGTTTACTTGTGAAAATTCGTTTTCCGTTATGTGAGGCACTTGTAGGAGTATTCGCTTCCTTTGTATGGTTTGGAGTATATATTCTGAATTGGCTTTGGGTTGAACCTGAAAGATCCAAAAAAGCACATCGAAAGGCAGAACAGAAGATTTCGAATTAAGGTACTGATTTTTTTTCACTACTGACTTTAATAACAATTGGAGTGAGTTACTTTGTAGTGACGAGTTTGGTGAGAGCTAGAATGGATTTGTATAGGCATCAGGCGTTGCGTGTTTCAACATGTCTGACGTTGGAAACAGGTTCAGTGAATGAGGCACGGCTGCGATGTTGAAAGGGTTGCAGAAGGTGGTACCACGATTATAGAAAGACGCGGATTTTCATACTGAGGTACTTGAAAGGGGTAAACATGATAACTGGTGTCAAAGCCACAGATATACTCATAATTCATAAGATTGAATAATCTGCATCAATTTATGGAGAATACTAGTCTGATTGAAATTGAGCCATTCAATGATGCGATAACCTGTATTAAAACCGCATCACCATTGGGTGATCAAGCGATTATATGCTTAGCAGTTAAAAGACATAGTATTCGATTCGGGGTGCTGGAATGCTGTTGGGGAGCTTCGAACTTTCTTCAGAACGCATCCTGTGAACCGCGTATTTGTGACACATAATCATGAAGATCATTATGGCGGGTGTGCGGCTTTTCTTCCCAAGGCAAATATTTTTGCAGGACCAATAACACTTGAATCACTGCAAAAGCCATATCCGTTACCTGATTTTTTTAAATTTGTTTGGGGACTTCCCGAACCAGTAACAAAGGGACAAGAATTAACGGCATCATCCATTACTGTAAATGATTTTGTGTTTGAGGTTGTGGATTTGTCAGGACATTGTGAAGAGATGGTAGGGTTTTGGGAGCCGAAACAAAAATGGTTTTTTTCCTCAGATGCAGTGCCCCTTCCATCACAGAAGCAGATGGCAATGCCTGAAGAAAACATTCCGAAAATGATAATGCGCATGCAAGAGATTCAGGATAAGAATGCAAACGTCCTTTTCGATGGGCACCGAGGACCCATCGTGAATCCCCACGATTACATTGAAACACGAATCCGCTATCTTTCAAACTTGAGAATTCGAATTCGAGAAATGGCTAATGAAGGAAAAGAGCTTCCTGAGATAAAACACATCTTGAATTTTCCTGAGCCCTGGTACCTGCCAAATACCGAGGGACGATTTACGATTGACCATTTGATTCGATCACTACTAGAAGACACCATATGAATGTAGCAAGGATGGTTGCTTTTCGCGTTGACATCCTTGACAATGGTAAGTCCCTGTTAACAACCTAAACAAAACAGGAAATCAGATCTTTTCTCGCATAATCTAGGGGCGAATATGAGTGAATTGATTGCTAGTTAGATTAACCAATAGTAGGTGGATTCTGAAACGGAATCCCGAAATTCTAACAGTCAATAATTGCATTAAGGCACTGAAAGTCAAAAGGGTCTACCTTTATCAACGATTTCATATTCTAGGGTTCATAACGAATTGAGTTGTGTATTTTACAAGGCTTCGTTCACACGAATCAATTGATAAAAAGCTTTATTGCAGTCCGTAAGCTTGTTTGTAAATAGGGGTATGATCTGACACGGATTAGATGCGTTCTATACCTCTAATTCGGCTCAGTTACTCTTATACCAAGGTGAGTTACCAATGCGACCATCCAAGACTAAAACCTCACCTTCATCAGATGCTATACAAGAAAGCATAAGTGATCGTCTTTCTCGTCTTGTTGAAGCTACCGGAGCATTAGTAGTTGGAATAGATCGTAAAGGCCGAATTACCCTTTTTAATCGCAAGTGTGAAGAGGTGAGCGGATATTCTAGAAATAAGGCTTTAGGTAAATCCATATACTCACTACTAATTCCAAAAGAAGAACGCCTCAAAGCCAAAAAGCATTTTCAAACCTTACTTGAAGGAAACATGTCGACTCAACAACTAGAAGTTCATTGGATAACCAAGAACGGGGAAAGCCGCCTCTTGCGTTTGAATAACACGTATATCACTGATGAGCAGGGGAGAATTGTGGAACTTTTCGGAATTGGCACTGACCTTATCGAAGAAAAGATGGCAAAAGCCTCAATGAGGGACAGCGAAAAGGCCTATCGGGTATTGTATGAAAATCTTACAGAGGGTTTCATAATTATTGATACAAAGGGATTAATCACCACGGTGAACGAAGCTGCAACCCGAATTTTCGGATATGCCAAAGATGAAATAATTGGAAAACCCATACAGGAGTTTCTTTACCCAGATGATCGACAATTTGCCCTTGAGATATTTCAACAAGCCATTAATACCCAAACTACCGCATCGAAAGGATGGGCATTAAGAGGTATACATAAGGATGGGTCAATCGTCGAATTTCAAATAACGAGCTCTCCAATACTCAGGGAAGGAGAAGTAGAAGGTATTCAATCAGTGATTCGTGACATCAGTCTGGAGAAGCAGATGGAAGAGGCCCTTAGAGAGTCGGAGGATAAATATCGGTCAATTGTAGAACAGTCACTTCAGGGGTTAGCCATTTTTCAAGACAATAAGCTTGCATTTGTAAATCAAGCAATAACGGATATCCTTGGTTATACCTCCGAAGAGATGATGAGTTTTTCTCTTGATGAAATACGTGATATCCTTTATCCAGAAGATCAGGAAAGACTGTGGAGCCGTTTTGGAAAACAGGCTAAACATGAAGCTGATTCGGCGAGATATGAAACCCGAACGCTTCGTAAGGATGGAAGTATTCGCTGGATTGAGGTTTACACAAACCTCATAACATATCAAGGAAAACCTGCAACCCAAGCAGCAATAATTGACATAACAGAGAGGAAAAATGCAGAGGCGGCCAAAGAAGAATCGGAGTCGCAATATCGAACCTTGGTTGAGACCTCCCCAGATGCAATCACGCTTACAGATTTGCAAGGAAATATTCTCATTGCAAATGAACAAACCCTTCGCCTTCATGGCTTTAAAACAATTGATGAACTCAAAGGAATGAGTGCGTTTTCATTAATTGCTCCCGAAGATCAAGAACGAGCTCTGACAAACCTCAAGAGAACCTTGGAAACAGGGTCGATTTCAAATATTGAATACACAATGCTTCGTAAAGATGGATCACGGTTTAGTGCGGAGCTAAATGCAGCACTATTGAGAGGAGCTAAGGGAGAACCCCGAGCGTTCATTGGAATTACACGAGATCTTTCTGAACGAAAGGCAGTTGAATCGCGTCTGAAGAGTCTCTTTGATCATGTTCCTGTGGGACTCTACCGGACGACTCCAGATGGCACAATCCTTGATGCAAATCCAGCATTAGTGGAAATTTTAGGTTTTAGTGAAAAAGAACAACTTCTTGAACGGAAGGCTTCTAGTTTCTATGTTGATCCTGCCGCGCGAAGAATCTGGGAAGCGACCGTGGCGCGAGAAGCCGTAGTAACTGGTGTGCAAGCTGAATTTCGACGTAAAAATGGAAAAAAAATCTGGGTTGAAATGAACACAAGAGCTATTCGTGACGCTGATGGGACAGTCTTATTTTATGAGGGCTCATTAAAGGATATTACTGAACGAAAGAAAGCAGAGCTAGAAATTTTAACTTCACAACGGCGAGCCGAATTTCTCGTCGATCTTATGGCCCACGACTTGAATAACATCAACCAAGGGATCATGTTATCTCTGGAGATCTTAGAAAATGATGATAGCATCTCAGAGCCAACAAAAGAAAAAGTCAGTTCAGCTCTGGCCCAAGTCGAACGAAGTGCAGAACTAATTGGAAATGTAAAACGATTTCAAATGCTTGATGCTGAACCACTCAGCCTTAGCACTCGGGATCTTGCACCAGCTTTTTTTGCTGCAGTGCATGCAGTAGAGAGAGCATTCCCACAGAAAACCCTTCTATTAACAACGAATATACAGGAGAAGCAATATTTTGTTACTTGCGATGGTTTCCTTACCGAGCTTTTTTTCAATCTTCTCCATAATGCTTTGAAAGCTGATCAAAGTGAAATTGTCAAAATAGAGGTTCACGCTGAACCAAAAAATGGTGATTCGATTATTAAAGTTCAAATCATGGATCAAGGACCAGGAATTCCAGATTCAGAAAAAAAACGAATATTTGCTCGCTATTCTGAAAGACACGAAGGCGTTCGAGGTTCAGGCATCGGACTTACATTAGTCCAACGGATCATTAACCGGTATGGTGGAAAAATATGGGTTGAAGACCGGGTGAAAGGAAAGTATTCCCAAGGTGCGAATTTTGTGATTCTATTACCAAGGGGGGAAGAGTAACGGTCTCAATCTTTCTTGTTGACGATGATGAAACCCTTCATCGGGATTCTATATCATTTTTCCAGATGCAGGGCTATTCAGCCCTTGCAAGTGCATACAATGGTATTGAAGCAGTCCACGTCTATTCCAAAATTGATCCCTGACCGGATATTCTATTAATGGATTATCGAATGCCTGTGAAAGATGGAGTCGCAGCAACCAGTGAGATTTAAGAGCTTGATCCTTTGTGTAAAATCATTTTTCTGAGCGTCGATGAGTCCGCCTAGGAGGCAGCAATAAAAGCTGGAGCTGTTTCATTTTTAATAAAACCTGTTCGATTCACAATGCTGTTACAAACAATTATTTCTGTCCTTGAATAAGCCATGGCTGTTGAATTGGGAGAGTTAATTCCACTAATTATTCACAAGTCAGAAATTAATAGAAATTTATTGCTCTAGCGAATTAAGGTGTTAACTTCGTTGATTACATCTTTTAGCCTTTCAAGACTAGCAAGCACCATGGCTTCGCCGTATTTCCAATCCCAAGAACCAAGTCCACATTCGGGTCCTGCAAAGGGAATTCGTTCAAAACCATAGCGATTAATTGCTTTCATTAAGTACTGCTTCATTTCAGCACGAGATTGTAGATAGGGATGAAAGTTACCAGATTGAATTTCAGACCAAGCAGCTTTAAGATCAGTGTTGTTAGGGATGGTGGGTCCATCAGTTCGCATGATGGCGGAACGGATATACTTGTCATTTTCAACCAGCCATTCTGGGGATAAAATGGCTCCAATATGGGCTTCAAGCAGATTCCACTGCGCAAACACTAACTGGTGAAAAGGTGATGCATGTAAGTGTAACCCTTTGTAGCACCCCCGAGGGATTATCGAGAAAATAGTATTCCACTGAGAAATGAGATGAGAAAGGCGATGATCAGATTCAGAATCAACGAAGAAGTCGCCGACACCCTTAACGCCAATCGAAGGTTCATCAAGGGTCAGAACCAAAGGTTTGAAGTATTTTGTTTCGAGGTTAGCATTTTTCATATATCCCTGCACAATCCTAGAAAAGGTTTCAATAAGAGATTCTTCGTAATGCGCACTTACCCCCATTCCTCTCCAGAGTCGAATTGCCATTTCAAATGGGCCAGTGATACATGCCCGATATCTAATTTGCTCGATTGATAACTCGTCGCAAATTGCTTTAGCTTCATTTTTAAGCGCGAGCAATTCCCCAATTTGAGCGTTTTCAGGAGGTAAATGAATCGGTGTCCCATCCCAAAGGTACAAGTCGTTGTTTTTTTCAAGACCACTACCATGCCTGATAATCTGATCCAAAAACTGTGAAAGCATGTCGCGCGAATAGCTACTCTGAACATAGCAGGGAACACTCTGATCGGATCCTAATGCCACTAATTTTCGTTTGAAGGCTTCGTTGTGCTTCCGAATGAAGTAGAGAGCAGCTTCCGAATGCGTCCCATCTTCAACATCCGCAGCCCCCTGACCATAAAGTTTAGAATCGATATCTCTGAGCGGAAAGCTACCAACGTCTGTTGTCCGGATAATTTGGTTGTCCAGATTCACTGCATTTAACACCACAGATTGAACCAAGTTCAGAGTCTATGGTAGTAAAAGCGATTAACGCATTTTAGTCTTAAGCATTAATTGATAGACTTCGTAAGAATGCTATTTAGCAGGTTTCTTTTTAGCTTTCTTCTCTGGTTTTTTTGATACATCTTTCGCTGGCCATCGACTTCCATGCTCTAATGCACGATCAATAGCAATTTCAGCAATCGCACTGGAGTGTTCCAGAATTTTTCCAAATGATTCGAAAATGTTCTCTAGACAGAACATAGATTTTTGGTGAGGACCGAAAAGCGCACAGCTCTCAGGAGTAAGTTTAGGAAGCAGTTGTTCGCAAAGTTTGACAAGATGTTGTTCCATGAGTTCTTCGGCTTGTTGCCTCATAGGAACAAAGTGATCGATTTCATTGATAACATGATTCGCTGCTCTATCATCTCCAATGAGCATGGCTTCAGCAGCTGTTGAATAGATCCGATGTACGTGATTTCCGGTCTTTAAGGTTAAGTTTAGAAGGTCTTTGGGGCACTCCTCATTGCCGAGGGCAATGACGGCCTCACCAATATTCTTTGCATGATCAGCAACATTTTCGATACGTTGGATAAACATCAAATAAGTGAGACAGTCCATCGAATCAATACTTAGTTCATTCATAAATCGTGGATCTAGTAGAGCAGCGCGAAGTTGTTTAAAGACAAGAAAATAGAATTGATTGACATCTTCATCTAGTCCAATGACAGTCTTTGCGAGTTCAGTATCACGAAATTGAAGTGCTGAAAGAGCATCCACAAGCATCGTTGTAGTAATTCGATGGGCAAGGCGCATACTCTTCGGTAAATCCAATTGATTCAGCTTCATGAGAGATTGAATGACAATCTCATTGGTGCTAGCATCAATTATTTGTAGCCCAGTTAACATCCGAACACGTTTTCGAACAAGTGTTTGTTGTTCAGGTGTGAAAACTCCGGTTGAACGAACCCGAATGATTCCAAAATTATTTAGATAGGCAGCGATAAGGCGGCGCTCTAAAATTCCGGGTTCATCCTCTGGATCTGTTATAATTTCCTGTTTGGAAGGCTCATCAGTAAATTCTTTAATAGGGTAGACTGCAAGAGAGCCGTCCCGTTGAGGTAAGAGGATTACATGATCAGAGGAATCAAGTCGGTATTTACTAGCCCAACTTTTGGGTATCGACACGACAAGAGAGGACTTGCCTAAACGCATAATTTTCCGTTTTTCCATGGCTCTACCCTTCAAAAACTAATTTCAAATGCCGTAGATAGCTACGCTTGGATGCGGTCTATATATCTTACCCACCGTCAATATTTTTGAAAAAAAATCTATGCTGACAATACTTTCAAGGCTCGCGAGAATAAAGCAATCCTTTTAGGTTTGAAATGGCTGCCAGCTACCAATTAATAGCGTATTTCACATGACCCTTTAATTATATAATCTAATGTCAAGGAAGCGATAAGCCATGTATGCATCCTTTGAGCCAAAACGGATAATCAAACGCGTTTTCGGTGTTCATCCAGATCAAATAGCCGCAACCGTGCTACTTTCCCCATCAAAAAGCATTGTTGCGGATTTAGAAAATCGTCTCAAGGAACCGAAAGTCTTTGGAAATTGGTTTACAGGCGTCTCCGGATTCTTAGATGACAATAAATTCTTCACGATACTTAACAATGTACGATATGCTCCAGGTATGGCGGATTGCGTATATTTTCTCCAATTCGCTGAGGTAAAGAATCTCATTTACACAGGAACCATCGGTGGTCTGGCACCGGGTATGGAGATTGGAGACTTTGTCCTCGTCACGAATGTTGAACGCGGAGATGGAGCCTCTGGCTATTTTTCATCAATCTTCGAACCTGCTGAAGCTTCACTCATGTTAATTGAAATCATCCAACCATTTTTACAATCTGTCGCTGAAGAAGAAGGTTATCAGCTTTATAAGGGGCGAGTTTTTACTACAGATTCGCTGGCGGCCGAAACAGTCGAGTTCCTCACAGCCTTACAATCCCGGGCGTTTCAGGGCATCGAGATGGAGACTAGTGCATTATATGTTGTAGCCAAATATTCAGGTATGCATGCCATAGCAGCTCACGTGGTTTCTGACCTACCCTTAGCTGGAAAGACACTTTTTGATAAGTTGACGAATAAAGAAAAAGAAAGAAGGGCAAGCGCCCATTCAGCAATGCTAAATGCGCTTTCTCAAGCCATCAAGGCACTGGCCCCGGACGGCGACTAAGCGACTCTGATTTAAGCCTTAGCAACAAAGATGAGAATGACGCCAATAAGCATGAGTAATCCTACGATTGCCGCGTACATTCCGAACATTGTGTAGAGGACAATGAAGATGAGTGAGAAGACTAGTAATAGTATGGCATAAGTCATATTGTATCGGCGATGAATTCGGAGGCTAAAGATTAGTGTAAGAATTCCAAGAGCTAGATAGATCACAGCCTCAATGAGGGCGCTCGGGTTCGGAAAGCCCATTATAGCTAAAACTCCAAGGAGGATAGCTACAAGGGATGCGACAAGACATAGAACAACACCAGCAAGTTTCAATCCAGAATTTTTGGCCAAAGTTGTCACCAATCCATCATGCCTGAGAGCTTCCCTTAAAGCCTTATGCTCAGAAAAAGAAACGCCAATTAGCATAACTATGAGAATGATAAGGCTAAGTGCCATACATTGGAGTAAGGTCAAGGAAACTCATTAGAAGTGGCATCATGCCCATACCGAGAATGTGGCCCAATCCACCTTGAGCACAGGCGCGTTCATTAAATTCGGTTACAGCATCATTTCGTACGGCAGGCCCTGCGAGAAGGAGGGGAACAGGATCGCCAGTATGTTTGCCATGAGTACTGGCAGTGGTATGATCTCCTGTAATAGCTAGGTGTGTACGATCCTTATCAATACCTTTGAGAAGTGTAGCAACCATATGGTCAAATTTTTCAATCATAGCGATTTTCTTGTGAGGATCCTTGTCATGAGCTGCACTATCAGTAGGTTTGAAATGCAGAAACACGAAATCATGGGTTTTAAGAGCTCCAATTGTAGCTGCGGCTTTAGCTTCAACATTTGTATCATAACTTGCTGTGGCTTCCGGAACAGTGAGAATATCCATGCCAACACTTCGTGCCACGCCTTTGTATAACGCACCTCCTGCAACACATGCAGATGTGATGTCATAGATCTCATTGAGTTGAGGGATTTTGGGAAGGATTCCGGGACCGCGTAACAGAACAATGTTGGCTTCGGGAAGTCCTGCTTTCTTTCTTTTGGCATTGATTGGAGCTTTTGATAGAACTTTATAGAATTCACGTGTAACATCATTTACGATTTGAGCTGTTTTTTCAGCTTTAGAAGAACCATCTAGAGAAGCAGCAGTTAATACGGAGTCACTTGCACCATGGGGATCGGTATCAGAAACCGCAGAGGACAAACCTGCGCCTCGGAGCACCATCACACAGCGATGTTCAACGGTATGCCTAACAATAACTTTGATGTGGGAATGATTTTGCACTTTTATGCCATTGATAAGCTTCGCAAGTTCAACCCCCTCAGGAAGGTTTCGACCAGCTCTCCGATCGAGGATCTGATATGTCTTGTCTTTTGCTAGTTTCACTGTTGCAAAATTCCCTCGAAAAGCTATATCAGTTGGTTTGAGATCAAGTCCTGCACCCAATGCTTCGTACGGACCACGGCCAGTATAATAATCAGGTGCATCATAACCAAACAAAGCAAGGTGACCTGTGTCACTACCAGGAGGGATCCCGGGAGAAAGCACATGCAATAATCCAGTGGCACCATTCGTTGCAAGTTGATTCAGAGCCGGTTTAGTCGCAGCTTCTAAAGGTGTTTTTCCTTTAAGCGCTGTAATTGGTCGATCACCGATTCCGTCACTAACGATAAGTACTGCTTTTTGAGAGAACTCCGTTGACATCGTGAAGTCTAGCCCCTGTGTTCTGGTCTCTCTCGTAGGCATAAAAAGCTAATCCAAATACCGAAACAGCAAAAAAGCGGGACGTTATCAATGAGTTGATAGTCTTTTGTGCCGAGGTGGCGGAGTGGCCACGCGACAGCCTGCAGAGCTGTTCTATGTGGGTTCAAATCCCACCCTCGGCTCCACTTTCTCCTCGTTATTAGATTTAGTAACCAGTCTTCAAAGAACACAAGGATCTGAAATATGAGTCACGATTAAGGTTTATGCCGCGGAGGGCTCTGGAAGTCCCATGGGCGCTAGTTGTATCGGGATGAATGCTTTCTTCATTCGTAATTGGTAAATTGCCATAAGTGCTTCTAACTTATCGGTCTTGGCTGCAGCTAGATAGGTACTCAAGATTTGACCTAAAAAGATGTATTCGCGATCCTTGGTTAATTCCTTTGAGAGTTTGAAGATATCCGATTCAAGAGAGGAGAGGTGAGCGCCGCGTGGTTTGCGAGCGGCTACACGATGTGGATGTCGGAGTGAGATAAGAAAGACTTCTTCAACAAGGTCGGAGGCACCATTGAATTGATCAACACGACCTTCCCAGTTTTCGAAATCAGATTTGTACCGGCGTTCAAATGCTTGTGTAAACGCTTCGAGCCGTTCACGAAGCTGTTCACTAGGGGTTCCACTAAGCACTAATGCATTTCGAACAAATTTCCCATCATGAATGAGAATTCGAAATCCCTCATATTGGAGTTCCCTAAGCGTTGTTACTTCGGCTTTGTTGCCATTAGCAAGACCAGGGCTGTCAGCTAAGTCGTGACCAAAAGTTGAAATGGCTTGCAGGAATCCAGCCACAAGTGTTGCATCTTGACTTTCTTCAGCAAATGGATCAAAGACGCAAATTCCACTTTCTTTATGGAGCACTAAAAGCCGGTTGAGATTCGCGACGTCACTGAAGGTATCAGCAATAGCCTGATACTTCGCTAATCTTTTTTGGCGTTTCGGAATGAGAACATAGCGACGATATGTTAGCACCGAGCCCAATGGAACTATTACGATAATTGCTGCTATAAGGGCGATGATTGGTAAGTTAGCCATGAGAAGAGACCCGAAGGACATGACATTCACGCTAAGAGGACCACCATTGTATTCAAGTGGCATATTCAGCATTGCTGCATAATTTTCTGCGCCTTCGATGGTGAGATAGAAATTGTACTCTCCTTCAAGATCTAATAAGCCTTCGAAAGAAATCCAGCCATCATCGCCAACATATCCGACGAGGGGAGGAGGATTGCCACTAGTAGTAGTAATAGAAAGTGTGACTTTCGTACCGACGGGAAGGAAAGTCATCCCAGGTTGATGACTACTTAGACTCTTTAACGTAGTCGAAATTTGTTGAGAACTTGCGTTTTCAAGATAGAATTGGATATTCATCCACCATTCTAATCCCTGGTTCGGGACCGCATCAGGAAGAGATAATTCGAGATTATAGCCGATGGAATTCTTGGACCGAATCACCAATGTTATTGTTGCTATCGAATCTACAAAATCCCGAGCTTCAGCGTATAAGGTTACGTTATAGGTTCCTGCAGGCAGGTTTGACGTATCCAAGGCTGGAATCTCGTATAAGCCTAACCCGGGAGTGGCTAAGATTAAGGTCGTATTTCCTAAACCAGGGACCTCTGCGGTAATTGTTCCGTGACTAAGATCTTCACCGTTGAGTGCATCGCGAAGAATGACGCGTAAAATCACTGGGTGTTCGCTCGTAGGATATGTCCAGTCTTCATAGAGGACAAGTTGCTGATATTCAGCAGGGATACTGATATACGAGGGACGCGGTCGGGGTGAAACATTGATAGTATCAGACCAAGTTGATTCATATCCAAATTTTGCAGCATAAATTATTATGTACGCTGGATCTCCTTCATGGAAAACAAAGGCTCCAATAGGATTCGTGTCAATCGTTATATTGTATAAGCCGGGTTTGGTGGGATCAATGATAGAAAGGTCAACCCAATCCAATCGTTTGGCGACTCCACGGTTTTCGTGGATAATGTATGGAGCAAGCTGCGCGCCAGTTATCGGCAGACCAAAATCATCTGTGTACCTGATAGTGAATTGGAGCGTAGTATCGTTGATGAACGGATCTGGATCTGTGAACCAAACATCGGTAATATTGTTGAGACCCGGAAGAGGTTGTCCTTCATAGAAAAAGACAATATGTGTACTTCGCGTAAATACTAGAAACTGTTTGGTGACGTTCTGTCCCTCATTAAAGGGTGATGTGACCGTTAGCGTGATGTTGTGTAAGATGTTAATGGACGCATTCACAGTGAAAAGAAACGCAGTGTAGTATCCCGGGAAGCCTTCGCTCGCCCAGTTATACCATTCGTAGTCCACATTTAGATCGGTTAGAGAAAGTCCCCATTCAAGGCCACTGGTATCATTATATACTGTCAAAACTGCATCATTGATGGGAAATCCAAATTGATTGTGATAATACACTTCGATTTGGACCCAATCACCACGAATCACTGGTTCACCGGGTGGTGGAAACTCATAGGTTACGATCAGGATAGTTTGCATGTAAACCTCGAGCGTTTGAGCATTTAGTCCTGCCTCCGTTCCATTTGCCCAAAGTATATGGAGCGTATACACACCAGCGTAAGTCGATGTAGCCCAGATTGACCAATTAATTTCAACCATCCCCCCAGGAGGCACGGGGAGCACAGAATAGTTCAGTGCGTTATATTCATCATTTGAGTCGTAAACAATAAGATAACCAAACCCCGTGGTTGCATTTTCCCCAGAGTCGTCTTCAACATATCCGCGGGTACGGATTAGATCACTGGCGTTAGCCATTGTGATCACTTGACCCGCCTGATTTAGAACCTCAGAGTATTGCATATAATCCGGTGATTCACATAATAGAGTCCATTGTCCATCGCCTGCACCATAGATTTCGACCCACCACCCACTGGTGGGAGAATACCTATAGCCCCAAGAGAGATGTATGAGCCCGTCATGTAACACTTGATGGACAGTCCAGTCATCTTCTATAGATATGGAGATCACCATGTCAATTGCATTGGTTGGAAAATCAATAACAGTGGTCACATTCCAATCAACCCAATCATCATAAGCCCACGCTGTAAACCGTGAAGTAGCAAAGAGTGTTTCATAGAACCAGCCCATCCACGTTACATCATAAGTTAAACCAGGACCACCATATGTAACATTATAGTATCGTTTAGCATTCGTCATATTAATTGCCGGTGAATGCCATCCACCATCCCAAAAACCTACTCCAGGCCGTGGCCAAAGATCAAAAACAGGCGTACCATTAACTGTCATGCCAATTTCACTGGGGTAAATATAGCGATCAAATTGAGTACCGAGAAAGAAATCGATCGAAGGACCTGAAATAAAATCTAAGTTAGGCCAAGTTAACGAATACCATGCATCACCTTCGTCTTCCCCATCACCATCGGGAGGAACCCCCACATCTTCCATACATACCCACGCCATGGCTGCTCCAGTCATCATCGTTATTGCAAAATAGAATGTGCCAGCGTAAGTCATCGAGGAATCTAATAATATCGGCATAATAGTTGGGAATGAAGTCCATCGTTCCTCACCTCTTGGAATGTCTATATATTCTTGCATCCATGGGGCGACTTGATTCCCAAGATCAGGTTCTGTCCCTAAACCAGACGTTCCGCTTGGAGCAGCAGAATAGATAGTAAAATTGACGTCCCCTTGTGTTTGCGGATTTGGAGGGTCTGGTGAATAGAGATAAAGAGCAAACTCATTGATCCGAACAGGAAAACGCCCTGTTAAATTAAAGGCCATGAAAACGATTTCACCAGGATAGGCCTTTTCATCCATCTGCCAGAAATAAATCCAACCTGGCGGCGCCATCGGATCATAATCTTCCACCATCAGAAAGTCTTTCTTAGTGAGGATGGTTCCAATGCGGGTGAAATTACTAACATCATGATACATCATTCCCTTTTCAATTGTCACCTGATAATCGGAATCCCTATCCCGATTGGTAAATGTTTGTGAGATATTCCATCGAGTTTGGGTGAGCCGAAGTGAACCAGATGCAGATTGATGATCCGGAACTCCGGGAGATTGGAGACTAGGAGCAGATAACGAGGAAGGAATGTTGGAACAAATGGTAGTATTAACATAGAAAGTAGAAAGAACGAGATGATTTGGATTCGCCTCATAATTACCACCTTAATCTAATGATTTTGCCAATGCAGCCGCAATGGTGGGGTCCACCAACTCTCAAGAGGGCTAGTTCCCTCCTCAAAGTACATCTAGAGCCGTGAAATACGCGTTCTTAAGTATTTGTCTAGATGGTTCATAGATGAAAAATAGTTGCATTCCGAACAAGACTCAAGAGAGTAGCCTATAAGTGAGAAAGACGAGTAGAGTGGTGTATCCAGATAGAGGAGAAGATCACATGCGAGATTTCGTAAATTTCGTGGCAACCCGAAGAAGTATTCGAAAATATCGCGATACGCCAATTTCTCGCAAGCAAATCCTCGGCTTTATCAAAGCCGCAACTTGGGCACCTTCAGCACACAATGCCCAACCATGGCGATTCTATATTTTGTCATCAACCTCTACGAAAAAGCGCTTGGCGAAAGCAATGGCTGCAGCGTATCGATTTGATTTAGAATCCGATGGTGAAAAACCAAAGAATATTACATCATTGGTGAATGCATCAGTGACACGCTTTTCAAATGCGCCAGTGTTAATTTTGGCTTGCTTATCGATGCAATCAATGGATTCGTATCTTGACGAGAAACGCCAACAGGCAGAATATGTAATGGCAGCACAGAGCGTTGCAGATGAAGTGCCGGATGACCCTAAAAGAATTTCACCCGAAGGGATCACGACATTCGTTGACTAGTGTAGGTTTATTGTTTGCTATAGTTTTTTGTTGAAGAATGGGAGAAGAAAGAGTATGTCTGTTGTTGCCTTAGCTGGTGGAATTGGAGCAGCTCGATTCCTGGAAGGGTTGATTCGAGTAATCCCCCCCGAAGACCTCACCGTCATTGTAAATACAGGTGATGATATGGCCAATTTCATGGGTTTATACATCTCACCGGATCTGGATATTATCACCTATACCCTTGCAGGAATCGTGGATCCCCAAAAAGGATGGGGAATCAAAAATGACACCTTTCATTGCCTTACGATGCTTCAGCAGCTGGGTTTTGAAACATGGTTTAGATTAGGAGATCAGGATCTGGGTACTCATATTGCTCGAACAGCCATGTTGCAGCAGGGCTGGTCCTTATCAAAAGCAACCCGGGTTATTAGTGAATCATTAGGTGTGCAATGCCGAATTCTTCCTATGTCTGATAATTGGATACCCACCCAAATAGTGACAGACGTGGGACTCATGCACTTTGAAGAATATCTGGTGAAACGGGGAGCTCAAGATACTGTAGAGGATGTTATTTTTGATGGAATTGAATTAGCAAAGCCTAGTCCTGGAGTACTAGATGCGATCAAGGCAGCTGAAGCACTTATCATCTGCCCCAGTAATCCGATTGTCAGCATCGGTCCAATATTAGCGGTACCAGGAATTAAGGATGAGATTATTGGTGCATCTGCTCCCTGTATAGGCGTTTCACCGATTATTGGAGACAAACCCGTAAAGGGACCCGCTGATAAATTGATGATAGGAACAGGGGTTGAGGTCTCTGCTGTGGGAGTAGCGGAAGTTTATCGCAAGATTATAGATGTGCTTGTGATTGACCAGCAAGATAAGAAGTTAAAACCCCAAATAGAAGAAAAGGGAATAAAAGTTGTGATTGAACAGACCCTCATGACTTCCATGCAACGAAAAAAGACACTTGCCCGCACTGTCCTAAGAGCTGCGAAACAATAATTCCCAGAATGGGTGAAGAGAAAGGATTAACTTTTATACGGGGCGCACGGCTGATTCAGGCGGGAGCCACAATGATTCAGATCTATAATACGCTCTCACGGAAAAAAGAAGTATTCAAACCACTTCATGAGGGCGAAGTCCGGATGTATGTGTGTGGACCAACGGTTTATGATTCAAGCCATTTAGGTCATGCCCGGTCTATTGTGGCTTTCGATGTTATCCGTCGATACCTTGAATACAAGGGCTTTGATGTCCGCTTTATCCAGAACTTTACAGATATCGATGATAAGATGATTCAACGGGCCCAAGAACTTGGCAAATCGACCACAGAGTTGGCAACCAAATACATTCAGGAATATTTTGCAGATTTTGATAAATTGGGCGTTAAACGCGCAACGGCATTTCCAAAGGCTACAGAGCATATTCCAGATATGATTAAGCACATCCAGGCCTTGATTGAGAAGGGCTATGCCTACGTTGTTAATGGAAGCGTGTATTTCCGAGTTTTGAAATTTAAGCGATACGGAAAATTATCACGGCAAGAAAAAGGTGAAAGGGATACCCAGGATCCAGAAGCGGGTATCCTTGAGGAGAAAGAGCAGCCAGAAGATTTTGTCTTATGGAAGGTTATGAAACCGGGGGAACCGACATGGGATTCACCGTGGGGAAAAGGTCGACCGGGCTGGCATATTGAATGCTCTGTGATGTCTACGAAATACTTGGGTGAACCAATTGATATTCATGGAGGAGGATTAGACCTTGTATTTCCACATCATGAAAACGAAATTGCTCAATCAGAGGCCTTGACAGGAAACCCCTTTGTTAAATATTGGATGCACAACGGTTTCCTCACCGTCAATAGAGAGAAGATGTCGAAATCCTTAGGGAATTTTTTCACAATACAAGAGATAACTGCAAAATATGATCCAGAAGTTGTTCGCTTATTCTTAATATCATCACAGTATCGGAGCCCCATTGATTTCAGTGATGCTCACCTCGAAGAAGCGAAAAACCGACTAGCCCGTATTCATAACGCAATTGATATTCTTCAACGGCAACTTCAAGAAAGTCTCATTGCAGAAGCAGAAGACCCAAGAGTTCCCTCTTCAGCTGATACTGAGCTTTGGGAGAATTTAACGAAATTCCGTATGGAGTTTGAAGCGGCAATGGATGATGATTTTAATACCCCCGTAGCCTTAGCGGGTTTGAGCAAGTTTTTATCTCAATTGAATTCGGTGTTTGGTCGAAATCAATCGGTGACTGCTGGTACATTGCAAAAAATCTTCGAGACGTTGGATGTAATTGGTGAAGTTTTTGGCTTATATCGTTCACGCATGAAGGTAAGTGGAACAGAGGGACTGGACGAATCTAGAGTCGAGGGACTGGTTCAACTGCTGATTGGGCTTCGTGCGCAAGCGCGGAAAAAGAAAGACTTCAAAACAGCTGATCAGATTCGAGGTCAATTAAAGGCCTTGGGGATTGTTATCGAAGATGAAAAAACAGGAACTACATGGAAGTGGGCTTGATGATGAAGGCGCTAATACTTGCTGCGGGGTATGGAACTCGATTGCATCCACTCACACAATATCGGCCGAAAGCTATGCTACCGCTCCTTGGAAAACCCATGCTGCATCATGTAATCGAAATAGTCCGTGAAGCGGGTATGAAAGAGATTGTGCTCGTCGTGGGACATTTTCGCGACCAAATTGAGGAGTACTTTGGGGATGGGGACTCGCTTGGAGTTAACATCAGTTATGCTGTACAGGCGGAACCAAAGGGTGAGTTTGATGCAGTTCTTGCTGCGGAAAAAGAACTCGCTGGCGATGATAGGTTCCTTATGACTGATTGTGATATTATAAGCACAACGGTCCGGTTTCAAGAAACGCTCAACGCCGCAAAAACTGATGGCATGGCACTCTCATTAGTAGAAGTTCCAAATCCTTGGCAATTTGGAGTTGTGGCTTTAGATGGGACAAAAATCACAACGATTATCGAGAAACCGCAAAAGGGTACGGAACCGAGTAATCTAGCTGTAGCTGGCGTCTATGTCTTTTCAAATGCGATTTTTGATGCCATACGAAAGACGCAGGATTTGGAAGTTGGAATTCAGCAGCTCATCGATGAAGGACACACTGTTTATGGAAGCCATTCGAAAGAGGACTGGGTTGATGTAGGACGCACTTGGAACGTATTAGAGGCGTCTCCCATTTTATTTGAGCGCCTCCGCCAACAAAAAAAAGGTGAATGGATTGATTCCTCTGCATCGGTCAGTGAAGCAGCACATATTAGTGGGGATGTATGGATTGGTCCCCATGCGCGAATCTTTCCTGGCGCAGCAGTAGTAGGACCGGTGTATGTAGGAGCAAATGCTATTGTGGGAAACAACTGCCTTATCCGTGATTACACCGTTCTGGATAAGGATGTGCGTGTTGGATTTTCCTGTGAGGTGCGGAATACAGTAATTATGCCAGGAAGCAGTATAGGACACTTAGCCTTTGTGGGAGATAGTATTCTCGGATTTAGTGTTGAGCTTGGAGCCAGCGTAGTTTTATCTAATTATCGCTTTGATGGAGCTGAAGTACACGTAATGCTTCGCTACGAATTAGTATCCACACATACTGACAAATTTGGTTCAGTGATTGGAGATTTCGCGAAAGTTGGTTGTGGTGTGGTCACATTACCAGGACGAACAATTGGTTATAACTCATGGATTGATCCCGCTATTGTTGTCCAAAAAGATGTGCCCGATAATACTCATTTGCATCTTACACAATCATATACAAAAGAAAAGCGACGCCCAACTATCTAATTACCCGACGAAGACTCATCTTTGCATCTTTAAGTAAGGTTTTTGCACGCTTTGGTGCGAGAGCTTCAACAGTAATACGTATTACTGGTTCAGTTCCTGAAGGACGGATGAGTACCCAACTTGAATCTGAAAAACTGACACGGACACCATCAAGCTGATTCACATCCTCTACATCTAACCACGTTTCAATTGTTTCAGCTATCTGAGCTATTGCTGGGTTCTTCTGATCATTTGGGCAACTCACGGATGCACGTAATAGATAGGTAGTAGGGAGGTCATCTACCAAACTGCTTAGGGGCCGTTTCGCCCAATCGAGAAGTTCGAGAATTTTACATGCAGCTAAAGGACCGTCTGGGCAGTAGTGGACTTCGGGAAAAATGAAGGGTCCTGAGGGTTCTGCCCCAAGCACCGCGTTATGTTTTTTGACTAAGTTAGACACGAATACATCACCTACCCGACAACGCTCGACCCGCGCTCCGTGTTGTTTTGTGATGAGATCCACAACGCTTGAACTGGAAACTGTAGTTGCAATGACTTTTCCCCCTCGGGTAGAAAGGTAATAGTCAGCAACTAAGGCAAGAAGGATGTCACCTGCTAGAACACGACCTTTATCATCTACAGCAAGAATTCGGTCAGCATCACCATCATGAGCGAGTCCAATCTCAGCTCTTGTTGCTTGAACGATTTTACTGAGGTCATCTAGACACACAAAATGCTGCCATTCTGCAGCAGCGGCACTTTGAATTTTTGAGGGTCCACAGTGCTGAGCATATTCTTTGCCGTTTGGTGGAGTATTGAGGGTCTCTACATTTGCATTGAGCTTTTGTAAAGCAATTGGAGTTACTAGTCCCCCCACACCGAGAGCTGCATCCAAGACAACATGATGCGAAGAAGTTACCTCACAAGCTTGAAATAATGCCTTGATATGGAGCGAGATGGGTTCGCAATAACTGAACTTGGCAAAAGATTCCCAAGACACTGATTTAGCAATCTGCAGATATTGTTCGATTTCGTATTGTTGTGTGATGGAAAATCCGGCACCATCTGGGTTATGGAATTTGAATCCATTATATTCCGGAGGATTATGACTCGCCGTTACGATTAATGAAGCACTCATCCCCTCTTTTCCTGCTGCATAAGCAATTGTTGGAGTGGGAGCCATTCCCGCTTTATATACTCGAATCCCACCTTGAAGTAATCCAGCGATTAAAGCGGAGGTAAGCATTGGTCCGGTGGTTCGATGATCA
>CAYFXY010000005.1:37303-44276 GCA_964347205.1 uncultured archaeon
GTGAACGAAGATAATGCGCTGTAGCTAATCCTATTCGGATTGCAAGGTTCCCAGTGATGAGTTCATTGATTTTACCACGAATGCCAGAACTTCCAAAGAGAGAGTTGTTAGGATTGGGAGCCATTATGATTGTCACCTTCTTCCTTCTTTATGTGTATTCGAAGGGGATTTGAGAATATCATCGATCCAATCTAATCCTAGTCTCAGAAGCTCTTGGGCGCGGTGTTTCTTGCTTGCCTCGGCAAAGCAACGAAAGACTGGTTCGGTTCCCGATGGACGAAGAAGGAGCCATCCATCGTTGAATACAACCTTTATGCCATCTTTGGTTATGACCTGGGCTTGAGGAAACTGTTGTTTTGCTGAATTTAGGGCATGTGTGGTAACTGCGTCTTTGAGTTCATTTTGACACGCGATAGCCCTTTTTTGTTGGTAAAACTTAGGAAAACTGTCAATAATCTCACTTAATGTCAGATTATGTTTTGCCAAGTGTTCCAGAAGATGGACTGTTGCCAAACCGCTATCGGATAAGTAGTTTAGGCGGGGATAGATAATTTTTCCCGATTCTTCAAAGGCAAATATTGCATTGTGCTTTTTCACTGCGGCTACCATGGCAGGGGGACCAACACGACTATAGACCACACGTGCTTTGAATTGCCCAACAATTTCCTCAACGAGGTTGCTGGTATTGATGGGTGTGACGATAGTGCCGCCGCCATGGCGTGAAAGTTCTATTTGTGCGAGAAGTGTTCCGGAGACATCGCCCATTAGTGCGCGACCTTGATCATCAATGAAAAAAGCCCGATCTGCATCACCATCAGTTGCAATACCAATATCTGCTTTACTTTCTAAAACGCGCTGGACGGCTTCATCTAAGAGTTTAACACGTAAATTGGGTGACCTGCCAGGAAAAAGGGGGTTGGGTTCTGTATTCAACTCAACAATCGTACAATCGAGCTGTTTGACGAGGTCTAAAAGCCAAGGAATTGCGGTGCCGTTTGCTGCATCAATAAGAACACGGAATTTTCGTTGGCGAATTATGTTAACATCTACTTGTTCTAAAACCTTGGAGACCCAAAATTGTCCAACATCTGTGAGTATTTGCATATGGCCATGATTCATCCAATTCACGGTTTTAGGTTCCGACAAATTTAGGTGTTCAATCTTTTTTTCAATATTTCTTGGTACAGGTGCACCATCATATTCAAGAACCTCAATTCCGGACATGTGAGCGGGTATGTGACTTCCAGTTATGAGAACAGCGCCTGTTAATTTCTGATGGCGGGTGTAGAAACTCACAGCGGGAGTAATCACTTCACCGCCATAAAGAACATTTGACCCACCGGCCATTAACCCACTAGCAACCGCATTAGTAAGTAATGGACTGCTAGTTCGGTTATCATGGCAAAGCAGAATTGGTTGCTTATTAAAAACGGTAGCAACACTTAACCCAATTTGCCAAGCGATATCTGGACTTAATTCATCGGGTATGCGACCTCGAATTCCACTAGTCCCAAAGCACGGAGTCCACACCATAGTGAAGCTTGATGGCTTTGCCTCCCCATAAACCATTGGGTCAAGCTTTTATACCCCTTTTTATAGTCCGGTATTTTCTGCAATGCACAAAGCGGAGAAGTTAAATCCATAGATTACTTTTATTGGATTAGGATGCGGGTCGTAAAATCTACGGATTCCCTCGGGAGTTCTGCTTCAATGGATGATGATCATCTTGCGGCAGTTATCCGTGAATTTGGACGTTCAATGCGGGAAGTGACTGGGGGTCTTGATGATGCGATGAATCGCTGGGAATCAGCCCATCGCAATTCGCTCCGCCCCATTCGCGTCATCCTTGGCTCATTGTCTAAAATCAATTACTTACGAAACGTTGAGGATTTAGGTAAACTCGCATCATTTGAAGGCATTGTTGATCGGGCAATTACGAAAAACATTGGACTTCTTGATAAGGTACTTCCTAAGGTATTAGCCTTAGCATCGGATTTTGAGAGCTCAATTCGGAAAATGCGACTCATGGAAAAACGTGTCTCCGAACTTCAGCGTCGTGGTGCTAATCTTCTAACTCCAGATAGATCAGCTGAACCACGTGTGCGGCAGCTAGTGGAAAATGTGGATGCTTTAGCGCGAAAACTGCGCCAAATTGTCGGTATGTATGAAGACGAATACCTGTTCCGCCTTCGGACAATTAGAAACATAGAAGAGCTTCTTGACCCTAAAGAACTCTATACCGGATTGCTTCTTTGGACCATGGAACCATACCTTGAAGCGGATCGAATTGAGGCGATTCGGAAGGAAATTGGTACTCACATTCAAGAAACTCGTTCTTTGGTTTCCCGACAAAACATAACGGCGAATATGTTCTAAGAGTTCATGTTCCATCTCTCCTTACCTAGACATTAATACGCTAACAAGATATTTTGAGGTTTACGTGAGGAGTTATCATTGCCACGGCTTTTTGGTACGCAAGGCTTTCGTGGACGCGTTCCCGACGAATTAACCTCGGAGTTGGCACATGATATTGGCTTTGCTTTAGCACGGGAAATTGGACCACAAAAGACAATCGGACTAGGGTGGGATACAAGAGTTACGAGTGAAATGCTGAGCCTTGCGGTAAGTGCGGGTTTGATGAAAGGTGGATGTAACATTTATTTGCTGGGTCTTGTCCCAACGCCATTGCTCTCCTATGCTATACCCCAACTAGATTTAGATGGAGGAGTAATGATTACAGCAAGTCATAACCCTCCGGAATTCAATGGAATCAAGCTTTGGGAAGCGGATGGTGCGCCTTATACACCCGAGAGAGAAGAAGTAATCGAACGCAACTATTTTTCTTCAGATAAACCTCAGACCGCATGGGAGGATTGTGGAGCGCTTCTGCCAACCGAAGATCTCCGTGCCCCTTACATTAAAGATTTAGTTAATCAAATTGACGAGCCACGACTACAAAAAAAGCAATTCCGGATTGTAGCGGACTGTGGTGGTGGAACTGCCTTTACTATTATTCCGGTACTTTTTCAATTACTTGAGGTGAAAACAGAGTTACTATTTTGTGAGCCAGATGGATTTTTCAAAAATCGTATGCCCGAACCTGTTGAAAACAACCTTACCCGGTTGATTCAACGTGTTAAAGACGCTGATGTAGATATTGGAATAGCTTGGGATTGTGACGCTGATCGAGTCGTGTTTATTTCCGAAACGGGTCGCTATCTCATGGGTGACCGTGTCTTTGCTTTAGCCGCTTATTATTGGCTTCGGGACCTAAATGAAGAACCTAAACAGATTGTTACTCAAGTTGCTACCAGTGATGTTATCCGAGATGTAGCCCAGATGGTTGAAGCAGAAGTCACACTTACTGCCGTGGGTGAACCACGGATTGTCTCAAAGATGAAAGAAGTCAACGCACCTATTGGTGGAGAAGAAAATGGGGGCGTGATCTACCGAGGCTGGTCCTGGACTAGGGAGGGATTACTAACAGCTTTAGTAATTCTTGACCTCATGGCTAGTGAAGATAAATCATTAGAAGAATTGGATTGCCAATTTCCGATGTATCATCAAGAAAAAGAAAAGGTGTTTTGCCCAGGCGCACATAAAAAACCACTTCTTAATTACATTAAGACAATTGTACCACAAGATGTGGAATGTGGAACTCTAGATGGAATTAAGTTGCGCTATTCAGATGGATGGCTCCTATTACGACCTTCAGGAACTGAACCAGTGTTCCGAGTATTTGCCGAAGCAAAAACCAAAAATCGAGCGAAAAGTCTCATTAATCAAGGACTGAAACTCGTCACTGAAGCTTTAGAAGAAATAAAAATATCAGCAAAGATAGGTGATTGAAATGCGATTGTTAATATTTCATGGAAATTTGGCATATAAAGCCACAGAACCAGTAAAGATAAGTGTTCGAGATGAGGCGGACGAAGACAAATGGAACGAATTCGAAAACTGTCTTACAGCATTTTGTGCTGTTGAAGCTTCTGATGAAGGTCGATTACCCGAAATTTGCCAAAAAGCTGCAGGAGAACTTCAGTTAGTGGCTGAACGAGTAAAAGTAAAAAAGCTGGTTTTATATCCACATGCTCATATTTTCCCCCGAAAACTTGCTAAACCCAGGTTTGCGGTTCAGATGATGAATACCCTCACAAAAGAGTTACAAAACCGGGGGTTCACAGTAAATCAGTCACCATTTGGCTGGTATAAAGCATTTAAACTTGAATGCTACGGCCACCCATTAGCTGAATCCGGCAGGACAATTGATTAACAGCGAGTGGGAGCATAAAGTTTTTGTAGCTAGGGAACATGCTCCACTCAGACAGCTTTGGACTCAGCTGAACTGACAGCTGATACAGGCTGTTGTGATCGTTCGAGATGATTGAAGTTTGCCATCCAAACGAAAAAGTGGTGGTCGTAGTAAAGGGGCGACCGGTCGTGGATCTACAGTTCAGTGTACTCAATGTGGAAAAGTAGTCCCTCGTGATAAAGCGAAGAAACGCACCACACGTGCATCTTTTGTTGACCCGCAGATGGCGCGGGAGCTCCGTCGTTCTGGAACATATTTACCGAGCCGCCGTATAACAAAGTGGTATTGTATCAGTTGTGCTGTACATCGCGGAGTCGTAACTATTCGAAGCCGCAAAGACCGGAAAGTACGTTAACCTGCTAAACAATAAATGATAGATCCTTTCAAAGCTAGTAGTAGCTTGCGGAGGAGTCAATACTGAATCTGTCAATCATATTAGATGCCCCGCGGACACGAACAACCGATGAATTTCTCATTCGAGATGTTCCTGGAACTAGTGGTCGTCTTGATGTCGTATGTCGAATTATTATCTCCACATTTCGCACAATACCTGCTTTAGCACCTTTCATTCAATTCCATGCAGTGTTGGGTGGCCCTCCTAACCCCCCACTTCATCTATGTGTAACCAATGTGGAGCCCGGTATACTCCCTGAAAGTGAACTCGCCTGCGCATTAATTCTTAAGAGCCTATTGTTTCAGTATCGAAAGCAAACCACCACACAGATTTCACAATGGCCTCAATTCACATTAGAATCAAAAAGCTTCAGTGAAACTCTACAAAATAAGGTCCAAGCAACAAAACAAATTTTGTATCTAACTGAAACTGGTCAATCCCTCGCACAGGTAAAATTAAACCTGAATCAACCACTCCTAATAGTACTTGGAGATGATCAAGGGCTTTCCAATCGACACGAAAAAACCGTTCACCAATATTCCGTAACCGAAGTTAGCATAGGAACGCGAAGCCTTTTGGGAAGCCAAGTCCTAAGTTTACTTCTGCTCGAATTAGCCCGGCGAATAAAGCATCATCAGCCCAAATGAAAATGAATTCATACACTAAGGTTCTGGACATCATGTCAGAAAATCAGAAATTTCAGCTAGCAATTGAAACCTATTCGAAACACCCGACAAAAGCCATTAGACGATTAATTTCTCGAACCACCAAAGAGAATCTTTGGCTATATGTTTTAACTCTCTTAGAAGAGAGAGATTATTTTGCTTATGAATTACGGGGTGCCGTTCAAGAGCGGTTTGGCGTCGATATGGCATCAGTAACCGCGTATGTCTTGCTTTACAAGTTACGACGTGACGGGCTTGTTCAGCTCAGTGAAGAACGCCGGGAAGGTCGGCGTCCAACGCGGAAATATTATCGCATTACTGAAAAAGGGCGTGACACTCTTGTTCAGGCTAGGAATTATCTTCAGCTTCTTTCTCAAACTCTAAGCTAGTCTTAGCTAATGCCCGATACGCTGCTATTGTACGTTGTATGACCGTTACATGTGCAAGGATAGCGACGAGAATTACTCCATAATCGAGCCAAAAAATAATACCAAAGAAGCTGGGGGGTGCAAATAGAATTCCAATAGTGGTAAGATATTGCAGTAAAGTAGCTACCATTAAAATGATTAAGCGTTCGGGGCGTTCTGCAATTCCAATTCCAAGCTGTGTAACTCCAGCAGCTTCCGCGCGGGCACGCGTATAACTCACTAAAAGACTACCCACAATTGTGATAATTCCCCAGAATGGAGACACCCATCCCCCCAGAATCACACCAAAAAGTATAATTGCATCACTATATCGATCACATATACTATCTAATACTCCGCCAAAAGTTGTTATTTTGCCCGTGGCACGAGCCAAGGCTCCATCGAGAGCATCCACAAACCCAGTAATCAGCAGAAAAAGTAGAGCAAGAGCAAGCTGTTGTTGGAGATACATCCATGCCGCAAATATTGCGACAACTGGACCCAAAAGCGTGAAAACATTCGGTGGAATTCGTGACCTTGCTACAATACGAGCAAAAGGGGCAAACGCTCGTTTGAATTGTTCCTTAATCCGTCCAACAACCACCGAAGCCAACTCCATAGATGCCGAGTAGCCTGTGTGCACCTTCAACTATTAAGTGTCTTTGCTTTATTGCACAACTCGAAAGACTGAAAAACCAGTATTTCCGAAGAGTACATTAAGTAATGGACCTCCATTTTTTCTGGGAGACCGTGATACCGTTATGCAAGAGGAACTTCACGAAGTTGAGTTTCAGCCGATACCAGTCCGTAACCTACTGGTGGAAATGAAAGATCTCAGCGAATTAATGATAGATTTAGCCTACTCAGCTGTGATGTTTAACGATAAGGATTTGGCTGAAGAAGTCATGGATATGGAAGAACGCGTTGATTATCTTGGATATTTACTACTTATGAACGCGTCATTGGCTGTTCGTGATAAAAACGATGCGGAACAGATTGTTAGCATAATGAAGACTGCCTCATCTGCCAATAAAATCAGCGACGCAGCGGCAGATATTGCAGGACTTGTACTCCACGACATAGGCATCCCAGGAATACTTTGGCTTGCAGTGAGCCAAGCAGAAGAGATATTGGGACGTGCCACAATTCTTGGCAAATCTCTGCTAATCGGAAAAACCCTTGCGGATGTCAATCT
>CAYFXY010000005.1:44286-48872 GCA_964347205.1 uncultured archaeon
TGTCAATCTTGAAGAAGAAATCGGATCAGACATCATTGCCATTCAAAGGAAACGTACATGGACAATTAATCCACCCGAATCGTTTGAATTCGCAAAAGGCGACCGAGTAATTGCCCGGGGTTCCGCTGATAGCGTAAAGAAATTACAGAGGCTAGCTGCCGGTGAGCTTGAAGAGATTACTTAAAACACCTAAGGGAAAGGAAACTCCCGAAGAGCATATTCTTGCGATGCTCATCCAAATGAAAGATACCTCTGAACTACTCATCAACTTAGCATATACTGCTTTGCTTACCAACAACAAAGAGATTGCCGAAGACATTTTTGAATTGGAAGAAAAGTTTGACCAGTTCCATACAGAATTCGAACTAGCAGTATTACGGATGGAGCTTGAAGAAGGCGAAGAAAAACGTCGACTGGGACTTATCCGAATTGGTGTTGCCGCTGAAAACCTTGCTGATGCAGCAGCACAAATGGCTGAGATAGTTCTCAGAGGTGTTGACGTACATCCCCTGATGCGACTAGCTTTGAAAGATGCGGATGAAAGGGTAAGTCGCCAAATAGTTGAACCGAAATCAATCTTAGCTAACAAAACATTAGGGCAATTGCGCTTAGAAGACCATGGAACACGCATTTTTGCAGTTAAACGAAATGATCAATGGACCTACGATCCTCGAGGGCGATTCAAATTACTTCCTGGTGACATTATCTATGCAGGTGGTTACAAAGAAGCTGTCGAAAGGCTGGAAGATGTCGCTCAAGGAACGTTACAAGAATTATAGGGACTTTGATATTCTTTATTTAAGGAAACAAGGGCAAAACTTAGAAATAGCAGAGCGCTTGTCTCACGAGAATTGAGGCTAGTTCAATTATGGCTGAAAAACGCGATCTCATTATCATTGGATGTGGACCCGCAAGAATGACTGCCGGATTATACGCCGCCCGTATGGGTATGAAGACAATAATATTAGAAGCCGGGATATGCGGTGGTCGTATGATAAATGTTTGGGAGATTGAAAATTACCCGGGATTTGAGAAAATCAGTGGAGGAGATTTGACAATGAAGATGAAAGCCCAAGCAGAGAAAGCAGGAGTGGAAATTCGTGAAATGACCCCCGTCGAATCATTTCAATTCTCTGAGAAAACAAAAGTTGCAATTACTGCGGAAGGGCAAGAGTTCCAGGCACCCGCAATTATACTTGCGATGGGAGCCTGTGATGCGCAGCTAGGTGTTCCCGGTGAAACGCAATACCATGGGCGAGGAATTAGTTATTGTGCTACCTGTGATGGCCCCCTATATCGAGGAAAAACCGTAGTTGTTGTAGGAGGAGGAAATACAGCTGCAATGGATGCGCTGTTTCTTGCTAACATTGTAGAAAAGGTATACTTAGTTCATCGCCGTAACGAGCTACGTGCTGAGAAGACTTACGCTGATCGGTTAATTGCATCATCCAACGTTGAGATTCTTTGGGATACTGTATTATTGGAGGTTTTAGGCGATGAGGTAGTTACTGATGTGAAATTACACAATACAAAGACAAACCGAAAGTGGACCCAACGTGTTGATGGTGTGTTTATCGCTGTGGGATGTGAACCAAATAGTAGATTTTGTGAACCCACGGACCTTAATCTTGATGAGAAAGGAAATATTTTGGTGGACTCACACCAACAGACTAACATCCCTGGTGTTTACGCGATAGGTGATATCACCGGTGAACCACGGCAAATCGTACGTGCTTGTGGGGATGCTGTAAAGGCAGTAACTCATTGGCTCATGGTAAAACCTCTGAAATAAAGGTCACTGACCGCAAGGTTTTAAGGTAGAACTTGCCGTGAACGTCCGTACACCGAATCTGGAGGAGCAATGCTTGCGTAGGTTCACCAGTATCCTCATCTTAGGGCTATTTGTTCTCGTCATGGCAAGCCCTTTAACCGCGATAGCCGCACCCACACGCCAAGATGTTATTATCACTTTTTCCGTGACCAGCATTGATACCTCTGGTGGAGCCACCCTCAACCCAGATGCAACCAGTCCATCGATTTCAAACACTTATGCTATCGCAAATATCTTTAATATCCTAGATGCGTGGCTTACAGCGGACCTTCTTTTGCCTGATCGGATTCTTAATAATAACATGACTGCATGGATAGAAAACCTGCAAATCACCTCTCCTGTTACAGATCTCAGCTATGGCGGGTTTCGTCCAGACCCTAACGCACCAAACGCCACTTTAACAGCTAGTTATTTTGCCACACAAGCCCTTGATCGCCTTAACACAACCGAAAGCACTGATGAAGCCCTCCTCATTGACTTTGTTGTGAATCTCCAACGAATCAATGGGACAATTTATCCAGAAACAGTCGGTGCCTTCCTGGATACAATTAACAGTTCCGCTACCGTTTCAGCAACCTACTTTGGCATCCAAACTCTTGAAACTTATAACGCAATCACTCAAATGAATGAATCACTTGCAATTGTGTGGCTTAATTCCAGCCAATTTCTAAGCGATCAAAACTCACCCAGCTATGGAGGATTCGTTAATGGTCGAAATAGCACAACCGCGGATTTACAAACCACCTATATGGCGCTCCGAAGCCTAGAAATCCTCAATTCTCTCAACACCATAAATCAAACAGCTGTAATAGAATACATTCTTCCTCATTATCGATCTAATTCAAATTATCCACAATATTATGGTGGTTTTAGCCTAACTCCCGCTAGCCCCGTTGCAACTCACTGGGCAACCTATTATGCAGTTGCTGCACTCCTAATCCTTGGAGCTGATGATCAATTATCTAGCCCAGATATCACCTCCTGGATACTAAGTACACAAACCCGAGACGGAGGCTTTGCAGACATGACCGGAGCTACAGGTTTCGTTCCGCAGACAAACTTAGCTGTTTCCACCTTGGCGATGCTCGACCAATTACCAACTCTTCTCCAACCTATTAGCTCAGACCTCTATGTCTTCCCTTGGTGGATTGTCGGCATTGTCATCATTATCATCGTTGTGGTTCTCTTTGTAATCTGTGCCCGTCGGTCGGAATGGTTCTAAAAACAAGCTACGAATAATTCATTAATTTCAACATCCGTGAAAGGCAGGAAGGTTTTTTAGTTGTTGAAGGTTGAGTGCTTCCTGAGGCATTAAAATGAGTGCGTGGTCCATACTTGCTGCCGTTCGTGAAAATCCTGAGATACTCCGAAAATCTCAGCAACGTCGTGGACTAGATTCAGCTATCGTTGATGAAGCTGTTAGGTTTGATAAAGAATGGCGAAAGACTCGGACAGACCTTGCTGAATTCCAACGTCAACGCAATCAAGTAGCCCAGCAAATAGGCAAAACCAAAAATAAAGCAGATCGTGATCAACTAATACACAAGTCTAAAGAACTTTCTGAAAAGGTAGCCGATGGAGAGCAACATCTCTCAGACCTTGAGAAGAATCGGATGGATAGGTTACGAAATATTGCAAACATCGTTCACGAATCGGTTCCTGATGGTAAGGACGAAACTGATGCCAAGCCAGTAAAATATATTGGTAAACCACGAGTTTGGAAAGATCATGTCGACCAATTTGTTGCAGCAGCTCAAGGTCTTAAAATTGAATATGAGGTAGTCGAGGAACAACCTAAAAGCCACTATGATATTTCTGAAGCCATTGGACTTATTGACACAGCACGTGCAGCAAAAGTTGCTGGATCTCGCTTTTTCTACTTACTCGATGACATTGTCTGGCTAGACCTTGGGTTAGCCTTGTATGCCCTTGATAAAATCACCAAGCGAGGATTCACACCACTTCTACCTCCAAATATGTTGAACTACGCTGCTTATAGTGGTGTAACTGACATTTCAGCATTTGAAGATTCGCTATACAAATTAGAAAATCAAGACCTCTATCTTATCGCCACCTCTGAGCATCCAATCGCGGCCCAATTCATGAATGAGGTCGTAGAAATTGGTGAGCTACCATTACTATTCGCTGGATACAGCCCCTGTTACCGGAAAGAAGCGGGAGCTCACGGTAAGGACACAAAGGGAATCTTCCGAGTTCACCAATTCTCCAAGGTCGAAATGTTTGTCTTTTGCCTACCTGACGAATCATGGAATTGGATTGAAAAAATGATTACAATTGAAGAAGAAATCTGGAAACCATTAGGAATCCCGTTTCGAATCGTCATATTACCAAGTGGCGATTTTAGCAGAGTGGCTGCAAAAACATATGATTTAGAACTCTGGATGCCATCGCAAGGTAGGTATCGCGAATTCGTATCTTGCAGTAATTGTACCGACTTTCAAGCATTCCGTCTAAATACACGGTTTGCTGAAAAGCGAGGGCACCCAACAAAAGGTTTTGTTCATACTCTCAATTCAACAGTAATTGCCACAACGCGATCTATTACAGCGATATTAGAAAATAATCTCCAAGAGGATGGACGAATTCTGATACCAAAGCCACTTCATCAGTACCTGAAACCCATCGAAACTGCACCAGACACCTACATCATTCCTGCACACATGAAGAATAAATGAGAAAACCTTAGAATGGGTGAGTGTGTAGCTTATATTCGACAATCCAACAGCATTAATAA
>CAYFXY010000005.1:48882-49334 GCA_964347205.1 uncultured archaeon
TGCTAAAAAATTTGAGATATTCTCTCCATTCCCAGAAAACAATTATTAACACAAAGAAGTATGTAACTCTGTCCGTGGGGGTTGGTGACCTGCGTGCCAAAAGAATTAGTGATGCTCCGTGTCGTTGATACCGGTGAAACAGTTCAAATTACGGATGGCGCTCCAGCGAAGACACATATGAAAGCTGACGAAGTTCTCATCATTATCGATGATGATGAACGGCTTATCTGGATATGGAAAGGCACCGAAGCACCTGTTCGCCGCAAATTTATTGCTGCCCGCCGTGCCTCAGGCATTCGAGACCAACGAGGGCTCGTATACAAAATCGTCTCAGAGGATGAAGGACAAGAGGGCGCCCAATTTCTTGAAGCAATGGGCTTTCCACTCTCAACAAAGCTCGACGAGGGCGTAAAAGCCGCACCAGCAGCAGCGCTACCAATGCCCTTAGAACC
>CAYFXY010000005.1:49344-50273 GCA_964347205.1 uncultured archaeon
ATTGAGGAACCTCCCAAACCTGCACCAGCTCAACCAACCAAACCAGCAGATTATACACAAGCAGTTGTTACCGCCACTAAGAAACCTGAGCGGCAACCAGTACAAGTTCCTCGCCCCCCATCGGAAATCATTCAACAGGTCGAACAACTTGAACCAGTTCCCGGATTCCGACGAGAGTTTGTGTTAATCGGTTTTGATGCTTTCGGAATTACAGAAGAATCGACCAGTGTATTAGGCAAGAAGACAATTAAAAGAAAATTACAGCGAATCGATTCTCTTCCAGAAGGCACTGTATTTGCCCAAGGTTATACGCCTCGAGTCGTCATTAAGGATGGGCAAGGATTAGCCATCGAATTCCTCAAACGCCTAGAAGAAGAGGAATATCTTCATGAAAAGGAAGCTGTGAAAGAGGAAATGGCACGTCAAATAACCGAACTGATTGAAGCTTCTAGAAGAGAAAAAGGGCGCCAAAAATCTTAGAAAATGTGAGGGCTAATAATGCAGCAATTTGCCATGAGCGAAGAAGAAGCCAAACAATTAGCGATGTACTTACGCGAAATTACACTGTACACAGAACTTGAAACACTTGCCGTGGTTACAAAAGCAGGCCGTCGAGTTGCATTCAGCTCAACAAAGGGTGTAGATATCGATGCAGACTTGCTTTTCGCCATTTCAGCTGTTCTACTACAAACAGGCATTGAAGCCGTATCGAAATTATCATTCGAACCATTATTTGAACTGATTGTCCGTGGGGAAAAAGGTATTATTGTTGTAACTGATGCAGGACCACTTGTTTTGATTGGAGCCGGCGTTAAAATTGAATCACTTGGACATGTGGTTTCAGTTTTTAGACACTTTGGTCGAGAAATTGCTGCGGTATTTGCCAAAAAGTGAGCCTTTTTTCAAGGTTAGCCCCTAAGTGTGAGGGA
>CAYFXY010000005.1:50283-51148 GCA_964347205.1 uncultured archaeon
CATCTGTGATAATCTAAAACTAGTACTCCGAACTGGTTGGCTCTTACGAGGCATTCCTCCCTCTAAAGCAGAAAATGTCGCAGCTCATTCCCATACAACTGCTATTATAGCATACATCCTCAGCCAACAGGTTAACAAAAAAGTTGACCTTTTCCGGTTACTCCTAATGGCAATTGTACATGATTTACCTGAGGCAGAAATTGGGGATATTCCGATAAGCGCCCAAAGAGCCGATCCAACCTTTCAGAAAGCGAAACATCACGCGGAAAACAAAGCAATGAAAAAAATTCTTGCAAACCTTCCAAGAGAGCTTCAGACGAAGCTAAACGACATCTGGATGGAATATAATGATGGAAAAACGTTTGAAGCACGTCTCGTCGAAGCAGCAGATCGATTAGCGACAGCATTGCATGCAACACAATTGGTAAAAAGTGGGTTTTCTGCTGACACGTTCATAACTTTCATTGATCATGCTGAATTAACTGTTAAAGAATTACAGATTCCTCAGATCAACCAACTGATCAAAGAGCTTAGACAGAAAATCAACTCAAAATGAAACAAGGCTGTAATGCGAATAATAAATCGGAGAAGAAACGTTTAAGATACGCATTCACTGAGAACTCCCAGGAGGTCTGTCAATTACACCAGAATCCAAGGTTCCAAAAACCTCACGTCATGAAGTCCTTCGCCGGACACATTTCTCAAATCAACTATCACCCAAAATCAAGGGGCAGAGGATCACCATAATGGGTTGGGTGCAACGGATCCGTCGATTAGGTAAGATTAGTTTTCTTATTGTGCGTGACCGAGAGGGGCTTATACAATGTACACTTCCACATTCTACGACTGCTCCGGAACTACTCGA
>CAYFXY010000005.1:51169-51816 GCA_964347205.1 uncultured archaeon
CAAGCCCAGCGAGGTATAGAACTTGTTCCCGAAGAGATTTTCATAGTTAATACCTCACCTCCAACGCTGCCGTTAGACACGTCAGGAAAAGTTGAAGCAGATATCGGAACCCGATTTGATAATCGGGTGATGGATCTACGTCGCTTAACCGCCCAAAAAACCTTCAAAATTCAACATTTTACAATTGCTCAGATGCGTCATTTCTTAGAAAATCAAGGCTTTCGCGAGATTCACACTCCAAAAATCGTAGCCACGGCGACTGAAGGGGGTGCAGATCTTTTCGAAGTTAAATATTTTGAGAAAAAAGCATTCTTAGCCCAAAGCCCTCAATTTTATAAACAACTATGTTTGGTGGGAGGATTTGATCGGGTCTATGAAGTCGCGCCAGTTTATCGAGCAGAGAAACATAACACCCCGCGGCACCTAAATGAATATACCAGTTTCGATTTTGAAATGGCTTGGATTGTTAGCGAAGAAGATGTAATGCAACTTGAAGAACAGATGCTGCATGATGTATTCACGAAGGTGAAAAAAACTTGTTCGGAGGAGCTCAAAGAACTTGGAGCAACCATAAAGGTTCCAAAGATTCCTATTCGCCGCATTGAGGTCCGAGAAGCTATTGAAATGCTGCGAGATAAAGGACTTGA
>CAYFXY010000005.1:51931-54658 GCA_964347205.1 uncultured archaeon
TTTGACCTAATTTATCGCGGGATTGAAGTAACCACTGGTAGTCAACGCATCCATCAATACGATATGCTTATTCAAAATCTCCAGAAAGCAGGATTGAGTCCAAAGACTTTTGCGTTCTATGTTGAGCCCTTCAAATACGGAGCACCTCCCCATGGAGGATTGGCAATTGGTGTCGAACGTTTAACGATGCAAATGCTTGGTTACTCAAATATCCGTGAAGCGGTTCTCTTTCCCCGAGACCGAACACGCTTAATTCCATAAAGCAATGGAACCTATTATGAATCCAATGCCAGCCCTTACAGAACCCCGAATTCACAGAACTTGTAGGAGCAGTTATTCCGATAGAACCCGGGCTTGAAGAAGAATTATTGCCTTAGGAGTTAATAATTTGATTTATTCAGGTAGGTTCAAGAGGATTGTAGCACATGAAATATTAGGGTGGATTAGTTGTCAAAACCAAGTGAACAGTTGAGTGCCTATGTGCGGCGAAAGGGTGAAAAATTAGAAGAACTTGCCGATCATCATGCATCTATTGGTGAAATATCACAAGCAAAAGAACTCTACATGCAAGCTCGATCAATGTTTGAACGGATAGGTAACCAGGAGTTTATTTCACGGATTGATGAAAAACTTAGCTCATTAGAATGAACTTTTCATAACTTGACCCTGTAAAATGTTTTTAAAAAATGTTGATAATTCGAGTGACAGGTTCACTCCGAACTCGCACTGCTACTTGATCATTATTTAGATGGAGATTGATTAGTTCATTTTCAGTAAACTGGTGGCGTAGCGGAGAGCCCGAATTCTCTGTAGAATCTGTAATAATACAGTTATAGGTTTGGCTAGGTAGAGGGTTAGAAATGATTTCATCTGAATCGAATATTACTAGAGGTCTCTTTGCGGCAGCATAGCGGACAAAAAGCCATTCTAGCAATTGGGAATTTAGAGCTGGCGGGTCAACAAGGAAGAGTGGGGGTGGATGTGCACCCTGATCAGCACACAATTTCAATAATAGAAGGTTCATTGCGAATTGAATTTTGGGGTCACGACTTCCCGAGATAATCATTGGAAATCGATGAATTCGAGAAAGAGAGATATTTTCATAATTTGATTCGAATAGGTCATGGGGGAGAGCTTCAAGTAATCGCCAAATTTCGTGGTAAGCCGCATTATAGTGTTGATGAAGAGTAAGTGTATTTTGCAGATATTGAAATGTAGGGTTCGGCGTTGAAAGGATTGTCTTCCAAAATATAATGTGAAGGAGATTTCGAGCTGAAGGGGTGAGTGGAGCAAAATTTTCAAAAAGGTTAATCAGGATTAAGATTTGCCGAAACGGATCAGCGCTTGATTCCAGGTCTAGCAAATTAAAAGTGATGAGTTCAGTTTGTAGATTGAGATACCAAAGTGGACATTCACAGATTTGGTCTTCGAATTCTTCGATGTTGTTATCTCTTAGAACCTTCACAGGAATGTGATGATGGTCACAGAGCTGAACAAGAAGATGGTAGTAAATGTCATGGGCTCGCTTGCCAACAACAAAAAGGTTGGTTAAATCCTGCAAGGTAAGAGAGAAAGGGTGGGTTTGGTGATTTTCTACAAGATATCCCAGATGTATTAGCATATTAGAATGATGGGATTTGAAGCGGAAATTGACGTTTTCGTCTGCCAAACTGATTCCCTATAGTCTGTGCGGTGAATAGCACTTTTTTATTTATTCATGATAATCTGTTTGAATAGACAGACGGGCAGCAGAGAGGACGCTGAAACTATTCCCTTATTTCCTTGATTTGCCGCTTCTTATTTAAGCCTGAAATGTCAGTGCACACTTTATCTTCGAGGCGTTGCTCCATGAACCTGAAAGCCTTCATTACCATCATGCGTCCGGCTAATCCACTTTTCGGAAGCCTGACCGCACTGATTGGTGTTTTAACAACAAACTGGTTTGTAATCACTAACTTCGGATTAGTGCGGTGGACTATTCTTGATCTGGTGATTGTAGTTTCACTAACTGCCTTAACATACTTTTTTCTTGCTGCAGCTGGAAATGTCGTAAATGATATCTATGATTTACAAATTGACCGCGTCAATCGTCCTGACAGACCACTCCCAAGTGGTCAAATCTCTGTACGGCAAGCTAAGGCATGGACAATCATTCTCGTCATCATTTCTCTCTTTTTCTCAATGCTCACTATTCCCTATTCCTATATTCATATCTGGACTGTGGCAATTGCAGCACTTTTCGCCCTAGTCGGGTTGCTCTATGCTGCAAAAGGTAAAGTTATGGGAATTTGGGGAAACTTCACAGTAGCGATTAGCTTCGCCTTTGGGCTCTTTTATGGTGCCTTAGTTACGTACCTATTTATTCCAATTGTTATTTTTGTTTATTTCATCACTGCCGCCAGTGTCCTCCAAGGAAGAGAGAGCATTAAAGGAATTGAGGATATTGAGGGTGATGCGCTTCGTGATGTTCAAACAATTGCTCGAAGATACGGGGTTGTTCCGGCAGCTCGTCTTGCTGCAGTTTGCAACAGCATTGGAATTATTGGCTTCTGGCTTCCGTGGATTATGAACATGTTTGGTTGGAATTGGACCGGTCCACTCTACGTCATTCTTCTCATACCTGGTACCCTTTGCGTTGCAGCATCTGCGATTCTCATTATCCGTAATCCCGTTAAGAATGCTTCACGCGCCAGCTTCTATGACAAAATTGGAGCATACTTAGGTTTA
>CAYFXY010000005.1:54668-62909 GCA_964347205.1 uncultured archaeon
AGCATATTCATCATTGTGTAATAGGAGAGGATAAAAGGCTGCGAATCGCTGCAACCAGTGACATACACTGGCCCCAATATCAGGGACTCTTCATCAAATCATTACGCCAACTCCCTGCAAAATTGGATCTCTTTCTGTTAGCAGGTGATCTTGTCAACCGAGGAAACCCTCGGGGTATCAAACCGCTCAATGATAGAATAGTTGAATCACGGCTCGAATGCCCGATAGTGGCGTGCTTTGGAAACGATGACTACGATTCCATTAAAGAGACATTACGTGCTAGAGCTAAAGGCACAATCCTCTTTTTGGATGACGAAAGCGCCACATTTTCCATTCGAGGTAATGAAGTCACCGTTATTGGAAGTCGAGGAGTTTTAGACCAACCCACGTTTTGGCAATCCCGCCACGTGCCAAGTGTCCGCGAACTCTATACCGAACGTCTTTCAAAATTAGATTCACTTCTCAAAAAGGCTAAAGTCCAAAAACACTTCACAATTCTTCTCACTCATTACGCTCCTACTTTTCTCACGATGAAAGGAGAAACCCGACGTGCCTTTGCTCAAATGGGGAGCAAACGAGTAGAAAACCTCCTAGTTCAACATTCACCAACTTTAGCGATTCATGGTCATACTCACCGGGGTCTAAAAAAAGCCAAATTAGATCATGTTCAAATTTATAATGTAACTCTTCCCTTGAACCGGCAAATTGTCGTCATCAAAACTTCTTTCTAGCGCATTTAGAGGGGTAAGTCGCGCGCTAACTTTACGATTTAAGTCGGGAGAAAACTTGTTTTCAAGGACATCTAAGCCTATTTAGCAGATTTCACGAAAACTATATGTAGAATCCAACGGACGAAAAGGGCATGTCCCGGCCAGCGGTGGATCCAAAAAACAGTGCGTTCTGTCCCTCATGCCACATCAATTTGGCAGAACGGTATTGTAAAGAATGTGGCCAAGTCTTTTGTCTCTCTTGTTCACGTCAAGATCTTAGCGAATTTTACACTTGCCCTCGTTGTGGTTCTGAGAACCTTCATCAAAATGAAGAAGAGGAATGGAGTTGTACGGAGTGTGAGGAGCCAGCACAGATGGCCACACGTCGTGTGTATTTGTGCTCGAACTGTGGGTCTGAAGAGATTGTTCCCATTCACAATATGCGTCAAGACTTGGTGGGACGATTTAAAACGACTTATTATCGACTACGGACCGGGCATGAATTGCTAGCTGGATTCGCAGCTCGTCTACGCATTCTACGGTGGCGTGTGCGAGAGCTTCGTACTGCAAGTTTTCTCCATAATCCAGAAGTTGAGAAAGAACTCTTAGATCTTATGAAAACAGATCTTCCCAGTGTTCAAGAACGCATTCTTTTTCGAGCACGCAATGTTGTGGAACGACACCGTGCAAGTAAAATCCGTTTTATGCAGCCTGAGCGATGGACCATAACTGATTTTCCCTTACTGGCAGGTTTAATTGAGGCAGTTCAAGAAGATGTCGCAGATTATCAAGCTTATTGTCGAGATTTGGTTAATAATTTAGATGTGACCCTTGCGACCATCGAACAACGATTAACTCAAATGGCAGAATGGCACAAGCTTTTCAATGACCACATTGAATACTTACCTGTTATTGAAAATGAACGACCTGTCGCAGCTGCTCAACCTGTAAGTCTAAATAAAACAGAAGTCAGCGAGGGAATGGGAAACGGTATCCTATTCATCACAACTCAACGCCTTTTATTTCTTGGTCGAAAGGGCTTTTTCAACAAAGAAATGCGTGTCGTTTACAAGGCCCCACTAGCAGATATCATTGATATTGAGATGCAAGGGCGGTTACGACGAAGACTTCGGATTTCAACAGAGGAAGTAGAATTAAAACTCAAAGGACCGTCCAAGGTGTTAGAAGAAATCCCTGATGCCATTAACTTAGCCACGAGTTTTTCAGAACACAGCCTAGTTACCACATCAGGATCATTGCGCGTGTTAAACCTCAAGGTCGAGGTTTCGTCACTTCGCAATGAGTTGGATCAACTCATCAATTACGCAGTTTCCCCAGACGAACTTGACCCTACTAGTCAAGTTGATACGCCCCGGCCATACCCAAGAGACTACCCTTCGCGCCTCTCTCCTTTGGGTCGACGCCCCGATGGATTAGAGCGAGATCCAATTTTTCAACTAGAACAGACACGGTTTAGTATAGAATCCACTATGGAGTTATTAAAGCAACAGTTTGAAGAAGGAAAACTGTCTGATGAGAAATTCTTCAAACAATACCGTTCTTTAACTCAGGAACTCTATTTGGTTGATGCACAGATCCAAGATCTGCGCGCACGAAAAGGCTATAATGAGCGGCGTTAAGTGGATTACCGATACCGGTTAGTTGCTTGTGCTATTCTTTAACTTCCTTCTTCAATCGTTCCAATTCACGTTTTGTCCGTTCGCGTCGTTCTTCTGATGTTTCTAAAAGCTCTTCTTCGCCTTCAGGCACCGATGGGAGCTGACCGGCTTCTTCGAGGGCAATCATAGTCTCGATATCCTCTAGTTCGGCTTCAACGTCAGCATCCATTTCTTCATCATCAAGTCCTAATCCCAAAATCTCTTCAGTAGCTTCAGCTTCTTCAATCAGAGCTTGTGTTTCAAGAATAACTTCTCTTGCAACTTCAGGTGAAGCTGTTTCACTAAGATTTTGCAATTCTTGTCCAATGCCTTTCAAGGCCCCAATAACTTCGGTTTCACCGCGAGCCTGGTTGATGGCTTCCACACCACGTTCCATCAGGTCGATTTCCTGTTCGATTAAGCGAGCCTTCCTGAGATAGCGCTGGCGTCGTCGTAGCTGTAACTTTGCGGCCTTCCGATCACTACGTCGAACATAGCGGACTGCTTTAATTCGCGAATCTTTAGCCTTCGTTTCATATTGTCGACCACGAACCTCGAGCTTATCAGTAACCCGGTGAATACGGGCAATAGTATCTTCTTTGGGTTCAGGCTTTTTTGGAAACAGTTTTTCCCAGAACTTTACCACTAATTAGCCCTCCTCTTTCAATCGTTCAATCTCTTTCTCCAATTCAGAAACTCGCTTTTCAGGTTCAGGAAGCGAAGTTCCTGTTTCAATTTCAATTTCTGAATCCAGTTCTTTTAATGCGTCTTTCACTTCACCGTCAGTGACTTCGGTCGAAACAGACATCCGTTCCATTCCCGCCTCAGCGACTTCTTGTGTCATCTCGAAGTGACGAAGGTTGCCTTCAATCTGGTCAACTAATTTTGCAACTTCAGGAACTTTAACTTGGCTTTTCAGTCCACCTAATGCGGAATTGAGTTGTCCTAAAATTTTTGCAACTTCACCCAAAGCTTCGCTTTGACGCAATTGGGTTTGTAATCCTTCAATACGTAAACGATAGGCATCTACGCTTAGTGTCCACTTTTGAAATCGTAAATGATGCTGCAAATACATCCTGGTGGCGTCCATATTACCTTGGAGCCGGTATTTTTTAGCACGTTGGCGGCTTTTACTTGCCTCCTTTTCGAGCATCTTCCGTTGTAAATCAAGCTTCCGGCAGAAGACATCGAGACGGAAGATGAGCTTCTTCAGATCGGGTCCACCGCCCAACCAACTCATAAATCGGCGAATAGCAGACATAATCGTTTACCTACCACTGACTCCCTTCAAATCAAGCTTATTATACTTTTGGCTCACAGGTATTAGAATACACGGTAAGAGACCTAGAATCGCAATTTTTTTAGAATTTTCATAAGGCACTTCCCTCAAGATAAGATAAGAGCTGAACTTTACTCATATTGGCAATACCCAGATCGTCGAGCGTTCGCCCAACTCTCCAAAAGTTCTTTTGCTTTATAGTAGAATACAAATTAACTTGGGCGTCAATAATAGGTGTTTCCACTTCAAACCTATCACCAAGAAGCCCCACTGGTACTAATCCATAAGGGATATCTTCACTAACATAGCGATCATTAAGGGAATGTGGTCCTTTTACTGATGCAATGATTTCATTGGTTCCTTTAGGCGCCTGGAACACAAGAGCCATGGGACTTACCGATGTTTTGAACGCACTTGCGGGATGAGAAAGTGGTGCAAGACCAAGAGCTGCACCTACTGCATGAAATTCCTTGTAGGTGGTTTCAATAATTTGACCAACTGAAGCTGTAATGCCTTCACGGTAGAGATTGAAATCGTTAACAGAATATTCGATTCGACCTGTGTTAAGAAGTGTTGCGGGAGGATGGATATAGGGATTCGGATTGCTAAGTGCAACTTCGATGACGTTTGCCGCTAGTTGAGGTTCTTTAATTCTTAGTCCATTGAACTCACGGGCAGGATATAGATCAACAAGGAGGCGATGAATTTTCGACGTGAAGGTGGCAGGAAATGCTGAGACGGAAAACTCTGTGGCTACCAATAAGCAGTCTACTTGCCCAGGACCATAAAGGCGACAACCATAGGGAAGGGTGCTGGTTTCAGCAATGACAATATCAGAAGGCGCCCCATTTTCACGAAGCAACCGAGCCATTTCCAGCGAACCGAAATTACCAGGAAAAAGAATCAAGGATTGCCCAGATTTTAGATGCGGAGATAATAGCTCAGCAATAGGCGCATGACCAAAAGCAGGAACCACAATCAGGATATACTCAACACCGGTAATGGCCTCAGCGATATCTGTTGTAGCAAGCTCGACTTTAGCAATTCCTTCACCATAAAGCCCTTTGACCTCAATCTCCCCTGTTTTGAGTGTGCGTTCGATGTTTTTGCGAAATTGGGGAAGCTCGAAAAAATTGATGGTATGACCAGCAAGCGTTAAATGACCAGCCATTTGGTGACCACCATTCCCCCCACCAATGACACAAAGATGATAGGATTTCATACAATACCTCCAGAGCGTTGATATTAGTGGATAAATTAGGATTGAGACGGCGTTGATGATAATGCCATTTTCAAATGCTTAAGTGATACATTTCCACCTGAACAAATAAGTCCCACCTTGAACTTTTGAAGGCGTTGACGGATTTTGAAAGCTGCAGCGAGTGGTGCAGCACCCGCACCTTCAGCCAGCGTGTGGGCTTTTTCAATCATCCAGACCATTGCTTGAAGTATTTCCTGGTCACTAACCAGAATGAAATCGGTGAGATATTTCTGTAGGATTTCTTGTGGTATAGTGAACGCGGTTCCGGTAGAGAGCCCCTCAGCAAAGGTTTGATTGGGTGCTTCAACCAATTTCTTTTGTTTCCATGATTGGAACGCAGCAGGAGATGCTTCTGATTGCACACCAATCACCATGATTTTTGGTTCTATAGCTTTCGCTACAATACAAGTACCAGCAGCACCACTTCCTCCCCCGACCGGGACAATTATTACTCGAATTTTCGGTTCTTGTTGGAGCATTTCTAATGCTTCTGTTCCCACACCTGCTATTAATTCAGGTTCATTTCCGGAATGAATATAGCGATAACCGTGTTTTATTGCCAATTCTTCGCAATGAATTCTGGATTCATCGTAATTAGCACCATGAAAAATGATTTTCGTGCCCATTGCCTTCATGGACGCTATTTTTCCTGGATTTGCTTTTTCGGGGACAACAACGATTGCACGGACCCCAAAGATTTTTGCCGCGTAGGCTATCGATTGGCCATGGTTGCCCGTTGAAGCCCCGATTACACCTTGTTGTTTTTCTTTATTTGAGAGTTGAGAAATGAGGTTTATACCGCCTCGTACTTTGAAAGCGCCAATGGGTTGATAATTTTCATGTTTGATGTACACTTCAGTCCCAATTAGCTCATTTATAGAAGAATAGCTATGGAGTGGGGTGGGTGGCAAGTACGGTTTTATCCGGTCTTGGGCTCGCAAAACATCTTTGAAGTTTGGCCTTCGCATAACAAGTGCTCCATTAGAATTAACATATGCAGATCTGTATTCTGAGGGGTTCTTGTATTCATAAATTATGGCGTTGAGATCTGGTAGAGAGAACACCAAGGAATTTTATTAAAAGACTATGTCTAAGAACCTATTTCTGGAGGTCACTCGAAATAACAAAACACTCTCTTTCCAATCTCTCCAACTATGTTTTTATGAAGCTTATCTCAAGATATCTTCTATAGGAGAGTTCAATCGTGGTTAGATTTGTCCCCTACAATCCCATTTCTCATCAAGTACATTTGTTGGAGATGAATATTGAATTTCTCACATGGATTGCGAATCAAATGCGTTTACATCACAATATTGACGCTGAAACCCAGGGTAGTATGACAATCAGAGAATATGTGGAAGAGCATCTTAAAAAATTCACAACGATTAGACCACCTAAGGGAATAATCTATCTCCTTGAAAGTGACGGGGATGTGATTGGTATGGGGGCATTATGTCCGGTCGATGAACGCGTTGGTGAAATAAAACGCATGTACATTCGACCAGAACATCGGGGAAAAGGTATTGGAAGAAAGCTTTTAACAAAATTGATGGAGAAAGCAAAGGCATTTGGATACTCAACTCTACGTCTTGAAAGTCAAGATTTTATGACTGTAGCTCACCAATTATACAGGTCGATGGGGTTTCAAGATACCGATCCGTTTTCTGATTGTGAAACGCCAAATTGGTACATTCACTGTAACGTATTCATGAAAAAAGATCTGTAAAACTTATGGTAAGAGTCTCACTAAGCCATTTCTAACAAAATGCATAAGATTAGAGCAATTCCAAAGGCTAGAGAGAAGGATTTTTGACCGAGCCCCGAAGAGATTTTGCCTCGATTCTCGAAATTTCAAAAAAAGCCAAGGAAGCGGATGAGCCCGATGACATGATAGATTATCGCAATAATTGTTCCAGCAAGTCCAATCCATTGGAGGCTAGTGGTAATTCGTTGATGAGACGAGGCAGAAGTGATGGAAGTAGGCTGATAGTCTTTTGGAACGGATTTTGGTCGTTTCGTTCCCTTGGGGCCGAAGGAATCGACGGCTGGGAATATGTCGATTTCTATGACCCCCCGGGTAATCAGTTTAGTTAGACTCCGAACAAAATCGGATTTTTTCAGGCTGAGTAAATTACTTGCGGTGGTTATCCGTGTAGGTTGAGTAACAGAGGTCACAAACCCAGCGACGATTCGTAATTTACCAACTTCGTTCCATTGACTGGCGGCTATCCACATGCCCAAGAAAACAAAAATCAAAGGAACAGAAAACCATGGCTGATCAATATTATCAACACACCAAATGCAATCATCCCTGCTATAGTAATGGCAACTCCAATTCCGATAATTATCGTATACCCTTCAATTAACCGTCCCATGTTTTTATGATCTAACCCCATTTCCACCACCGATATCAACCGAATTTCTATCTGGGATTCAGTGCACGTGTTTATTTATGTATATTTCAATAATTATAACCAGGTAGTATTGAAAAAATTCTTGAGAGAGGCACTTCTATTTCGACTTAATTCAGGAAAAAAATCGTAGATTATCAAAATTACCTAACATTTTCTTAAAACATGCATCTTGAGATATAACCCTGTATTGGATGAATGGTGGGTCGATGGTTTGATTACGCATCGCCTGATAGTTAGTGATCGTGAGGGGACTTATGAAATTCAGTAATGGGAATAAAATTCTGCTGATCGTTGGTGGGTTCAATTGCGTGACATTCTACTTGGAGTGTGGTATGTTGGATACCATAGCGTTTGCTTAGAAAGTGATTAATGTTATCGATGAGTTGCTGAGTCGCTGTGACTGAACAGTCTTCAGTGACCAAGAGATGCATAGACAGAAAGTAAATCCCAGAAGTGAGCTCCCAAAGGTGGACATCATGAATGTGTTTAATTTGTGGAAATCGACTAAGTATCTGCTGACCGAGTGAGTCCATGTCAATTTGGCTGGGAGCGGATTGTAAAAGAATGGCCGTTGTAGTACGGATCAGTTGTACACCCCAAATTAAAATAACGCCAGCAATGAGGAAACTTACGCTGGGATCGACGAAGAACCAACCAGTGAACAAAATGATTATCGCGGAAAGTATTACACCAATAGAGGAAAAGGTATCACCGATAACGTGCAAAAAAGCACCTTTAAGATTATGATCATTATGTGTACTTCCTTGCAAGAGCGCAACGGTTGCCAAATTAACAAAGAACCCGATAATGCTAATGATTAATAGTTCAAACGCAGCGATTGGAACTGGATTAAAGAATCGCTGAATTGCTTCAAGTATGATGATAAAACTAACAAAGATGACAAAGATAGCATTAAACA
>CAYFXY010000005.1:62919-63595 GCA_964347205.1 uncultured archaeon
CCACCTAATATTTCAACCCGATAATAACCGAAAGTATATCGTTTCGACGCCGAGCGAGTAGCAATCCATATGGCGATAAGTGCAATCAACAAAGCGAGGAAATGAGTAAGCATATGCCCCGCATCGCTAATAAGGGCTAGACTCCCTGTAAGAATCCCACCGAAAAATTCAACGCCCATCATGGAACCAGTTAATATTATCCCAAAAAGAAGCCGTCGTTTAGCCACTCTCCGATATGAAGAAGGGTCACCTTCCCTGTGCTCAAAGTGATGTCCATACCCAGGAGATGGGCGCCTATCATTCTCAGCTTCCATAAAACCACTTTTAGCGATTTGCAGAAAAGAAGAGATATTCCCTTAATAGCCTTCCGCTAAATCCTTTACAATTTGACCGAAAAAAGCTACCAAATTTTGTGGAGTAGACTCAATGTTAGAAAGTACACTTGGGGGCGATAACCTTCTAATGTTTTCAATCGATTTTTCGGGTTTTTTCGCTAAACCCATACCACCCTTGACTATGACTGGATATAAATAAAAACGTCTAACACTCATTTGTACGGGAAGAGATACAGGGAATATTACTATCAATATGGTAACAGGTAAGGCGGTGAAAACGTGGCCCTTGACTTTGGGTTATTCATTGCGATAGCTGAAATAGCGGGTATCTTTGTCGGCTT
>CAYFXY010000005.1:63605-63856 GCA_964347205.1 uncultured archaeon
TGTCACTCGCCCAAACGAGGTCGAGATTGCTCAACTCGCGCGGATACGCGGTCTTGTCACGGTCGGACTCACCATAATCATCGCTGCCCTCATACCGGTCGCTCTTAACCTCTACGGCGTCACTGATCACACCCTCTGGTTTATGTCCAGTTTCGTCTTCTATTCTCTCAACTGGTTAGTGATGATCTTGTCTTTGCGAGATCCTGCGAATAGAGAACTCATGAAGACCACAATGCAAACCAGTCCCGTGA
>CAYFXY010000006.1:0-1586 GCA_964347205.1 uncultured archaeon
TCTGGAAATATAAAATACTGGGTAAAGAAAGAAATTAACTCATGATTGCTTCACGACCAACTTTGATGATACATGCTAACCGTATCGTCTCTTGATAAACCAGGCAACCAAGACAATAATAATTACTAGAATAATAATCACAAGGAAAAAAGCTAACAATTCGAAGGGCATGCGTTGTACTGGTTCTAGGATGAGTCCCTGCCTTGCGAAATAAATGTCGTGGTCGACTCCGTTACGTCCATCAGTCCAGACGATACACATGTCACCATTGGGGGCAGGACGCATAAAGAAATAATCACCTGGTCGATTAAAGGATAGAGGAAAGCCCACTTCAGTAATACGTTCATCAATTGAAAATGTGATCCCCCCATCTGTTGAATAGCTATAGTAGATATTCCATTCACCTAAGCGTGCGTCGAGCCAAGCTAGATGAATTGTGTCATCTGCTGTAATGTGCATTTCAACCATTCGTTGCATGCCAGTGGACTCATCATTGACTTGTACAGGAGTATTCCAGGTTCTGCCACCATCGGTTGATTTGATTACAAAAATTTCTCGATAATTTGGTGGTGTATTAAGACCAGCACTATAAGCAACATAGACATTTTGTGAACTATCAGTATTGACTACTGTGATTAGGTCTACAATCGGATAGAACGGGTTGACAAGACGACTGGGTGTCCAGGTAAGACCTTGGTCATCAGAACGAATTAGAAAAATCTGATTGTTTTCGGCTTCATCAGTGGTTCCATTAATCATAGTAATGAACAGAGTATCATTTGCTGAACAATGGATATAGGGTATCCAAGGTTCACCCGGGATAATGGTGGGGGAAAAGGAAGTACCACCATCTGTCGAGTTAGTGAATCGCAGGTCGTATTCAATGATTTCATAGTTTGAATTCAGTGTGATATGATCCCAGACAATGTAAAGATTGCCCTCTGAATCAACACAGGCGGTTTCTTTATCATCAAATTCAGGTGTATCGCCCGCGTTTACGGGAGCAGCCCAGGTGTCTCCTCCATCAGTGCTTTTTGCAACTCCAAGACCTTCGGGGGGATTATTTTGAAAGATGTCATTGAATTCAATCCATACAAAATAGGCAGTGTCATCTGCATCGGATACCAACCAGGGATCTGATTGATAGTTGTTGGTTGAGAGACGAGTCATGAGGATATTGGGAGTGAAAGATACCCCATTATCAGTTGAATAAGCGAATCCTACACGCCGACCAGGTCCATTGTGTGATTCAGCTTCCTTCCATCCAACAAGAATTCGACCATCACTTAATATCGTCATTGTTGGTTCAACCTGGTCAGAAAAAGGTGAAGTTCCATCGGTCACGCGGATATTTGTGCCAAACTCCATAGCACCATTTTGAGCACTGATTTTAGACGACATAATTCCTTGAACCGGAACGTTTCCAACAATGGTCACTGGTAAAATGCCAAATTGCGAGATTAAAAGTAATGATAAAAAAAGCGTAGTCGGAGTCTTCATTGATATCACCGGTTGCTTACGTTCATTGAGGGTGATTTATCCGTTAAATAACTGTAAAAAAATCATGGGAACCGGCAAGTTCGGAT
>CAYFXY010000006.1:1596-5467 GCA_964347205.1 uncultured archaeon
ATATCATTGATTAAGAAAATTCTCTACTTATTCTGTAACTCATTATACTTAGTTACATTTCGAAGCCAGTTTTACCGGTTCCCCATTTATCAAGTGCTACTTTCAGCTCGGGATGATCTTCTGCATAATCTTTGAGAGAGATATTTTGCACGGTTGCATCAATGGCTTGACGGAAGGCACGGGCACCCGCAGGAGGTCCTCCGTGCTCAGCAGGAAAGGCATGAATCCCGCCTCCTGTCCCAATCATGATTTCAGTTCCCAAATCCTCAATCACCATTGGAACATGGCCAGGTGTGATGCCACCGCTGGGCATCGGCATAGTGGGTTTAATGTGGTGCAATGGATAATCCATGGCACGAGCCATCTCAATGTATCGCTGCTTAAGTAAGGGAGCTTTCCCATAAGGTGCAGGGAACACTTCAATATCTACTCCCGCTAACCTTGGGAGTTTCCCTATGACAAGTTGCGTGGACAAACCACTGATTGGGGAATAGCTCATGGCCCCAGCAATATCCATATGCCCTAACACCGGTACATTGATACTCGGATCATCTGTAACTTGACGAACAGCACTATATCCTACTGCAAGGTAATTGATCATAAGGGCATTCGCACCATGTTCAAGAGCTGTTTCCGCATTATCCATGAGTTTCGGAATACGGTCTGTGATATTAATAGTATAGAGCGTTTTTTCGCCTTTTTCTGAATTTGCTTTATCAACTGCCTCCATATATAATGGTAAGCGTTCAGTGATACGGTTAAAGACTGGGTCAGCGATCAGTTCATCATCCTTAATGACATCAGCCCCACCTCGGGCAGCCTCATAGAGCAATTTGGCACCCACCTTAGGAGGATATCCCGTACAGGGTTTAATCATGTTGTTTAGCAATGGTCGTCCTTTCACACCTAAAACCGTGAATACACCTTTTGTACCAAACTTAGGACCTTGAAAGCCTTTCAACCAGCTTTTTGGAAATCGAAGATCAAGTACCTTGACCCGCCCACCCATGCTAATATTGCCAACAACCGTTGAAAGCAACATTGGGATTTGTTGCCCAAAATTCACCCAAGGGAAGGCGACTTGGACAACATAATGGCGATGTGTAACATCTTTGGGTTGGCTATATTCAGGATAAGGGCCCTCGTAGATGCCGATAACCTTTGCTACATGTTTTTTCCGCATCGCGGGAGTTTCGCCCGGTACGAGTATCCAAGTTCCCGTGCTTTGCTCAACAGCTGCCATCTCACAAATTTCTTTAATGGGCAAACCAATAGGTGCCCCGAAATAGTAGGTCGCAATAACATATTTCTCGGGATCAATTTCATCTGGCAAGGCATTGGGTTGACTTTCTTTTGGAAGCTTTTTTTCTGGTGACATTTTGCGGTTCCACCTATTGAAGCAGATATGTTACATTTGGGCGTCAAGGCTCTATTTTAGCCTTATTAACATCGAGTTCTTAAACTAACAGCCGCGAGATACCAACGCCCTAATATTCAATAAACGAAATAATAACAAATAATTGACAAGAAATCAGTGATGCTCGTTAAGACTTTTATAGCGGTAGCTAGTGTTTCTAGCTAATTCAGCTTGCCTGCGGTGAATCTTATCATGTTTTTTTGTTGGTAATTTTACGAGCAGAGGAGCTGATTGAAGGGAAGTAAACATGAAAAATTTGAAAATAATGAGTTTGTTATTATTAGTGATTCTTTGTGTTCCTTTTTTTCCACTGACTTCAGTGCTAACCCCAGGTCCTCTCGAAAACATTGAAGCGAGTAGAGTAAAAAGTGTAGATCCTGTTCCCCCGTCACCCGAACCTCCACATCTATTATTCCCACTCCGACTTCTCGTATATACTGAATATTCTGATGACATTGAGGAAACCGTCAATGTGTTTACATCAATTAATGTCACATACGGAACGGATTACTCCTGGACAAACCTCACTGACTACAATAATTTGAATACCCTCTTATCTCAACATGACATCTTGCTTATTCTCGAACAGGAACTTGCTCCAAATATTGCGACCTTGGAAACAATTGGGACGGCCTGGGCAAGTATCCTTCCGAATTGGGTAAGCCAAGGTGGCATCGTGATTGCACTGGATTGCTATGCAATAAGTGCGGCTATACATGGCCCAACAGGGCATCTAATGAATCGTACGGGATTAATGGATTTCTACAATCCCACAGCATATAGCACTGGAACCCATAACGTAGTTAATCAATCAAACGCTCTAGCACAAGGTGTCCCAGCAACCTATAGTGCTACAGATGGCTCAGTGCGTTTTGATACCACAACAGGCACTGTGGTTGTTGAACATTCCAGCACCCAAGCCACCGTTGTTCATCGAATCCTAGGACAAGGTCATGTCGCATTCTTGGGCTTTGACATGTTTCTCCGTTCACCAGATGTCGATACAATTCTTGCTAACGCGTTGCGTTTGTATCGTCATATTGTCTTTGATGCGTCCCATACCCCATACGGTGACATATTCACAGGTTACACCGCTTTTGCAGCTGACATTGTTGCGGACAATTTCGCTGTGTCAAGCATGGGTACATTTAGCCCTGCATTCTTTGCAGCAAGCGATCACCGCGGCGGGTGAGGTCGATCCCACTGGCATCGCTAGTTACAGTGTAAGTGAAATTGATGCAATCCAAGCGTACATTGAACAAGGCGGAGGATTATTCTTGATTGGAGACTGGGGTAGTTGGGGTGACCCGGTCGAACCAATTGCTAATCGCTTTGGGTTTGACCGTGAAGACACCTCGTATCTCCGCGATACAAATGACTTCTCCTTAGACACTGCCATCGTTGCCTATGACCTTGGTAATATGGTGAACCACTCTTTAACTATTGGCGTAGGTGATATCTTCAACTACTATGGTGGAGCCTTTATGACCCTCCCCACAGAGGCATATCCCATCATTGTTACAGATACTGATGGTACTTCGGATTGGAATAATGGGACTGCAGCTGATGGTATGACAGTAATGGCTGCATCCACATTCATGTCTGGTCGTGTTGTTGTCACTCTTGATTTTAACTGGCTTCGTGATGACCAAGACTTTAACAGTGATGCCAGTTTCGATTACTTTGATTCAGCGGATCACGCTGAATTGGGAGTGAACACTATACGCTGGCTTGCGGCCGCAGGAATTAAGGATCGGGTGATTCTTTTTGATGAATCCAACGCTCCATTGTTTACCATAATGACCTCATGGACAGGCTTAGGTCGATACCTTACTGCAAACGGATACACGATTAAGTGGATGTCAAGCTTCTATAACTCGCTTCTCGATCAAGCTCATGCACTTGTCATCCATAACGGCTTTGCTTCTGTTAATTGGACTCCACCACAAGAAACCGCAATTGTCAATTTCGTCAATGCGGGTGGTGGTCTAGTCATTCTTGGAGATAACACCGTCTATAACGACAATGTAGGACCTATCGCTAACAACTTTGGTTTCGTCTACAACGAATCAGTAATTCAGGACTCCGATGATGGGATTGGTGCAACTACTTACATAAAATTCGATGGCCCCAATATTGGTACACACCCGGTGACACAAGGAGTTCAACGAATTGAAATCGATCTGAACACTGGTTTCAAATCAATCGGTACAGGAACAAGCCTAGTAAAAACCGACAACGATGGAACTGCTACCTGGGGTGGCTTAACTCCTGCCAACGATATATCGATTATTGCTGCGACTCAAAGCGGGCTTGGTCGGGTGGTCGCATTTGCAGATCTTAATTTCTTTTCGCTTAGTGACTTCGATGGTGATGGTGAAGGCAACCTCTATGATAGTGACAACAACCTCTTAACGCTCAATATGTTTCAATGGCTAACAGTAAATCGGGCGC
>CAYFXY010000006.1:5477-6789 GCA_964347205.1 uncultured archaeon
AATAACACGATTACTATTACTTGGACGGCAGAAGACCCGAATAAAGATCCCCTTTCTTTCGATATATTTTACAGTAACAACAGTGGTGGAACGTGGTATCCAATAATCAGTGGCTATTCCGGACTCAGTTTTGTCTGGAATACAACCCAAGTTGCCGACGGAGCTTTGTATCTAATTCGTGTTGTGGCCTTTGATTATGAATTATCAGCAATTGACGACTCTGATGCTGTTTTCACAATTGATAATGTAGTAGCTCCTCCCTTTCCGCCAATGCCTCCGCTTCCTTGGTGGTGGTGGATAGTCGTCATTCTCGTAGTCGTAATAATCATTGTAGTCATTATTCTCTTTTTACTGATACGACGACGTGGTAGTAAAACCTAGTTTACCCGTGGAGGTTCAACCTCCACCCTCCCTATTTTTTCATGATTCTGAGCTCCATCCTCTTAAGACGATGATGGAGTTTGTAGTTGCGATGTTTTAAAAAATCAGCTAGCTCTAGATTATCATTGAAGGTCACTCGGGTATAATCAAAATGGGGCAAACTGCATTGGCGTATCCCCGCTATGAAATCATCAAAGGCATCAACGGTTTTGAGCTCAAAAGGAAATGCTCCCGGAAAATCCGGTGAAAATCTAGTGGCACCCATAAGATTGCCCAAGGAGTCAACTAATTTTAGAATCAACATCCCTCTTTCAATCCATGTCCTAATCTGTGTGACAGGCATTGTGTTGGGATATCGTTTAGCAACTAATGGAATTTCTTCCTCATTAACAGGAAAACAGGAATATTTTCCTAATGGCTGAATGGCCTTAAAGGGAACGAAATAATGCCAAGAAGTTCCTTTTACTTGGAAACCGAATTTTTTGTAGAGGTGGAGAGCACTTACATTGAAGTCTTGAGTGTAAAGGCGAATGAGCTTAATGTCCCCTTGTTGATGGAACCAATGAATGGCTTTTTCCATTAGCTGACTTCCCCATCCTTGATTCTGAAAGGTTTAGTTGGTTTGGTATTTGTAATTAACTCAATTCAAAGGCTTTTTTCTGTAGTCGATCTTCTGGGAAGATTTGTGCATCCAATTGGTCGAAATCAAACCAATCTTGATGGGTCATAGGTCGGATTTTTGGGTGAGAGGGCAAATAGTTTCACTTTATTTTGGGGTTTTTAGGCCATATTTATGTTTTAGAGCAGAATGAGCTGCAGCTAATCGAGCAATGGGTATGCGAAATGGTGAAGCACTCACGTAATTAAGACCGACGATATGTGAAAATTCGACAGAACTGGGTTCACCAAAGTGTTCACCACATCCGCCAAT
>CAYFXY010000006.1:6799-9099 GCA_964347205.1 uncultured archaeon
TTCGAGTTTGGGGTTTTCGGTCCGCCCTTTCTTAATGGCCATTTTCATAAGTTCACCAACGCCATCACGGTCGAGGATTTCAAAGGGATTGTTGGGGAGAATCCCCTTGGTCACATATTGGCGAAGGAATTTGCCCTCAGCGTCGTCTCTTGAAACTCCATAGGTCATTTGGGTAAGATCATTAGTACCAAAGGAGAAGAAATCAGCATAATGCGCTACGATATCAGCAGTGAGAGCAGCTCGGGGTGTTTCGATCATCAAACCGAATTTGTATTCAAGTGGACATTTCTTCTCCTTCATAACTTCTTTAGCTACTTTCTCGAGTTTTTCCCGTTCGAGCATGAGTTCATTTACATGACTCACTAAAGGTATCATGACCTCCGGCAAGACTATGACACCCTCATTCGCGACATTACAGGCTGCTTCAAATATCGCGCGAACCTGCATTTCTGTTAGACCTGGATAAGAGATGCCAGCACGACAGCCACGAAGACCCATCATAGGATTAACCTCCCACATACTCTCGACAATTGTCAGAAGCTTTTCGGTTTCATTTAGTTTCTTTTTCAATCGTTTCTTTTTGGATTCAGTGGGAGCAGTCTGTAAATCCAGTTTAAGCCTACAAACTTCTTCGTTCAGTTCATCCTTTGTGGGTAAGAATTCGTGCATTGGTGGATCGATGAGACGAACAATTACAGGGAATCCATCCATTGCCCGAAAAATACCTTCAAAATCCTCTCGTTGGAAAGGTAAGAGTTGACCGAGTACTTGTTGGCGTTCGATTTCGTCATTTGACATAATCATTTTGACTACAATTGGGCGGCGTTCGTCTTCGAAAAACATGTGTTCAGTTCGACATAGACCAATGCCTTCCGCACCAAATTTGCGGGCACGAGCGGCATCGATAGCATTATCAGCATTAGCCCAAACACCTAATTTTCGGACTTCATCAGCCCACGATAAAAGTGTTACAAGTTCAATTTCCTCATCGAAGCTTGCCTCGATTGTTCGGATTTCACCTTGAAAGACAGCCCCAGTCGTCCCATCTATAGAGATTTTGTCACCTTCACGAATGACTTTATCCCCAACACGAAATGAGCGCGTATCCATATCAATAGAAATTGTTTCACATCCTGCTACACAAGCCTTGCCCCAACCACGTGCAACGACAGCCGCATGTGAGTTGCTAATAATTATTGGCGTATATTGATCAGTAAATACAATGAAGTTTTTATCTAGTTCCGTTGTGGCATCAACTTCGAAATTATAAACTTCAGTTTTTGCGACTTCATCCAGTTTTTTTACTCGATACATTCGAATATCTGAATCAAGGATTATTCGCAGTTCCTCTCGAATTTGCGGTTCGCAAAGGTTGAGAAGATCCCTTTTTATTTTATCTACACCGAACATCAGATTTCGTTTGATTCGCCCTTTGTAATTGGCTTTTTCTGCTATGTCTGAAAAAAGTGAACGTATCGAAAAGAGTTTGTGCGAATAGACACGGTAATTTTCTGTGCCAAATATTCGCTTTGTATGATTAAGTATGGGAGAAAAATCAACAGGGAGTAGTACGTTAAAGATATTTCGATTATTCGTAACTTGAGGGATGATTCCAAGGCGGAGGCAAGCTATAATAACTCCTTGTAAGAGCTCTTCTTTGGCAATGAAGATATTGATTCGATTTTGTTTTTCTTGAAAAGCTCCATCACCATCGATTACACCAGCTAAGAATGAATAAAGTGATTCTTCATCTAAAGAAAGAATCCAAGGGACCATATAATTCCAAATGTGCGATAGGGTTTGAGCTGGTTCTTGATGGTAGTAAATTAAGTCTTGTAATTCTCCCTCAATTTTTCTTCCCTCAAGGAATCCATTACTTTGTCGAGTTCGAGTATAACTAAATGGATATCTAAATGCATCTTCACATTTTGAACGAACAGAATTTATGAATGGTTCTTTTTTAGGCGTTCTATTTTGAGAGAAGGTGACACTTCCCTTCGTAGGTTTGAGATTGATATAGCGATCTGTAAAGATAGCACCGGTCGCATAAGCAAGAGTAGATTCATTCATCAAAGATTCTGCTAATGGTGGTACACTTTCAATAGCACACAGGAAATTTTCATCCTCAAGACAAGCCTCGAGCTTCTTCTTTTGGAGATGGCGATTCTGAATAATGAGCATTTTGTGATCAGGTGTTAATCGGAGAGTATTCTTTTTAGCACGTCCAGTTTGAGATGCTGAGATAGTACATACATTAGCAATTCGTTGACTAGCCGCAACCACACTCCTCCAAATAGTAC
>CAYFXY010000006.1:9211-14147 GCA_964347205.1 uncultured archaeon
TCGCCAGCTTGCCCTCTTTCAGCGGCAGTATCTGCATCAAAAATCGCAGCTCCAGAAGCAGCCCCTGGTGATGCATTGAGCCCCCATGCGAGTAGTTTACCCTTATTTTTCGCTTTTTCTACGGCTTTGGGATCGAACCGAGGATGAAGGAACTGATCGATTTGTGTGGGATTAACACGGAGAAGTGCATCTTCTTTTTTGATAAGGCCTTCCTTCACCATATCAACGGCTATTTTCACGGCAGCGAAGGCTGTTCGTTTTCCGGTTCGTGTTTGGAGCATCCAGAGTTTTTCTCGTTCGATGGTGAACTCTAAATCTTGCATGTCATGATAGTGGCGTTCAAGCCGATCAGAGATTTTGATAAATTCTTTCCAAATTTGAGGCATATCGTCTTCTAACTGTGATATTTGTTGTGGAGTTCGAATACCTGCAACGACATCTTCACCTTGAGCATTAAGCAAATATTCACCCCAGACCTGTTTTTCTCCAGTGGCTGGGTTCCGAGTGAAGGCCACACCTGTGCCACTTGTTTCACCCATATTTCCAAAGATCATAGTCTGAATGTTTACAGCAGTTCCCCAATCGTGCGGAATACCTTCGGCATTTCGATAAGAAGTTGCGGGCGGACCAAACCAGGAATTAAACACGGCTGCAATAGCTTGGCGAATCTGTTCTAAAGGCTCATCAGGAAACTTTTCACCCAATTCAGCGCGATACATGGACTTAAAGTCCTTGACGATATTTTTAAGCATGGTAACTGTAAGATCTGTATCGCGTCCACCTATTGTTTTCGCTTTATATGCGTCCAGAATTGCTTCAAATTTATGGCGATCGATTTCCTTGACTATGTTCCCGAACATTTGAATCAGTCGTCGATAGGCATCCCAGGCAACGCGTTCGTTTCCAGTAAGAGCAGCAAATCCTTTCAAAACCTTTTGATTCATACCGATATTTAGAACCGTATCCATCATTCCGGGCATAGACACGCGAGCACCAGATCTTGCAGAAACTAACAGAGGATTGGAGGGTTCACCTAGTTTTTTGCCAGTTTGTTTCTCCAGTGTTTTAATGGCTTGAAGAACTTGGTCCCACATGCCTTCAGGGAATTGTTTCTCATGTGCAAAATAGGCATTGCAAGCGTCAGTGGTGATTATGAAACCAGGAGGAACTGGTAATCCTGCATTTTTCATTTCAGAAAGATTTGCGCCTTTTCCCCCTAGAAGATTTCGCATATCCTTATTGCCTTCACTAAACAAGTAGACCCATTTTGTAGTCATATTCTTCGCCTCATGAAAATGTAGGTTAACATTCCGTGGCTTTAGCTCACCCGTTTTACTGCACTCACGACTTTACAGGGACCTAATAAACGTATTGATTTTTCTTAGATATTTCCCTGACTGAATAAACATAATTTTCCCGAATGCTGAGAGCTTAAAGGGAACCTATTGACAAGATAGAGGTTCCTTTGTATTCTATAATGGATGTGAAACCATGTTATCCTATCCAAAACGAATTTCATATGGTATGGGGCGAACAGGTTCCTCTCTGCTTCTTACCTTTGTTGATTTTGCAGGCTTAAATATCTACTATTCTTTTTTCCTGCTTAATCCATTCTACGCAGGAATTGCCAGCGCATTCGGTTTTATTGTCATAGGATTTTCGCATTGGACCCTAGGCTTTCTCAGTGACAAGACCCAAAGTCGCTTTGGTCGACGCCGTCCCTACCTCATGATAGGTGCACCCGCATTGGCTATTACTGCATTTCTAATTTTTTATCCTCAATGGCTAATCCCACCATCTCCAGATCCCATAAACGATTCCAACTGGCAACTCATGACATTTGGTTACTACCTGTTTACCCTCGCTTTATTCAAATTCTTCTATGCATTCTTAATCACCGCCTATCAAGCCTGGCTCCCAGAAATTGCAGAACCAGAAGAACGGCCAAATATTGCTGCTATTCAAAATACAGCAAATTGGATTGGCACAGGAACAGGAATTGTAATCGGATTTGTCTCAAGCCTTCTCTTTATCCCAGTGATTGGACTTCCAACCGAAGTCGGATTCATCGTTCTGATTGCAATATCGGCTTTATGCTTCTTCCTGTATTTACCCTCAATCCTATTTGTGCGGACACGCCCTGGAATCACTGTCATTAAACGGTCGATGAAGGAAGAAACCTATTCCATTCTCAAAAATCGAAACTATGTTAAATGGATCTTTGTCGTTGGGTTCTGGTCACTTACACTTTCAACGATTACTTCAATTATTATTCCAATGCTCCAAAATGGCTTACTTTTAGATATCATGCAATTGGTGATAGCTGCAGGAGTGTTTCTCTTTGCATTGATTATCATTCCATTTATTCTAGCAATTATAGTTCGTCGCTTTGGAAAAAGGACTGTGTTATTATCGGCTCTAATCCTTCTTGCTATCATTCTTCCCTTTACTGCTGTGATTGGTTTACCATTTCTTGGTCCCGTAATTGTTCAGGTAATCGTTCTTGGCGTTCCCCTTGGAGCTTGTGTATCTGCGCTCTATCTTATGCGCTATGTAGTAATAGCAGATATTGCTCAAAAAGATGAACTGCAAACAGGCAATGCTAGGGCAGGTATGTACGAAGGATTCCAAGGAGTCCCTTTGAATATGTTTCAAGCTTTTGGAGCCTTCTTTTTAGGTTGGTTCCTGCTCATTCTTCAGGTTGATCCAGGTCCACCACCTGTAAACTTTGGCTTCTTTTGGTGGGGACCCGTCTTTGCAATCTTTCTACTGGTCTCCGCGATAATTCTCAGGTTCACAGACATTGATCCAGATTTTTCTGAACTTAAAACCCCAACAGGGTAATCGTTAATTCTAAGGCGGCGAATTTCCATTACGCTGCCTTGCCTTTTCTTTTTTCGTCAACTTTGAGTAGTCGATAGGTGTTTGTTCGCTGAAGTTTCTTATCAAGGTGAGCTAGTCTTACCAACCGTTGAATCGCAATCTCATCATCAATATCAAGGGCAGTTTCGATCGCATGGTAAATAATTGGATTTATTCCTTTTCTTTGTAGTTCATTTATGTGGTTTTGTAAGCTATTTCTACCGAATTGTAATTGAAAAGTCAAAGGAAGAGAAAAAAACAGGATGTTTGTTCCTGTGCCTTTCCAATCTTGCGCTATTACTGGTCGCTTAAATCGCAGTCCTGATTGGATAAGATCATCGAGCACGGTACCTGATAGAAGTGGCAAATCACCGAGGATAATAATTGCATAGCGAATCTCTTTTCCGTCTAAAATAGTGATGTATTCAGATAACTCCTCATTGAGTCCTTTCAGAGCACTTTTATGAAGATCAAATTCTGATTGGGAAAGAGTGGAGAGAAATTCTTTATCGCTAGTTACGATTGAAAATTGTTTAATAAGTTGTGAGGAATTGATAGCTTTGATAACATCGACGAGCATTGCTTTGACGAGTTGTTGTCGGGTTTGAGCATCCAAGTGTTTGGCTAATCGGTGTTTAGTGGCGGGGAGAAATCGGATTGGAACAACTGCGGTAATTTGATTTTCAAGCACGCATATCACCTTCGCTCATGTGGCACTAGACATAATATTCGTAGGGATCATACACAGCTCCAGGTTTTCGGCGATTATATCGAACGCGTAAAGCGCGGTAAATGTAAGCGAAAAGAAATCCACCCAAAAAACCAAACACGTGAGCACCATGCGCTACCCCAGTACCAAAGGCGATGAACATTTGGATGACTTCTAAAATGAAATATATGAAAATAAAATTCCAAACCGCCATTGCACGTCCTGCATCCCCATAAATGCTGATGGGTCGGCGGGGGAGAAGATAGGCATATGCTGCCATGATTCCAAATATTGCACCAGATGCTCCGATTGTGGGAATGAAGGGCGCAGCGGAGTTAATTCCTGCTGCGAGCGTGTACATTATTAGAACATGTCCTAAGCCACCGATGATTCCTGCGATGGTATAGATGCCCAAATAGATTATTGGGTTCATTTCTCGTTCGACTACACTGCCGAATATGTAGAGGAAATACATATTGATTAGCAAGTGAAGGAAATCAGCATGTAGGAACATACTAGTAATAAGTGTGTGTAGATTCTGACCGGTGACGATCACAGCGGGAATAAGAGCGAAAGAATAAGTAATTATGGGAATCATTGTTTGGCTTTCAATAATGAATGTTAGAATGAAGATGAACGTATTAAGAAGAATAAGCGTATAGGTCATGAATGGATTGAGCCGGCGGATAGCGTGAGAATAGACCACGTTTGTTCGTCTCCAAATGTCAAAACAGCTTATTTATTGAATTCGCTGATAGTTTGATCCTATTATGCTTTCCGTTTGGTTCTGAAGAGTAGAAATAGGGGATATAAGTATAACTTGTTTGAATGTGAGATTTATGGCACTTCGTGATTTTCTTTATCCTTATATCGAAGCTCATTTGATATTAGCCCGAGCCCTCGATGTTGATGAAATCCAAGCAGGAAAAGGAACGTTAACAAAAGAATATCAAAAAGTGGCAGCGCAAGTTATTATTTCTTCGCGTGATGCTCAACGGCTCAATATCAGGTCAGGGAATCTGGTTGAGGTTAATTCGAAGACAGGTAAAGTTGTAGTGGCAGCACGGATCAGAGAGAATCAACCAGAGGGAATTGTTGTGATGGCACCTAGTCCATGGGCTTTTGCTGTCATCGAATCCGTGATTCCTAGCCAGGGAATAAAAGTTCAAATTAAACCAAGTAAAGGACCGATTACTTCTATTTCTGACCTCCCATAGCTTTATGTAATTTATTAGAAACTGGGTGAGTCTATCTTTTTTTCTTTTGAGTAGGTCGTGGTGTTTTCAGCGAACTAGGTTTAGCCTTGGAAGTCTTTTTGGTCGTTCTTCTTTCTTTTGCCTTTGCGCGAATCACGGTGTGAAGAGG
>CAYFXY010000006.1:14157-24757 GCA_964347205.1 uncultured archaeon
AGTACGCCCTCTTTCAAAAAGTAATCTCAATCGCCAGTTTTTCCTCATGAACCGCTGCAATTTCTTTATGCGGTCTTGTGCCAATCGGCGAGTTGCTTTATCAGGCGACCATTTGTCGGATTTGGGTTGGGTGCTCGAGGTATGCTTAATCAATGGAGCTTTAATTGCACGTTGATAGATATCTTTTCGAGGAGCTTCACGTCCAATTAGATGGTCATAAAACATTCGAGCTCTTGCCCGTTCCCAATCGCGAGCCTTTTCGAGTTGTGAAAGTGTATAACTATTACGAGAGACCTTGAGAACTTGTTCGGGACAGGCATTTTCACAAGCTCCACAGAAGACACAAATTTCTTTATTTATAGCAATTTTTTTCTTGTCACCTGTAGGATAGATTGCTTGAGTTGGACAAATATTAAAGCAATTGATACATCCGGTGGGATCACATTTTTCGAGGTTATGAATCTCTACATCTCCTGTAAGAGGTAACGCCACATCTAATGCTTCATAGGGACATTTTTGTGCGCATAAGGTACAATCGACACAGAGCGAATCATCAATTGTCATTGTGCCCTCAATTTCGGGTTCACGAATCTTTCGTGCGGGAGCGCTTTCACATACTACTTTTACTGCATCCGAGGGACAAATGCTCTCACACAGTCCACAATAATCACATTTCGTTGTATCAACTCGAATTCCAACTGCGGGATTGAACTCGGGGGGTTTTGGTTTTTCCTCTGTCCAGTAAATGGTGATACACTCTTGACATAAGAGTTCGCATAGCCCGCACCATGTACATTTGTCTTCGTTAATAGTGACTGTTCCTTTAGCGGAAGGTTTTCCATTCGCAACATCTTGTGCTGCTTTTGGATTCATATAATGGACTAATCTGGTCTTAGGTGTGACTTTCAATTCCACAGATATTGCATCGCGGGGACAGAGTTTGGCACAGAGTTCACAGGGTGCACATTTGTCCTTATCAAGAAGGTGTCTTCCCTTTATGCGCGAATATTGGACGTCAGCAGGTATATCATCAAATCGTGCCTCGATTGCGTTAAATAGACAGGCGGAATCACAGAGACCACAGAAGGTACATTTGTCTTCATCTATGAGCACTAACGGTGCATCTTCTAGTCGACCTGCAGCAACTTCTTGCACGGGTCCCATGGTAATTGCATCCCAAGGACAGGGAAGACAAAGGCTGCATCCCACGCATCGCGATAAATCGTATTTGATATTTTTATTGAGAAGGGATGTTTTCCAGTTATACCGGATGTTTGTGTCATCGAGGACCTCACTGGTTACTCTAGGGCGTTCGCCAACAATGATTCGGTCCCGTTGCACTTTTGTCATAAAGGGGTCCCTACACAGAGATACTCCTAATCTAGAATTCTGAATCTTTCCCTATAATGCTTGTTGCCGTCCTAGACACATGTTCGAATACGGCTTTTGATTTCATTATGACTCCTGTAGAAGAAACTAGCAGCAATCATTATGATAAGTAGTGCAAGAATAACTCCGAATAAGGCTAAGGGGCGATTGATTTGTGAGGGATTAATTAGTGCGGGTGGTGCATCAGGAATAAGTGTGAGCCAAGCTGTCCCTCCTTCGTAACCAAAACTTGAGGTAGATCCTGCAATTACTAAATGACCTTCCCTGGTTTCAACGAGAGACGAGGCACGGTCATTGCCCATCCCACCATAAATTTTCTGCCAGAGGGTATCGCCATTATTTCCTATTCGGATTACTATCATATCGAACCATGGCGTATTTGACGATTCTGATATTTGCCCAGTAAGAGCATATCCCCCATCTGAACAAGTTACAATGTCTCGAGCGGCTATATCAAGATCAGAATCTATAGTACGATTCCATACAATCGTTCCATTATTGGTGGTGTGAACAATGAGTGCATTCATTCGTAATGTATGAGAGTCTTCGCTGATTCCTGCTAAGGTGAATTCTCCCAAATTGTTGATTGAAATCCCATTACATTTGTCATAGCCAAAATTACCATATGTTTGATTCCATTCAAATACTCCTAAGGAATTGGTCTTTACCAACCACATCGATTCTGCAGCATTGCCGTAGCTATTTGAAATCCCACCCAAGATTAAACTTCCATCTTTCGTAATAGATAAGCTATTGAAATAGTCCTCTTCTTGCCCTCCATATTCTCGTTTCCATAATAGAGAACCGGTTTCATTCACACTAAAGATCAATCCATCAACCGGATTTGTGGGTCGATAATGGCGAACATAACCACAAACAACTAGTTCACCTGAAGGAAGTTCAACGATATCTTGCGCTTCCTGGATTCGTGTGAAATTAAAAATTCTTTGCCATAACATGTTTCCTACAGAATCTGTTTTCATGACAAAGATTTCTGATTCTGAATCTGTAATTGTTCCGGTTAAAACTAATTCACCTGAGGTGCATTCTATAATCGCTTGCCCCCATTCACGTTTATCTCCGGGGAAGGATCGTTCCCATTCAAGATTACCATTCGAGTCAGTTCGAGCCAGCCAAATATCTTCTAACCCTACATCATAATGAACAATTTGTCCAGTTAAGATAAAACCCCCTAAATAACTCTCGATAACTGCAAATGGTCGTCTCGATCCATTCGCTTCAAAAAACTGATTCCAAAGTTGGTCATTCTCACGATCCATGAATTCGATATCTAGAGCAAGTGAACCCAAAGGAGCAACTGATGTAATCAGAGAAAAATTCGATATTATTGGGAAACCGCTTAATAAAAGGAATAGCAGAAGGCATTGAAAGTTAGAAATTCGTGGCATTCCAGCTGCGCCTCGATAATTTTTGATAACGAACTCGGGACACTAAATACTAAAATCGTTACGATATGGGAAATTCTATCTTTAATGATTAATCCATGCAATGTTTCTGGAAATGAAGGCCGCATTGTGGGCAAAAGTTTCGTCTTTTAAGCCAATTCAGCATGTGGTGCTGATGAGCTAATGTTGAACAACTTGGACAAAAAACAACAAGGTCATCTCGAACTATAAAGTTATGACAAAAAATACATAGATGAAGATGAGCAGAACATTTGGAACAGCGCAATTGAGCTTTTTCCGTAATTGCTCCACATTTTATACATTTTGTCATTCCTTTAAGAATGGGTCTTAATTCATCAATGAACCGAGGTTCCAGAAATGAATTCCGAAGGAGTGGTTCTGAAGGAGTAATCCATGGTGATCTGATTTCATTTTGACTTTTGTAAAACATTGCATACGAAAACAATAACATAACTATAGCAAGTCCAAACCCTAATCCAACCATATAGATGTTAGGCGGATTACGAATTTGGTTGGTTTCTGGAGGTGGTGGTATATCAGAAGTTCGCAGCGCCCAGGCTTCGGAACCAAAATCTGCAAAACTTTCGGTAATCCCAGCAATAAGGAAATCTCCGTTTTGTGTTTGAATAATTGACCTACCTTCATCGTTTTCAAGGCCTCCGTAGCTTTTGTTCCAGATTACCTCGCCAGAAATGTCCAATCGAACTAACCAAAGATTAGTTACAGGTTGACGAGAGGTATATTCCGTCACATAACCTGTAACCGCATAGCCTCCGTCATCGCATTCAGTGATGGAGTAAACTCCGTCTTCTGCCGAGTATCCAAAAGTAGTGTTCCATTGCAAGGTACCATCGAGATAGATTGATTGTACAAACCCGTCAGCTAACTGAGTTGCTGTATTGTCGGTTGTTCCCACGAAAGTAAATCCGCCTGACCGTTTCCGAATGATATCATAGCAAAAATCACGACGATAGCTCCCATATGTTTGGTTCCAAAGCGTATTCCCCATGGAGTCAGTTCGTATGATCCAGACATCTTCATTACCTGCACCAAAACTTTCAGTTGTTCCAGCGAGCACAAATCCGTGATCTCCTGTTTCAACAAGTGAATAACAAAGATCATCGTCAGTTCCTCCAAAAGTGTGGTTCCAGAGTAAAGACCCTTGGTCATCAGTCCGTACTAACCAAACATCCGAATTTCCAAATCCATAACTTGTGGAATAGCCAGCAAAAGCAAACCCGCCATCTTGGCATTCTACAACAGCAAGACCACGATCGTTATGTGTTCCTCCAAAATAATAAGCCCAAGTTAGGTCGCCATCCTCGTCGGTTCGAATTAAGATAGCGTCAAAGTCTTCCCAATCTGTGGTTGCATATCCAATAATTGCATACCCACCAGTCTCACATTCAACCACCTCCGACCCCACTTGAAAAATAAAGTCATTATAAATCTGGCTCCATAACACATTACCTAATTCATCTAATCGGAGAAGGAGTATGGCAGTTCTCCCGTGAATCCAGAGCGATCCTGTGAGAAGATAACCACCAGTTTCACAAGCAGTTATTGAGTAAAAAGCATTATTGAAGAAGTAAGCAAAGGTAGCCATTGACTGAAATCCAAAGAAGAGTCCTGGAATTACGAAACTAATTAATAGTAAAAGTGTAACCTTCTGCAAGCACTCCAACCTACAGTGATCGCTTTAGGTACTTTGATGAGATATTACTTAAAACTTTGATGAATACGGAGACCCCATTATTGGCTTTTGGTGATGACTTTTAACTCAGAACCTAGCGGTCCCATGGTAGCAATTGTATCTACAAAGTCGGTTACGAGTTCTGCAAGACGAGCTCCTTCGGAAGCAGCAGTACTTCCAAAGAAGATCCTTTCAGGTTTGATTCCCATTTCTTCTAACAGTGGAAGCATCTTTTCAACACGCGTTTTAGCTTTGGCTAATCCTGTCCGATAGTGACAATCATGTTCATGGCACCCTAGGATTGCAACTCCATCAGCACCTTGGCTAAAGGCTTCAAGAATGAGGAGCGGATCGAGTCGACCACTACAAGGTACTCGAATCGGAACCATTTGCGGTGGGTAACGTAACCTATTGATTCCTGCATTATCTGCTGCTGCATAAGCACACCAATTGCAGAGGAAGCCGATGATTTTTGGATTTAAAGGATTTTCTTGACAGGCAGCATCAACTGCGGCTATTAGTTGTGGTCTAGCATACCCAGGTAAATCAAGAGCACTTGTTGGACAAGCAGCCACACAGGCTCCACAACCCGTTCAGGCTAGTTCATCGATTTTTGGAATCCTCGTGCCCTCAAAGGAGATAGCATTTGCATCACAGACTTTTTCACATAGCAGACAACTTTCACAAAGCTCAGCATTTAGTAATGGCGCTTGAACTTCGAGAAATAATTTACGTCGATGCAATAACGCCGATACTTGCGCTGCTGCTAATCCAGCATGAGAGACAGTATCAGCAATATCCTTTGGCCCCTGTGCAGAGCCTGAAAGAAAAATTCCGGTGGAATATGTGCCAGTTGGATCTAATTTTGGATGCTTTTCTAAAAAGAAATTGTTCTCGTCTAATGGTATGTTCAACATTGTTGCAAGTTTTGCGTTCGTTGGGGTGGGGTCAACTCCTACACTTAGCACAACAAGGTCCGTGGGAAGTTCAATCGGTTCACAAAGTTCAGTATCTTCAGCCCGTATTAGTAGCTTCTTAGTTTGAGGGTCTTCTTCAACTTCAGCAACCCGTCCACGAATAAATGTAATCCCATGTTCTCTGCCAGCCCGCTCGTAGAGTTCTTCAAATCCTTTTCCAAAAGTCCGCATATCGGTGTAGAAGATAAATACTTCCGTGTCAGGTTGAGCTATCCTGAGCTGAACTGCTTCTTTTATGGCATAGGTACAACAAATCCTACTGCAATAGGGTCGTCCGATTCGAATGTCTCGACTACCAACGCATTGCACAAAGGCAACCCTTTTTGGTATTTCACCTGTGGATGGTTGAATTATTGTGCCTTTTGATGGGCCATTTGGATTAAGAAGCCGTTCAAATTCGGGAGCTGTAATGACATCCGGGTAGCGTTCATAGCCAAATTCCTTAAGATTTTGTGGGTTAAAGGGTTGGAATCCAGTAGCAACAATGATAGCACCTACCTTGAAAGTATGATCATGTTCGATATCTTCGAACCGGATTGATTCTTTTTCACACACCCCGACGCAAGATTGGCATCCTACGCAGGTCTCCATGTCAATATAAGGTGCTAGTGGTACAGAATTTGGATAGGGACGGATTATTGCTCGGCGAGAGCCAAGTCCATAGTTATATTCATTGGGTTCCTCGATGGGACATATTTCAAGGCATTTATTACAGCCGTTACAAGTTTCTAGGTCGACAAACCGAGGTTCTTGATGTATATTTACTTCATATGACCCAGGTGTGCCTGCGATATTGGTTATTTCACTAAGCGTTAGCACTTTGATTTTTGGATGGGTACTCACTTGTGTCATGAGTGGTCCCAGAATGCAGAGGCTGCAATCCAAGCTTGGGAAGAGCTTATCCCATTTTGCCATATGTCCACCTAAGAAGCCCTCTTTTTCCACCAGAATAACTTCATAACCTGCGTTAGCCAGGTGCAAGGCGGAGGTCACTCCAGCGACACCTCCCCCGATAACTAATACTCGCTTCGTAATTGGCACGCTGATAGATTGAAATGGGAGACTATGCTCAGCCATTTTTAGAGCAGCGTTTATCATCAAGCGCGCTTTTGCTGTAGCAGCTTCAGGATTGTCCCAATGCACCCAACTGCATTGTTCGCGAATATTGGCAATAATCAAATTTCCCCGATTTAATCCAGCTTCTTCAACAGTTTGACTCATGAGTTCACCATGCAGACGAGGTGAACAAGCCGCTACCACAACATGATTAACCTTTTTTTCACGAACTGTATCTCGTATTAGGTTAAGTCCTTGTTCTATACAAAAGTGCGCGTCATCAATAACAACGATATTGGACTTTTTTTCATAATATTTTTTTAACTCATCAATATTGACAATGGTGTCAATATTGGTTCCGCAATGGCAGAGAAACAAAGCCGTTTTCGGTAACGCTTTTGTTGCAGCTCTTCGGCGAATGGTCTTGGGAGTTGGTTTGCGTTTCGTACTTTTAGTTTTTGTAGATTTGACCACATTTGTCACCGAACGTTTCGCCATGTTTTCGTGTGCAAATCTTTGCTATAACACTTTGTACGTTACCATCTTCGAATTTAATTATTAGGCAATCACTCATCCAAATTCGATAGTTGCAACCGAAGAGATAAAGGTACAAATCCGAAGGATTTACTAGTAACTGTGTAGTGATCTGATGGTGGACAAAAAAATTAACCCGATGCAATTGTACAAACTTCTTCCACAAACGAATTGTAAAAAGTGCGGCATGACCTGTATGGCTTTTGCCACACGACTCGCTCTTCGTGAAATTGAGTTGAAAGATTGTACACCTCTTCACGAAGAAGAGCAATACACGAATCAGCTCAAACAACTAAATGAACTCATTACACCATTCTTAGATGTTGAAGAAACCGGAGTCAAACTTGATGAAAAGACATGTACAGGATGTGGAAATTGTGTTGTTGTTTGTCCTGTTGATTCCTCAGAAGAACCAGATACCGCTCAAGGAAACGCAGCTAAAACTACAAATACCGTCTTTCGAGTTGAAGATGGAACCGCTCAAATTATCAATCTCGAAAAATGTCGACGGTTTCCACCAGAACGCATGAATTGTCGAGTTTGCGAACAAGGCTGTTATGTTAAAGCCATTGAAATTTGGTAGCATAAATCACTCTTAGCTAAAGGGATTAGAGTATGCAGGATACGGTTTGTTGTGGATGTTCAGTTGTCTGCGATGATGTGTTCGTTAAAGTAAGAAGATCTTCACTTCAGTCCCTTGGACTTTGCCGTCTTGGACATGAATATTGTAGCTCCATTTTTCAAAAAACACGGTTAGCAAAACCCTTACTCAAAACAGGAAAAGGAACACAAATACCTACTACTCTTGCACAAGCAAATTCAAAAACAATTGATTTACTAAATGAGTGCAAGAAACCATTATTTCTTGGATGGTCAAATAGTTCAATAGAAACAATCCGTGTTGGACTGAAACTGGCCAAACGATTGAAAGGCGGGTTTGATAGCACCGCAAGTTATGAGTATGGCAGACTTCTCGAAGCTAATCTATTTGGCGGAGAAAATCATTTGTTTGCTTTAGAACATGTTCGGGATTTTGCCGATCATATAATCTATTGGGGGGTTAATCCAGCTGAGAGCCATCATCGTCATGCCAGCCGATATACTGTATTTCCAAAAGGAAAATATATTCCAGAAGGTCGGGAAAGTCGGATTATCTCCGTGATTGATATCCGTGAAACAGAATCAATGAGATTGGCAAACCATCAACTCATTCTAACATCACACAGTGGAGATGTAGAATTTCTTCAATTTTTAATTTCAGAGCTTGAGGGGACTCAAGAAAGCGTTCCCGAAAAGGTAGGAGGAGTGCCAGCAATTGAATTTCTCAGCTTTGCCAAACAACTTCGAGAAGCCAATAATGTTGCCCTATTTTTCGGGAATGGGCTCATTCATTCCGGCCATTCTATAGAATCGCTTCCTCTGCTAGCTCGTGTTCGAGACCTGCTAAATCATGGTAATCAGAATTGTTGGACCCTGCCTATGGTGGCTTATTGTAATACGATCGGGGCTGTTAAAGCAAGTCAAGAAGCAACCAATTTTCCGTTTACAATCGATTTTAGTAAAAAGCAGCCCTCGACTTATGATTATTTCAAGGAAGGGATTACGCACTTTGATTTTGATTGTGCAATCATAGTGGGATGGGATGCATTAAGTCTGCTTCCAGGATCCATCGCAAAAAGCTTTCAGGCTATCCCTATTGTTGCATATTCCACCCACCCGACTCTAACCACCGTCAATGCGGATATTGTATTTCCCACCGCTTTAAATGGTGCAGAGGTAGGAGGAACTGTATATCGAATGGATGGTACTGCGGTTAGCTTGAAACCCTTTAGTAAGCCAAAATCTGGAATTCTCCTTGAGGGCGAATTGTTAGACTATCTTCTAACCACAATTAAGAAGAGGTAATCTTTCTGGAGTATTGGGAAGGCTTTAAGCAAAAATAGTAGAATTTACGATTAAGTTGTGACCAGTATGAAAATTGCTGTGGCTGGTAAAGGAGGTGTTGGAAAGACACTTGTTTCTGGAACGCTTGCGAGATTTCTAGGCCGTGAGGGGATACGTGTTCTTGCGATTGACGCCGATCCTACACCAACGTTAGCTTCAACTCTTGGAGTTCCTCCTCAAGTTGCAAATAAAATCGTTCCACTAACGGAAAATGAGGATCTTGTCAAAGAACGAACAGGTATGGATCCTAAAGCCTTTGGAGGTATGTTCAAGCTCAATCCTCATGTATCTGATTTAGCGAAGCAATTTGGAGTACCAGCTCCTGATAACGTCACTCTTCTTGTTGCAGGGACAGTAACCCTAGGAGGTGCGGGTTGTATGTGCCCTGCAGGTGCACTCCTAAAAGCCCTGATTCGGCATTTAATTGTAGGGAGTGATGAAGCTTTTGTCATGGATCTGGAAGCGGGAATTGAAAATTTAGGTCGGGGAACTTCGAAAGGTATGGATGCTCTCATTATTGTTGTTGAACCGAGTCAGACTTCTATCTCCACCGTTGCTCGAATTCAAAAACTGGCTCGTGATATCGGTATCGACTCAGTGTTTGCAGTTGCTAATAAGATTATGAATGAAACCGATCAAACTGCAATTGAATCCACTCTCAAAGAATTAGACATCCCATTACTTACTGTCATTCCGTTTGATAAAACGATACGCCAAGCGAATCTGAAAGGTGTAGCTCCGATTGATTTTGCCCCTGACTCTGTTGCAATCATGGCTATTCAATCATTGATTTCAGAGCTGCGAAATCGCCTGAATTAATAAACACAGGAAAACACTTAGATATTAAGTGAATACGAATGCAATTGTTTGGTTGGCTTAATTTCCTAATTTTAAATATTGCTACAATTTTTTGTTGGTATCTTTATGTCTTGAGCGTCCAACCCGCTCATCGTGCAGAAAGATTTGGTGAGAAAGCGTGGATCGATTGCAAACGCTTCCGATTTGTCTCAGGACTTCTTATGGGTGTCATGGTAATGAATCTTATTCTTTGGTTGTGGTTTCCAATTGACGAACTTGCTTGGCCCGTTCATCCAAATCCTTTCGTTGGTATAATTATTGGAATAACACTCGCACTAATCTTTACTCCAATTTGGGTGAAAGGGATTTTAGATGCAGGTATGGAAACAATGGAACCTACTAAATCAACGAAAATGTATGGAGGCATTTACAATTATATTCGTCATCCACAAGCTCTTGGCGAGATGCCCTGGTGGATTATCATTCCATTGTTCCTTAATTCATTAGTTCTCGTATTTTGGTCTACACTGATGATTATTGTAATTAGCCCCATCATCATATATTTCGAAGAAAAAGATCTTGTAAAGCGATTTGGTCAGGAATATATCGCATATCAACAACGAACCGGGGCAATCATTCCAAAGTGGCGGAAACCAAAAGACTGACCCCTATTCACATCACGTAAAGCTTTTCATTAACTAGGAGAGTAATGGAGGGGTTGGTGCGGTTTATGAGGGCGATTACCAATGCAACAATTCTCTGTCCAGTCCAAGGTTTAATTA
>CAYFXY010000006.1:24767-25848 GCA_964347205.1 uncultured archaeon
TCTTTTTGACCGAGGAAAAATAACTGGCGTCGGAAAAGCCATCCCGATCCCCAACAAAGCAAAAATCATTGATGTAGAAGAACAATATGTAGTTCCAGGGTTTATTGAAGCGCATGCACATCATGGACTCTTTGACGGAACTATCGGACCTATGGGTCAAGATGGGAATGAGATGACAACGCCTATCACTCCAGAAATGCGTGGAATGGATGGGTTCTATCCCTTTGAGCCCTCCTTAAAGGAAATTCTCAAGGGCGGTGTAACCACCGTCAATACAGGTCCAGGATCGGGTAACGTAATTTCAGGTGAATGTTTTGTGATAAAACCGATACCCGAAAAAGTCGTCGAAGAGATGACTGTTCTCGCTCCTTCTGGATTGAAAATCGCACTCGGTGAGAACCCAAAACGAATTCATGGGCATGAAGCGAAGCGAATGCCCATGACACGAATGGGGATTGCAGCACTCCTTCGAAAGACATTCACTGATGGCCAGAATTATTTAGACGAGTGGAAAGCCTTTGGTGCAAAGGCCAAAGAAGCAAAGGCGAAAGGCGAAGCTCTCCCTAAACCACCGAAACGTGATTTAGGGCTAGAAACGATTGCAAAAGTACTCAAACGAGAAATTCCTCTTCATGCTCACTGTCACCGAGCTGATGACATTGTCACAATAATTCGAATCGCTGAAGAGTTCAATCTTCGGTTGGTCCTAATTCATTGTACCGAAGGGCATAAGATCTCTAAGTTCTTAGCTAAAAAGCAATTTCCGGTGGTAATTGGACCAACTCTTATCTGGTCCGGCAAACCTGAGGTAAAAGAAAAAGGATTCAAAACCGCGGTTATCTTAACTAAACAGGGTGTTAAGGTCGCATTGCAAACGGATTCCCTTACGCCAATGCTGTATTTTCCCTTGCTACCCATGTATACAATTAAAGAAGGCATGAGCCATCAAGACGCCTTAAAATGCGTTACCATTAACCCTGCAGAAATTCTGAACCTTCAGGATCGAATAGGTTCTTTTGAACCAGGAAAAGACGCGGATATAGTAATAACAGACACTTGGATAAGCATGGGTGAGGAAAAA
>CAYFXY010000006.1:25858-29107 GCA_964347205.1 uncultured archaeon
CTAGATAATGGAAAAGAATAGCATTATATCTGTAAAAGAGAAAACACATTGACAGTTCCAAAGTCCACCGAAATGACAAGGCTAGCGCTAGGAAATCATAAAACCTACATATCTAAGGTCTGTGTTGGTGAAAAAGTTGGTCCGACACAGCAAATTGAGCAGGATTATCCTTTTATTCTTCATCATATCGATAGTTCAGTCAGCAACTAATCTGGGTGTGTCAGTAAAAGCCCAAACATCAGACACCTACATATTCATTGCCTACGGCGACACACGTGGATCAGGGTCAGATGCTGTGTCTCCCTTACATGCAAACATCGTGAATGCATTCTTGCAACATTCCCCCGAGCTTATAATCCATACTGGAGACATGGTGAATGAGGGAGGTGTATGGAATCAATGGTTAAACTTCAATGCATCAATTCAACCTATTTGGGAAGCAGGGATTCCACTTTTTGGCATTGTCGGAAATCATGAGAAATACACTGATCAATGGAATGTGTTTGATACGAATTTCACGAATTACAAGAACTTCTTTGATTTCACCCACGTTATCGATCAAACGGGCGAAACAGAACTTCATTATTCTTTTGACTATAAAGGCATTCACTTCATTATATTAAATACTGAAGACTATTTCGATTACGATACCAACATGTACAATTGTTCAGCATCACAAATGGATTGGCTCCTGACAGATTTAGCTCAAACCACTCAATCAGATTTTATTGTAGCATCTTTTCATCGTCCTGCGTGGTCCATTCGACAGGATCGTGCAGATCGTTGGGCTCAAGCTGAAACAGTTCGCCATGAATTTCATCAACTATTCATCCAATATGATGTAGATCTTGTCTTCAATGGTCACGACCACCATTATTTCCGTGGAATTCGTGATGGAATTTATTACATCGTAACTGGTGGTGGCGGGGCATCACTTTATCCACCAGATCCCTCAGCTCCACATTGGCAAGAGGGTGATATTGCTAATCAAACCTATCACTATTGCCGTATCAATGTTGAGCCTTCGACGGTAAGCGTCTCTATTTATCGATTAGATAACACTACCATCGATTCATTTGATATTCTGCGTTCATCATTATTGATTCCACTTCCGATAGAATTACTGGTTCCGCATATCATTGGCTTATATATTCTAGTTTTGATTATAGTTTCAATTGTAGTAATCCTCAAAAAAAAAGCGATAGTGAACAGTTTAACTAAGTTTCAATCATGTAACCGATAAATTGATTTCTCTATTCATGAGAAGTTACACACTGTTAACACAAACCTTGCAGAAGCATCAAAACTTAAAGGTGAAACTACTAGTATTTCACCAACCTTTAACACTCAGGAAACGCGCATAAAACGAAGGTTGATATTGCATTGACAGAACAAAAACGAGCTCGATTTAAAGCCGATAAGCTTGACACCGGATTCGGATCCTTCCGAAACATCGAAGTTACCATCGGCAGAGTCATTGATGATGAGTGGGATGAACCCATGGGACCCACACCCATGCCAGACGTCACCACACTCCGCAGCTGGGACCATAAGCTCTTAACCCGATACCGACCCGCTTACATGCCAGCATGCCAACTGTGTTGCCTTTGTACTTTTGGGAAGTGTGATTTAACAGGTGGGAAACGGGGCGCCTGTGGGCTTGACATCGAAGGGCAGTCCGCACGGATTGTCCTGGCAGCGGCGAATATCGGGAGTGCTGCGCACCTTGCGCACGCTCGACATATGGTTGACCATTTGGTTCACGAGTTTGGTCCCCGCTTTGAACTCTCCCAAGGTGAGGGAACAGAAATCGAAGCTCCGATAAGCCGATTAGTAACTGGAATTCGACCTCGAACGCTTGAAGATGCTTCAGCAATACTAGATTATTGTGAATCTCAATTGACACACACACTCTCAGCTGTCGCCACTGGACAAGAAGGCAGCTGGATTGATTTTGAATCAAAAGCCTTTCATATTGGTATGATAGACCACGTTGGCTTAGAAATTGCTGACCTAGCACAGATTTCAACACTTGGTTTTCCAAAAGCTGACCCTGATGCCCCTCTTGTTGAGGCAGGAATCGCTTCGATAGATCCAAAGAAAGCGATGATATTGGCAATTGGCCATAATGTTGTACCTGCAACGTATATTATGGACTATGCGTCTGAAACAGGAGTTAGTGAAAAAATTGATATCGCAGGTATCTGTTGTACTGCATGGGATATCACCCGCTATGATGCAAAAGCGAAAATCGTGGGTCCTATCTCTTGGCAGTTGAGATTCGTTCGTGCTGGATTTGCTGATGTTGTTGTCGTTGATGAGCAGTGTATTCGTACTGATATTCTCGAACATGCCAAGAAGGTCAACTCACCTGTAATAGCCACATGTGACAAATCAGCAATGGGCTTACCTGACCGCACAGATGATGATGTCGATGATATTGTTAAAGACCTTGTTTCCGGAAAGACGCCTGGAGTCTACCTTCGAGATCATGAAAAAATCGGTGCTGTTGTAGTTAAGACTGCAATCAAGATGCATCCGAAACGGAAGAAGAAAAGCTCATTACCCCGTAAGGCAAAAATGAAAGAGCTAGCCGCATCGTGTCGACAGTGCTTTGACTGCCAACGGAGCTGTCCAAATGATCAACCGGTCATGGATGCAGTATTGGCTGCGGCGGAAGGAAACTTTGGACCCCTCGCTGATGTATATGATGAATGTATTGGATGTGCTCGATGTGAATCAGCGTGTCCTAACGATTATGATCTCCATAGTTGGATGGTGACCGCAGCTAAAGATCGATGGAACCAGGAATCCTTTAGGGTTCGATCAGGTCGTGGTGCTATCCAAGATACTGAGATACGAAACGTTGGGCAACCGATTGTTTTTGGTGAAATTCCAGGAGTTATCGCTCATGTTGGATGTGCTAATTATCCCGACGGTGGTCGAGCCATCCATGACCACGCTGAAGAGTTTGCTAAACGCCGATTCATTGTTGTCTTTTCTGGATGCGCAGCTATGACAGTTGGTGCCATCAAAGATAATGAAGGTAAATCCATTTATGAGAGACGACCTGGCACCTTCGATGCGGGTAGTGTACTAAACGTGGGATCATGTGTCGCAAATTCCCATATCGCTGGTGCAGCGATTAAAATCGCTAGTATTTTTGCAAAACGCAACCTCCGAGGGAACTACGAAGAAATCGCTGACTATATCCATAACCGTGTTGGAGCAGTTGGAATTTCTTGGGGT
>CAYFXY010000006.1:29117-34823 GCA_964347205.1 uncultured archaeon
CCATGAACGCCCATGTTGATGATTTCTGCACCCGGCAGCATCAATTGCAGCTGGATTCTGGCGGCTCGGAGTACCTGTTATCGTTGGTCCTCATGGAACTAAGTATCGACGGATGCTTCTCGGTCGTGCGGATAAGGAAGACGACTGGAAGGTATGGGATGCTCGAACTGGTGACCGCGTCCAAGTAGCTCCTGGACCCGAACATCTCTTCTACGCAGTTGAAAATATTGAGGAATTAATGGTCTTGACAGCTAAACTTGCAATCCGACCCAACGACACCAGCAAAGGTCGTGCTATTAAACTGAGCCACTATATCGACTTACACGAGACATACAAAGGTTACTTCCCTGATGATGTGCATACCTACATTCGACGTGAAACTGACATCCCTATTACAATCAAGGATAAAATCAAAGCTCAAATGAAAGAGTACAAATGGAAAGAAAAGCCTATACCAGACCCAACACTACTCAGACGAATGGTCTATGGTGGCAATGGAGGGAGTGACTAAGATGATGCGTGCTGAACCATGGCAATCAGCTGAAACCTGTGGACCCCAGAAAGCTAACGCTATTACAAAAACGGTTGTTGTGGGAGCACTTCTCAAAAAAGCAAAACACCCGCTCATTATTTTAGGGGCTCAGACCTTAACAGAAAAAACACGAAAGAAAGCAATGGTAGACTATTTCATCGAATTATCCAACACAAAGAACATCCCCATCGTTGCCACAGCTAACACAATCAAAGCTTTTAAAGAAAAGGGGTTTGAAAATGCTTATTCATATGGTGCAATGGAAATCATGGGTCGGCTGCAAGATCATGATTGGATGGTTGCTCCGAAGAAAGGACCCCATGATCTTGTAATCACCTTTGGGTATCCATATTATATGGAGTGGCTTATGTTATCAGGATTCATTAACTTCTCTCCCCACATCAAGACAGTTACTCTTGGTCGCTACTATCAACCTCACGCAACATGGAGTTTTCCAAACCTCAAAAAACAAAAGTGGAATGACGCACTGAAAGAAATCCTAACTGCGGCAATAGGTGCTAAATAATGTCATTTGAAGACTTACCAATAGAAGTCGGTGTAATTTACGAAGGTGAACGTATTCGAAAAGCCGATATGCAAGTTGAACTTGGTGGACCCAAAGTCGAAAAGAAATTCGAATTAGTCCTCAGTAAGAAACTAAAAGAAATTGAAGACGGAAAAATCGAAATCATTGGTCCTGACCTCAAAGACCTTAAAGAAGGTGGGAATCATCCATTTGGAATCCTTATCGAGGTTGCTGGAAAAGAGGTAGAAGAAGATTTAGAGGGTGTTATTGAGCGCCATGTCCATGAATATACCAATTTCGTCGAAGGCACAATGCACCTTAATCAGCGTTATGACATCTGGATTCGCATCAGTAAGAAGTCCTTCCAAAAAGGCTTTAATTCGTTCAATATCCTTGGGCAAGTTTATCAACGCCTTTACAAGTCCGAATTACCGATTATCGAAAAAATCCAAGTAACATTTTATACAGATCCAGATAAAATCGCCGACTTCTATGACGAAGCAATTGCCCGTTATAATGCTCGTGATGAGAAAACCCGCGGTCTCAAAGATGATGATGTTGATGTTTTTTATGGTTGCACCCTTTGTCAATCCTTTAGCCCGACCCATATGTGCGTTATTACAGCACAAAGATATGCCAACTGTGGAGCAATAAGCTGGTTTGATGGTCGAGCAGCAGCTCGTGTTGATCCGAAAGGTCCACTTTTTGCGATCGAAAAAGGTGAAACCATTGATGCAGAAAAGGGCATCTATACTGGAGTAAACCAAGCCTACAAAGAAAAAACGCTAGGGGCAATCACTGATGTCGCTTTATATAGTGCGTTTGAGACACCACACACCAGCTGTGGATGCTTTGAAGCCATAGCGTTTATAATCCCTGAAGTGGATGGACTTGGTGTTGTTCATCGCGACTACAAAGGAACAGCTGTAAACGGTCTTCCCTTCTCAACCATGGCAGATTCCACCGCGGGTGGACGACAAATCCCAGGATTCCATGGACTTTCTATCGAATATCTGCGTTCTCCTAAGTTTTTAACTGTGGATGGAGGATGGGAACGAATTGTTTGGTTACCCAAAGCAATCAAGGATCGCGTGTATGATTTCATGCCCGAAAATTTGCGGGATATAATTCCTACTGAAAACGATGTCTCTAATATTGATGAACTGAAAACATTTCTCAAGGATCATAATCATCCAATAATTGAGCGATGGGTGGAGACTGGTGCGGCTGCACGATTAGAAGAAGAAGAGCGAATTGAGGATAAAGCACCTATAGATCAACCTGCTCAGCCCTTTATGATGCCTGGTCAGATGATGACAACGGTTCCGGCAGCTAGCGGTGGACCTGGCTTTCAAATTATTTTCAAAAACGCCAAAATCTATGCTGAAAAGGTTATCATCAAACGCCTTGACGAAAAGAAAAAGAAGTGAGCGAGGCGATATATATGTCGCCAAAAAAGAAGAAAGAAAAAACTGATCTCATTATTTCTGGAGATAATCCTGAAATGGATATTCTTGGCCCTCTCGAGGCACTTTTTGGTAAGTTCGAAGAGCTTGAATTGGAAGAAATGACTATTGAAGTTGATGAGCTTGAGGTTACTGTTCCCCCAGGAGGTGGCGCTAGGATGTCCAATCAAGCCCGGCAATTTCTCGCGCAGAATGCCTTTGCAGTTCGGCAGTTTGCTCAGCAAATGCTGGATGCTTTAGGAATACAAACCCAAACTCCAATTACTCCAGCTGGAATCCCAACTCCTAGCATTTCTACTCCAGAACGCCCAATACAACTTCTAAAAGCACGATTCAAAGCACCACTAACTGAATACTCCGGACAAATCAGAGAAATTACATTGGGTGCTACAAAAGGTCAGGGAGGCACACGAAGTAAAACTATCACGGTAGGCGGTCATAAAGCTCCAGCATGGAACCTTTTCCAAGCCCCTCCCAAACATCCACCAGTAGTTGCAGCTGACGTCTTTGATATGCGTATTAAACTTGCTAAAGCTGTACGCATACACTATGATGATGTGATGGACGATCCCGTTGAATGGGCGCGATTAGTAATTGACAAATTTGGTGCAGATTTAATTACCTACCACATGATTAGTACAGACCCACTTCTAGAAGATACAAGTGCAAAGGAGGCAATGAAAGGTTTTGAAAATATCCTTCAAGCAGTGAAAGTACCGATTATTGTTGGAGGCTCAGGTGATCCAACAAAGGATGCTGAATTATTAGCATTAGCGGCTGAAGTTGCTGAGGGAGAACGGGTGCTACTTGCGTCAGCTACAATGGATATGTGGGAACCAGTGGCCAAAGCTGCAAAAGCTCATAACCAAATAGTTCTCTCCTGGACAAGCATCGATATCAATCAACAAAAAGAACTTAATCGCCGTCTACTTGATTTTGTCACTCCAGACCAAATCATTATCGATCCTACGACAGCGGCTCTTGGATATGGTGCAGAATACAGTTTCACAATTATGCAACGTATGCGCTTAGCAGGATTAATGGGGGATGAAGAGCTTCAATTCCCTCTAAGCAGCGGGACAACCAACGCTTGGGCAGCCCGGGAAGCATGGATGAAGCGTCCTGATCTTGGACCACGTGAACTTCGTGGACCGATTTGGGAAAGTACCACTGCACTAATGTTTCTCTTAGCTGGTGTTGATGTTTTTATGATGATGCACCCCGCAGCAATCAAAACGGTTCATGACTTGATTTCCTGGCTCAGCACGCGGATTGACCGAAAACGCGAAGATTTCGTTGATTGGACGAAGTTATCCATTCCCACCAACTAATTACTTGAAAATAAAGTCTCAATTTATCTTAATCGAAGTCATTGGTCTACTACCAAGGGTCGCTAGCTTCTTGATTTTTTGACAAACCGATAAGCCTGCATGCCTGCCATGGCACCTTCCCCCGCGGCTGTTACTATTTGCATCCCACCACATGTACAATCACCAGCGGCATAAACACCTTCGATATTGGTAGTTTGTTGTCGAGTTACACTAATGCAACCACGATTGTCAACGTCAACCCCGCTTTTTTTCACCAATTCCGTCAAGGGCACTCCACCAACAGAAATGAAAACACCATCCAATGCCATCGTATGCTCCATTTTATCTTCAAATAATCGATATGAAATAGAGGTGACGACATCCTCTCCGGAAATGGAAAGTAATTTGCCACGGATGATTTCAAGATTCTTTTTGTCCTTTGCCTCGTCAAGATAAGGTTGTTCAGCTTCAATTTCTGGAGAATGAGTTATCAGTATGACGCGATCAGCTACTGTTGATAGGTAAAACGCATCATCAAAAGCCTCAGTACCGGATCCAATTACGGCAACTTTCAATCCACGAAACAGCGGACCATCGCAGATAGGGCAATAAGAAACACCTCGACCCACAAATTCGGTCTCACCTTGAAGTCGTAATTTCTTTCGTTGTGTTCCAGTGGCTATAATCACTGCAACAGCGTGATATGTTGCTTCTCGAGTGACTACTTTCTTGAGTTTTGCTTCAAAATTGAGATCAAGGACTTCCGTCGCATACCTCAGATTTGCACCAAATTTCTCTGCTTGTTTCACCATTAGATCGATGAGCTCGATTCCAGTAATTCCATCCGGAAAACCAGGGTAATTCCAAACATGCGGAGCTGTAGCAGCGCGTCCGCCATACATTTGTCCCTCTAAAAGTAGTGTTTTCATACCCATTCGAGCGGTGTAAATTGCCGCTGTTAAACCAGCGGGTCCGCCACCAATGACTATTACATCAAAAATGTTCTCGCTCATTTTGGATCACTTTTTCTACTTTGAGAGTGCTGTCCATTTACCTGCTAGCTCATCTCGTCGAGGTTTATAGACATTATTGAAAAACTTGGTCTGTGATAGAAGGATAACTTTGTCGAATGTTTTGATATAGGAGAGAGCTTCAGCCCAAGCTTGCTGGAAGGTTTTCTCAAATCGCCTTTCAATCTGCTGTCTAAACGCCTCTTCGGTTTGGACTTTGCCTCCAATGGTAAATAGCATTCGACCTTCTTTAGTTGGTGCCTTGAAGGCAATTTCACTTCCGAGATGAAAGACTTCTGGTGTATCAGCTAATGGTTTTTCTAATATTTCGCTTCGAGCTCGTTTTTTATGTTTTACTCCTTTGAATCCCCGTTTAGCGGCTGCATAAAAGATAGCCCGATTTAACCCCCAGCTTTTTGCTGTGGCTAGATCCAAACCAAGAACATGAGCTCGTGCTGCTTGAAGAACGGCCATTACTTGGAAACGACCTACTGCCATTTTGATACCTTCAAAAGAGAGTGTGAGTTGAATGCCCTTAGCTCTACTGTTAATTAATTATCTGTCGGAAAATACAAAATGCAGTTATAGACATGCGAAGAAGGAATATCAATAGTTTATGGTTGGATATGATTGACCCGATATCAAGTGCTTTTTCATCTAGATGAAGGAAGTAAGTTTCGTTTAAAACTTGTTTTGAGTAATATTCGTAATACCTTCTCGAACTTGGGCGCTAAGAATGTAAATGTGGAAGTTGTCGTCAATGGGGCAGGTGTGAAACTCTTTCACAATCAGACAAGTCCCGAGCCAGAGCAGATAAAGAATTTAGCTCATCAAGGTGTAAATTTCGTAATTTGTCAGAGTT
>CAYFXY010000006.1:34833-37368 GCA_964347205.1 uncultured archaeon
TTCATTGGCAATTCTTCACATGGTGGAGATGGATCTATTAGATTCTGTGAGTTTTGTACCTTCAGGGGTAACTGAACTAATAAAAAAGCAAACCGAGGGATGGGTCTATATTAAACCCTGAATTCCCTCAAGTAAAATTGATATAAATTGGTAGCTTATTTTTTGAGCGTAAGAGGCTTTCCACAGCATTCAAAGACACAGGGTGCTGCACAACCACAATCACCTTCGGATGTTCCACATTCTGTGCATTCCTCAATAATTTGGAGGTGAATGCCACAATCTTCGCACATGTAGATTTGCCCCTTTTTCATATCATGGCAATGAATTCCCATTTCATAAATCACCGAGAATGATTTGTATTTGAGATTTAATTTAAAAGATTACATAAATCTTTACGAATTGCTATCGTATTCTATCCTCATCTTTTTTTTAAAAAGATTTCTTCATTTTCTCGTATTACCATTCAAAATGAAGTTTAGACAACAACTGCTTTTTCAACAGTCGTTAGCCACTGTCCCTTATCATTGAAGAGTTTGGCACCCTTTCGGAGTAATCCCCGTAGGGGTCGCTGCTGCCCACAACGTCGACAAACATCCATCACACCCTCAATCGGACCCTCTGGTTCATCCTTTAGTCGAGCATATAGAGGCACGAAATCATGTCCTCGAAGGATGCACCTTGGCATTGAATCACTCACCGTTTTAAGAAGCTCTAATCATTGCCAATTGGTAAATAAGACAGCTTGAAAGGATGGAAGGGAGACAGGATATTAATTTACATCCCTTAACAATGTATACTTAATTTATCCTCTTCTTATCACTATCTGTTGAGGATACAGACCCCGAAAAATCAATAATCATGAGAACTTTCCAGATTCAAAGCCAATTCTTGTTAATGAACAATAAGAGTCATTTTCCAGTGAATAATTGATCAACCGCTTTGATTGCAGCTTCAATTTCTTTCGAAACTGCTTCAATAAGCAAGGGATTCTGCTCACCAGTCTCTTCACCTTCCTCTGCTTGTTCGCCTTTCTGATCTGAATGTAGATTGCCATCACAGGCAAGAATTGACCCTGCTTGAAGTCCACGAGTTTGAGCGAAAACAAATAACAGCGAGGACTCCATCTCAACACATTGCACACGATTCCGTGTCCATTGTCCAAGTATATCCCCTTCTCGATGATCATAATAGATATCTGTTGACCAAATAATTCCTGCATGAATTCGTTTTGGGGGAAGAAGATCCGATATCCCCGATACTAATGCTGAATATATTTCTGGTGTGGCAACTGCGGGATATGCTATTGGAGCATAATTTGTGCTCGTAAGCTCATCACGGACAGCACCGGTCGCAATAACGACATCACCAGTTTTCACATCAGGATTCACGCCACCGCATGTCCCAATACGGATAAATACTTCAGCACCCAAATTGGCAAGTTCTTCAATAACAATATGAGTCGATGGCGTACCCATTCCTGAAGTAGTAACCGTTACTTCAACACCTCTCGGTGTGAAAGCCTGATAGGATACCAAACCACGATAATTCCCAATTTGCTTAGGATCTCTCATCTTATTCGCAATTTTAGGAATCCGATCAGGGTTTCCAGCGATAAACACGATTTTTCCAACATCACCTTCGCCAAGTCGGATATGGGGTTGAATTCGTTTCTTCAACAGATCATCACCTTTCCTATGTGGATCCTGATTCCCTGATTAACCTATGTTCCGGTATTCCATCTTGATTTAAGTTACCCTTTTCATGAAATCATGCTAGCATTAGATTTGACACTGAGGACAAATATAACTTGTCGTATTTCCCACCTTAAGTTCTTCAATCGGTGTCCTGCAATTTGGACAGGGTTCATTGGTAAGATAAGCGACTTGAGGCCAACCTATTTGTTTTTTCCATTTTCCTCGGTTACCCCAGACATCTTGTTCACCAGGACCAGGACCATAGCGAATTCCTTGAGTTAGAACCAATTGAATCGCATAATGTAGTCTTTTAATATCCATTAAAGTAAGAGAATTAGCTTTCCGTTTAGGATGAAGACCGGCATTCCAAAGAATATCTTGAATGTAAACATTTCCAATTCCAGCGATAAATCTTTGGTCGAGCAAATATTTTTTGATTCGGCCCCGTTTTCCTTCCAAGAACTGAGCCAATTTTTCTTTTGTGAATTCGCTACTTAACGGTTCAATACCCAATGTACTAATCTGGCGATGTTTTGAAAGTTCTCGAGCTCTGAGTAGATGAACATGACCAAACCACCAAAAGTGAATCCAAAGAGAACTTCCATCTTCAAATACAAGGATTACGCGTTCCCGGTTTGGGTTTGGCATTTCAACAGGCCAATGAATTCGTATTTCGCCACCCATGCCTAAATTGAATACAAGAATCCAATCAGCATCCAGTTCACTTATTACCCATTTTCCTCGTTGTGAAAATCTTTGGAAGATTCTTTTTCTTAGATTCTTCCGGAAAGAGTGAATTGTTCGATTAAGCACCTTAGGTTGATTGACAATTGTTTGAATA
>CAYFXY010000006.1:37378-39763 GCA_964347205.1 uncultured archaeon
TGAATAATAGATTTGCCCAGCAAGGCTTGGTTCATGCTTTCGACTAATAGAACAATATCAGGAAGTTCAGGCAAGGCTTCGTCTCCTTAGATTCAATGAACTTGTTTCTCCTGATTATCTTTTTTGGTAAAGAAACTAAATCAGAGTTCTTCTGCAAACATGAGAGCTAATCACAATAATCCGCTGTTTGAAGAAGAATATGTTAAAAAAAGAGGTTGTGATAGGCAAGAAATAATTTGCTTTGATAAGTAATAATGGGGGCGGAGACTTGTAGAATCGCCAATAGCTGGGTGGCATGTGATCCCGCCAATGCGACCATCCTTACAAACTTCTCAAGCGTCTCCGCCCTAAAGAGAAGCAGACAGGGTTATGGAGGGGAGGGCTAAATGGGTTCCCATTTCGGCAAGTTAAATAGTCGGATTGATTTTGCACAGAAAGTCTCTCACACACTTATTGAATTTTTCAGGCTGTTCAAGCATTACCATATGCCCCGCCGATTGGATTTGAACCAGCTCCGCTAAGGGGATATTAGTTGCTAGGTATTTTGACCATTTCAAAGGTGTAAGACGATCCTCTTCACCAACGATGACCAAAGTTGGAAATGAGATTTGGTGTAGACGAGCCCGTACATCAAAATTATTACATGCGAAAAAATCTGCATAACCTACCGGTTGTGGACACAGTAAACACTCATCTTTGATTTGACTTACAAGCTCTGGATCAGCAGATGATGCAAAGGCTAATTGCCCAAATGCCAACTCAATTCCTTCTTGATAGTTAGTACGCAACCCTTCCAAGATTGTGGGAAGGACACCGAGTTTTGCTCCTGTTCCAACAAGAATGAGTCCACCCAATAAGTTGGGATAATCAAGCGCTAGTTGAAGCGAGATAGCTCCTCCAAGAGAGTGCCCCATAATTGTTGGTTTATCCAGTGTTTGTTCTTGGAGTATTTGAGCAATGATGAAAGTGAAATTTTCAATCGTGGTCAATCTTTCCAAAGGCTCAGATTCTCCATGACCTGGTAAATCAATGAGTATAAGTTGAAATTCCTCTGCGAGTGGTAGTTGCTGGTTCCATAAACGGCGATTACCAAGAGACCCATGGATCAGGACTAGCGGAGACCCCTGCCCTTCAACCTGGTAAAAGATACGTTTCCCCTCTACGATGTGAAAAGGCATAACAAATCATACCAGAAGGTTAGGATGAATATTTAAGAAATATCTTCGTTATTAGATACCAGTTAGCAACAACATACCCCTATATAATAATATAATTATTTAAAGAAAAGGAAATATATATAAATGTGGTATTTGAATTTTAAATATGGCGACAGGAACCACCCGAAACATAGTAAGGCTTAATCGTTTCATTTCCTGAGCTTTGCTAGTTGTTGCCATTAGTACAATCCTTACAGGTTACCTTACAGCCCGAGGATTAGTTGCTTTTACTCTGATTTCACCTTACCATTTGATGCTTGAAGTCATCTTTGTCGCCTTGTTCATTGAACACCTAATTCTTTCGATCTTGACTAAATTCTATTGGAAAAATATCATTCAGAAGATTCGAGCAGGAACAGCCACCTCTTTGAATTGGTTAAAAATGATTCAACGGATCTCTGGTTATGTGATTATTGGTTTAGCCTTTCTTGTGATTCTCTCAGGACTCGACTGGTATGCTCTTGGACTAGGAGCAACGCTACCATTCTCCCAGCACCTAAATCTCGATATCTACCTCATAATCCTACTTAGTCTCCATGTAGGCACAGGGGCAAAATTCGCGCTTGCCCGCCGACAAATTAAGGGTTCTAGGGTAAATTCTGTTCTCCTAATAGGCATTCTACTCCCAACTGTATTAATTGGATGGTGGGACTTATGGGGAGGACATAATCCCATGTTGTATTTGACAGGTACAACACCAACTCTAGAAAGCAATCTCGTTTGGGTCGATGATGTTCAGTTTTCCTTTGACCCAAAGGAAGTTGAAACTACACGACCCGACCTGTTTAAACCTGGGCATTTCTCTGCCTTTGATGTTCTAGTTCACCTAAGAGAGAGAGGACTGGTTAACCTTACCTACCACTTTAATCAATCTGCAAATACACACTTCATTGATTCACTTCAAGGCAAGGAAAACTGGTGGTATCGAATCTGGTATGATGGCGGATGGCCCGAACTCAATGCCTTTCGGATGGATCATTATCCATGGAAGGATGGTGCATGGCTGAAATTTGTCCAAATTGATACAAATCGCCTTAGTGCCTTAAAACGTGAATTTGTTGAGGAAATCACACGACTTAACGCTACAAATGGTCAAGTCATTATACCAGAAGTTACAATTCGGTCGGCAACCTTCCAGAAAGTCTTCTATAACGTCATTGTTACCCCT
>CAYFXY010000006.1:39773-40676 GCA_964347205.1 uncultured archaeon
ATAACCTAAGGAGTGATGCATTACAAAATGATATTCTTACCGCCATTGACATTATCATGTCACTTGGAGATCAAGACTTGATTTCCTATGTTTTGCAATGGTATGAGAGTATCGTATCAGCTGAAATTGGGAAAAGCTACTGGGTGGAAGGCATCGAAGAAGATCTAGCCCATGGTGGCTGTGGATACGTCTACGAAACTGGTTCCCGAGGATTCCAATACAATGGTAATCACATCCACTTACCATCAGACCTGCGAATCATCAATTCGCCCGAATACGGATTATGGTTCTGGATATGTCTTTAAACCAACCTGAAATAGAATCTGTGTAAAAGCCGAGTATTAATAAAATCTCCCCGAGTAGAAATGATGATGCCAACCCGTAATTCTCCAACTTTGATGCGAATAAATCGGATCATCTCATGGGGTCTTCTCGCTTTTGCAATTGCAACTATTGTAACGGGGTATTCTCTCACGAAAGCTCGTGGCGGACCTCTCAGTATTTATCCCTACCATTTATGGGTTGAAGTGGGCTTCGTCATCTTCTTCATAATTCATTTGGCTCTTTCAGTAATCAGACCCTTCTTTTGGAAAAATTTCATTCAAAAAATACGAACGGGTAAAACATCAAAAATTAACTGGTTGAAATTCGTTCAACGTATTACTGGTTGGATGATTGTAGCAATAGCTATATTTGTAATTTTTTCGGGTCTACAATGGTATGGAATTGCCATCAATGATGTATTCCCTTTTCTTTATCATATCCGAATTGATATTTATCTAATCCTTCTAATTAGCGTCCATGCAGTGATCGGAGCTAGATTCGCATTAGCACGAAGACAAATTCGTGGCTCTTGGGCAACAGGCGTTCTTGTTATGCTTCTCTTCGCTTCAGTACTTACAG
>CAYFXY010000006.1:40686-53177 GCA_964347205.1 uncultured archaeon
TAAATGTCGACCAGCTAGGAGTCCGAATCAGCACACCACCAGGTGAAAACGGAGACCCACCTAGAGCTGTTCGAGTTCGGATTGAAGATGACATTTACACATTTGATCCTACACGTATTGTATCGATCCGACCTGACCTTTTTCAACCAGGATCCTTTTCCATCTTTGACATTCTTGTAGATCTTAGTAACTCGGGACAGATCAATTTCGAATATCATTTTGCTCCGGATATGAACACGTTTGTAGTCGACTCGATTAATGGGCTTTCCAATTGGTGGTATTTTGTCTATTACGATGGCGGATGGCTGGAATCTAATCTTTTCCGAATGGACCACTATCCTTGGAAGGAACAGTCAACAGTGTGGTTTGTTCAAGAAGGTGTTGGACAACTGAACCTTATCTATAATCTTTTCCGTGAAGAGACTACTCGTCGAGAAGTCATGGGTCCTAATTTCATAATCCCTGAAGTGCGTATACATAGTCATTCATTCGACTTGGTTTTCACCGATGTGCTCGTTACCCCTCATAACCTTCGTAATGATACATTCCAAAACGGTATCATCACGGCGATTGATGTTATCATGTCTCTTGGAGATTTAGGACTCATCACCTATGATTTGCAATACTATTGGAGTATCGGTGATTACGCAGGTATCGTGCAAAGCTACTGGGTAGAAGCTATTAATGAGGATGTTGCCTTTGGGGGATGTGGATTTGTCTACGAAGAAGGATCGTTATACGGACGTACAAATGGCGGAAATCACATTCACATACCAGCGGATTGGCGTATCCTTAACGCCCCAGAATATATGGACTGGTTTTGGATCTGTCTCTAAGCTCTACTAGGGCAGCTAGCCTCCCGGACCTTCATATTTCCGTCGGCCTAGATTCCAGACTAATCGAGTTAATGCCCAACGAATGACTAACCAGATTACACTTAGAACCCCGATCGGCAACAGGTGTTCAAGAGAATAATACCCCTGAAGTATAATTGCCGGTATATAGTAACAATATTGGAATGGAAGTAAGCTGAGCAATACCTGCAATTGAACCGGGAAGAAACTAAGGGGAATAAGACCCCCTCCTGCAAGCATCATCAGGAGGCTGAGAAGATTGCGGAGCCACCACTGTCGACTTATCCAAAATGTACCGAGTGAAAACGTGAACACCAGGAGGAATGCAACAATATAGGCAACAATAAAGAAGGGAATGAAAAGCAGCACATTGAGAGAGGTTGGTAAAGGAAGTGGAATGAAAAGGTATGTACAAAGATAGGTAAGAATTCCGAAGAAAATGTAAAGAATGACTCGAGGAAGTTCACCAAAGAATTTGAATCCGGTGTAATCAATGGGTTTTGCCAGATATGAGACGAGAGGTCCCCGATCAATGTCGCGTTCGATTTCAACACTCAGCCGCCATCGGGGAAGGGCACGAGCCATGATAATTGCGATAAACAGGTAGCTAATTAATTGAGGTAAGGTAAATCCTCCTAAAGTAACTGTTCCAGATAGAATCCAAGTCTGAGTGTAAACCATTGAATAAACGAGTGACAAGGCGATAATTTGAGCAGGAAAGTATGCAAAGCTTGTTAGGAAATCTACTGTATACTGGCGAGCATTTCGAAAGGAAATTCTTGATACCGCAAAATAACTGCTAATACGTGAGCGCTCAGTCATTGCGTTAACCTCCAACAGGCTGGTAGCGTTTGAGTCCCTTGCTCCAAGCATAACGGAGTACTCCTAACCACAAGAGTACGAGTAATCCAGCAATACCAATGTAAAGCAGCGTGGGCTCAAACGGTAACTGACTTAACATAATTATTGTCGGGACAGTTGAGATGAAAATAACTGGAAAGATGAAGGTTAAGAATTGCTGCACCCCTAAAGGCATGATGTCAATGGGCATGCGCGCAAAATTAAATTCCAGTGCATCGGAGATTTCCAGCAGCCCTTCATTTCGCCCAATCCAGAAAGCTAAGCACGAAAGACATGCCCACAGAAGGTATAGGGCTGCTTGTCCGAGAATGAGGGCGATTATACCCAAGGCGACACCATACGGTGTAATAACTAACCCAAAGGTAGTAGCTGACAATAGTAACATGAATCCGCCTACAGCAATTTGAACAAGGCCCCCAGCCCAAAAGCTTGTTGAGAGAATTTGAAAGATTGACCCAATGGGTCGAATCTGGAATTGCTCAAGACCAATTTCTGTGATGTACCAGTGGATTTCCCAAATTCCCATCCAGAAAAAGGCTCCAAAACCCCAGGCGACTTCAGTGATACCTATGAGGAAAGTGAGTTCAGCTCGTCCCCAAACGACCCAGCCGATGCCCGTGAGAACGGGGATCTGGTAGGTGATGACTCCCCAAAAGAGGGCATACATGACAAGATTTATGCTTGTAGTAAAGAAAGCTCCAAAGATTTGGAGTTTGTTTTCTGAAATTCGGAGCAGTGAAAGCCGTAAGTAATTTGGGAGAAGGCGAAGGTGACGATAGAAGTTCTTTGTCTTCATTTATGTTGCCCCCACGATTTGGTTGAATGTAGCATTTTCGTCGCCAAAGATCGCACGTATTATATCCTCGAGATTAGGTTCGGTGACTTCAATGTCATCAACCGCGAGCAAATCCATGGCACTTCGAAGAAGATCGCAAACTGCGAGTTGGTCTTGATCAATTCGCAAATCAACTTGACCATTTTGAGTTTCTACATTGATGACACCAGCTAGGTTTTGGAGTTGGTGTTGCCAATTCTTCGTCAGAACTTTAGTGTAGAGAAGACGGATTTTTCGTTCATTACTCCATTGACGCTTTAGATTTCGTTTTGGACCATCGAACCTAATGCTACCTCGAGAGATAAGGATGATGCGGTCCGATAGTTCCTCGACGTCCCGCATACTGTGGCTACATAGCAGAACCGTGACATTCTCTTCGCGGTTAACCCGCCGAATGAAATCTCGGATCCGCTTCTTAGCTACAACATCTAGACCAACTGTGGGTTCGTCGAGGAAAATCACCTCTGGTTGATGTAACAACGCAGCGACGATTTCGCACCGCATCCGCTCGCCTAATGAAAGGCGTCGAGGAGCGTTGTGTAAGTGTTGCTCAATATCGAGTATCTCCGTGAAATTTTTGAGCCGTTGGTCAAAGACCGACTTGGGTATATTGTACATTTTCTGGTAAAGTTTTAGACTCTCTTTGACTGGCACATGGGTCCAAAGGAGCGTTCGTTGGCCAAAGACAACACCGTATCGCATAGCGCATTCAATCCGGTTATGATACGGATCCATGTCAAAGAGCCGCACTTGACCAGAAGTTGGATGAAGGATACCACTGAGCAACTTCACCGTGGTGGATTTGCCTGCCCCATTAGGACCGAGAAGGGCGACGCATTCACCAGGGTAAATTTTAAAGCTGACACTATCAAGTGCCCGAATAGTTTGTTTTTCACGTTTCAGGAACCCTGCAAATCGTTGTAGACTTCCTTTACGTGGCCTGTAAAGGGCTTTAGTATACACCCTGACTACTTCATTGATCTCAGCGATTGGTTTTTGATTTTGGGGCAAGGCTAGGCCTCCCTTTGATTTGGGTCGGACTAACCCCCTTTAGTATAAAAATATTTCTATAAGAATAAGGGAATATTTAACCTAATTAGAACTAGTCCTGTCGCACTCGAATCCTGCGAGCATTCCCTTCTGAAACATCATAATTTCCATCCAACTAACTTTTTGGAAAAGAATTCGCCAAGCTCAAAATCCACTGGCGAAGTGGGCTATTGGGTAGTTTTTGCATCCTCACCGAATACGCCTCAGAAGTTGGTTAAAGGTTCTAGATTAAAAATATTTCTTCTTAGAGTGCTGAAAGTCGTTGACAGACACCTATCGCTAATCTTGCATGTAACCTAAATCCAAGCCGTTCGTAAATTCGAATCGCCCTATCATTTCCCGAGTCAACCATGAGAGTCACATACTTGTAAGATTTGAAGAGGTCCTTTATCACTGCACATAACACGCTAGTTCCATAGCCTAAACCCTGATATTTTGGTAGTGTCACAAGGTTACCAATCACAGAAACACCGGGGCTAACCTGATAAACACCAATGATCCCACAAAGGGATACAAGTTCAGTCCCAACCCGTATTCCATGAAAGGATCCTAAATTAATCTGATTGGGATTCCAAGCTCCAGCAGCTGTTTTCTGATAGAACTGGGTCACCTCTTGGGCATTTTCCAAAGTAAGACGTTCAGTGGAATGAAGTTCCGGCATTTTACATTGGGCTTCTTCTAAGCACATTAACAAAAAATCCGCTTCCGTTAAGCACTGATAATATTCACGAACCAATAACCGATGAGCATTGGGGACTAGTGCCAAAATGTTTGAATATGGCATGTTGCTGATGAGTTGTTGAACGGCTTTTTGATTTCCACGTGTTAAGAAACTGTTGATACCAAGTCCACCCTTGTAGATGACGAGACACCCGCGGAGGCGATTGCGATCATGTGCGACGAACCATTCACAGGAGTTCCAAGCGAGGGTCAAATCGTAAAGGGGTAAACCATTTAGAGGTAGGTCTTTACGAAGATACTCTTCAATTTCTGATGTCGGTTCGGTGAGGGGTTGAACAGCGAGTGTCAAGAGGTTTTTCGCCCATGAAACCTTAATTCATAGAGATCAGAAGAAACTAGGTTTAATGGTGAGATGATTAGGAGAGCTTGTAACTACCATTTTTTTCGAGAACAACGACCGTGATTTTAGAATTGTTTTCAACTTTCTTTTTGAACTGTGAAACATCCTTGTCCCAAGTGTGCATCGGAATTGCAATTTTTGGATTAATGGCGATTGCTGCATCAGCACCATCTGCATCTTCCATAGTATAAGTTCCACCAACAGGCAATAAGGCAACATCAATTGGACCAAGCTCTTTCATTTCAGAAATGAAATCAGTATCACCTGCATGATAGATTGTCTTTCCATCCAAACTAATGATATAGCCAACCCCAAAATCTTTGGGATGAAAGGGTTGACCTGGAGATCGGAAGCGAGTTTCGTTGTACGCATGAACAGCACGGATCTGGACGTCGTCTATTGTGGTTTCTTCTCCTGGTTTGAGACACTGAACAGTGCCTCCAATCTTTTCATGACAATCCTCCGGAGCAATAATCACGGAGTTATCATCGCGAACACTCAAGATTTTTTCAGGGTCACAATGATCGTAGTGTGAATGAGTTACGAGGATAATATCGCCTTTTTCTTTCGGGTTTGCACCCTTTTCAAGGTCAATATAGATTATTTTTGATTCAGATTTGATCTGAAAACTGGCATGGGCCAGCCATGTAATTGTTAGAGTCAATTAAATCACACAACTATTCGATTGGATATGAAGTTATTAAATCCTAAGGAATTCTTTTTTTATAGGTTTTACTTCAAAATCCAAAGGAGGAATCAAGCTAAAATTCCTTTGCTAAACTGAAGAGTCCAAAGATCAGAACGACTTACAGTCAATCAAAGTCTTTTAATCAGGACCGAGATATGTAACTTGTCCTAGTTAGTAGAATGTCTTTTTATGTTAAAATGTGTGACATAGAGATTTGCAATTGCTCATCTGATAATGAGCTCTAATTTGCGTAGGATGTTGTTGAGAATGAAAGAAGGTCCACCCAAAGTAACGGTTCCTTTAGATGAATCGTTATATCTGCTTCACCCTTATAACGCAACCTTAGTTACTACCAAAACCCCCGATGGTCAAAATAATGTTTTAGCGATTGCATGGATTATTCCAACCAGCGTTGATCCCCCGTTAGTTACAATTAGTATTCGAAAAAAGCGATTCTCCTATAAAATAATCCAAGAAACCGGAGAATTTGTGGTCAACATTCCCACTTTTGATATGGCAGAAAAAGTTATTCGAGCAGGTCGTTTGAGTGGAAAAGACATAGACAAGTTTGTAGAGTTACCGCTAATCGCTCGAAAGGGAAAGATGGTCAAAGCTCCCCTTATTGAAGAATGTGTTGCCCACCTCGAATGTAAGCTCTGGAAGACCTTTGAGACCGGAGATCATGATCTTATCGTAGGTGAAATTGTGGCAGCAGAGGTCGTTGACGGATTCTTTACCAAAACTTGGGACATCACGAAATTCCGTCCCTGCCAACATACTGGTAAAGAATTTTTTACCACGTGTAGTCTTGAAGCGGTTGAAATTAAATTTTGAAACTTACTGTCGTTATATCATTCATGACTATTCAGCAAAAAAAGTCTAGAAACCTTTCTGAATTAAGAGAGAGATACAATCAAGACTATCTCAGGGTCAAAAATAGAAAAGACCGCACAATTTTGCTAGGTGCCTTCTATTACAGCGAGTTCGTTTTCAATTTCTTTTATGGCAACTTTAAGGCGGTTGTGAATTTGTAGAAGGAATTTTTTGCGTTCTTTCGGCTCTAAATGCTTAATGAAGATTTTGGATATCTGGGGGAAGGGTTGCTCGGGAAATGAACTTATCATAGTGGATATCATTTGAACCATCTGGTTCATTTCCCTATTAAGGTAAGTTCTTCCCTTTTTTGTGATTGAATAGATTGTTCGTTCGACTTCCCCTTTGTAGTCTTTTTGAGTTGAAACGTAACCTTGTTCTTCGAGGTTCCCTAATGTATTGTAGAGTAGCGAATGAGAAGGAATCCAGCTTCCGTTGGTGAGTTGCTCAATGCGTTTCATGAGCTCATAGCCGTGTACAGGTTCTTCGCTGAGCATTCGAAGGATTGATATGCGAAGAAGTACTCCCTTGGGTCGTTGGAAGAAGGGAGGAAAGGACATATCTAATAAAGAATTACGAAAGCTTATATATGTTTGTTAATTTCATGTCTTTTAGAGTCATAATAATCTTGAGGTAACCAACCAGTTTGCAGAAAGTGATTTCATGACCGAAAACCAAGTAAGTGAGCATGATGCTGCCCTGCAAGCCTTATTCGATTATCAATCAAGAGCTTCAAAATACATCATTGAAACCACAGATCTTTGCAGGACCTACCAAATGGGAAGCGTTGAGGTTCACGCCGTTCGAGGAATAAATCTCCAAGTACACCGTGGAGAATTTCTTGTAATTCTAGGAGTATCAGGGAGCGGGAAATCGACCCTTTTACACCTAATAGGTGCCTTAGATCAACCAACTTCAGGAAAGGTGTTTATCGAGGGACTAGATCTCTCTACCTTGGATCCTAACCAATTGGCGGATGTTCGACTGCGTCGCGTCGGTTTCGTTTTTCAATTCTTCAATCTAATGCCCCAACTCACAGCCCAAGCAAACATTGAGCTCCCACTAAAATTCTCTGACGTCCCGAACGCAAATGCAAGAAGGCGAGCCCAAGAACTCCTAACCCGAGTTGGATTAGGAGGTCGACGAACCCATGTGCCCTCCGAACTTAGTGGTGGCGAACAACAGCGCGTAGCTATCGCTCGAGCCTTAGCAAACAATCCGCGCATCATTCTTGCGGACGAACCCACAGGTAATCTAGATACCAAAACAGGAGCTGAAATCATCCAATTGCTTCGCAACCTGAATCAAACCCAAGGTCTCACGTTCGTGGTTGTAGGCCATGATAAGCGACTAACAACAGTGGCAGACCGGGTGATTGAGATGCGCGATGGCATGTTTGTTGGCGAACAAGTTGGCGGAGGCGAGGTGACGGTATCATGAAAACACGAAATGTGCTTGGATTATCATGGACGAATATGCGAAGGCGTAAAACGCGAACTGCTCTGACAACACTCGGTATTGTTGTAGGCATCATGGCAGTGGTATCGATATCAGCCCTCAGCGGTGGCTTTGAATCACAAATAACCACGCAACTTACACAAAACCTTGACATGGATATCGTGACAGTCATGCCCGGTGGAGGAATATTTGGTGGAGGAGGAATTACGACACTTCTCAAGAATGATAGTGTAGTCATCCAGAATGTAACTGGAGTCGAGGCTACCTTAGGCTTTTCACAATCAGGAACCCGTGTTTATAATGAAACTGGTGGTACGCTTGATACCCGAATTGTGGGGTTAAATTTCACAGAACTTGAAGCGGTATATGGCCACCGATTACAATTTCAAGAAGGCAACTACCCAACTTCCGAAGAAAATAACTCCGCTGTGATTGGCTATCTCGAAGACCCAATAGCAGGCATTGGTGATAACATCACAACAGAAGTCTTCGTTCGTATCGGACTTGGCTTTGTTTACGTGAATTTTTCTTTCACGGTGAGTGGCATACTCGAAGCAATCGGATCATCTATGATGCTACCCTTTGACCGGTCTGTATTCATTCCCTTGGAAACCTTTCAATCCATCTTCAATACAGAGAATATTGATGTTATTCTGGTTCGCGTCGAAGATCCGTCCCAAGCTGATGCGGCCGCAGAAGAAATTAGTGATGCCTTTGACGATCAGATTCTTGTTTTGGTTCCTACTGTTATCATAGTAACCGTTTTGAGCGTCTTTGACATCATGGAAGTCTTCTTGTTAGCTATTGCCTCAATTGCACTACTTGTTGCGGGCATATCGATTCTCAATATAATGTTAGTGTCAGTTATGGAGCGGACTCGTGAAATCGGCATCATGAAAGCGTTAGGAGCTAAAGATCGAACCATTCTCAGCCAATTTCTATCAGAGGCTGTCCTTCTTGGCATCATTGGTGGAATAATTGGTATCATTGTCGGATGGTTCCTTGCATATGGTATGGGTTTAGCCCTTCCTTTACTCTTTAGTAGTGGAATGGGAGAAGGATTCTTTGGTGGCAGTGGTGGTGGTTTCGGAGGATTTGGCAATAGTAACAGCTTCACCCTCGTTCCCGTATTACCTTTTGAAACTATCTTCATCGCAATTGGTTTCGCTATCCTCATTAGCGTCATTTTTGCATTGTATCCTGCACGGAAAGCCGCAAAGCTTGACCCGGTAAAAGCACTTCGATACGAATAAGCATTATACTGCCTTAGAATTATAAGCGCGCATTATAACTATAGTAAAATTGACTCTTCATTACAATTTATACACCTAAAGCCGTTTGAGAGCAATATTATAATCACTAAATTTAATATATAATGTTTTAAATATTAGATGTTCGCAGAAAAACCCAAGGTTCAGCACCTTGACTCCAGCACACAAACTCTCTCCAATTATTTCAGGATCTCGAAGACGCATCATGGAGCACTTGCTTAAAACTGATGCAAATGCAGTGACACTTGCTGCGCAGTTAGCTATTAACATCAGTGCGGTGCGAAACCACCTGGATGTCTTGGAGCTTGCTGGCCTAATCACCTCTAGACATGAACATGCAAAACGTGGTAGACCAAAGCGCATTTACTATCTAACTGAATCAGGTCGCGCATTATTTCCTCAACAAACTGATCGCCTTTTCGCGTTGTTAATCGAAATCGTCAACCGATCTTTTGATTTGAAAACCACGAAATCTCTTATCAGGCAGATTGTCATTGATCTTTGGCAACAAATCCTTGCAGAAAAACCCAGGGAGACTCTTGGAGATCGGCTTGGCACTGTTGTGGAAGCTCTTGACGCCTTTGGATTTTATGCATCACTCGAAGAACGCGAGGGGCGATTTGAACTAATAATCCACAATGATGTTTTTCGTCAAGCTTTGAGCGATGTTCCTATTGAGCTTGCAGAGAGTTTCCAGCTAGAATTCTGGGAGCACCTGTCAAGTACAATAGGACCAGCCAAAATATCAGCATTTGATGCAACAACATTCGGTGACCATGGATACCGAGTTCTTGTCGAAGGGGGAAAGGAGACGTAAACCGTGTCGATTAGTAAAGTAAAGAAAAGCACATTGAAACCGGACAAGATTGGTGACCGCCTTCTCGAAATCGGGAAGGAATATTTAGCTGGACAAACACTTAATGCTCTAACTGAACTCTCAGCAGTAGGTGAATTGGAATTTTCCGATGCATTCTATGTCCTGGATAAACTTGGACCCACCTTATCACGCATGGAAAAACGCCTACTTTTAGATTTACTTACAGAAGTTGTGGTTCTCAGTCAATGTGATGTGGGAATGGACAAGCGAGTCCTTCGGGATTATCTAAAGAAACGGATTCAGAATAGTGGGTCCTTCGGAGGATTCATCTTTCAAATTATTCAGCAGATCAATGGCGCTCATCATACCTAAATTCAATGAGACCAGTTAGTCTTCGATAACAACGTAACCTTAATTTCCGATGTGGAACTGAATGCATCCGTAAGAGTGAAACCTAAGAATGCAGTATGAAAAAATTCAGGCAAAATCACTGTTATCCAAACTTCGCTATGGTGACTCTTGGTTTCACAGCAATCGGTCCATGAACTCGTATCGCGGTTGTGAACATGGTTGTGTTTATTGCGATGGGAATTGCCAATACTATCGCATTGATGATTTCTATACACACATCCGAATAAAAGAAAACGCCCCACAAATTTTACGGAAGGAACTTGAGCGTGCCAAATATCGGTCCCAGCGAAAAATGCAATCAAGAACCTTAGTTCGGTTTCTTGAGGACAAGGCAGCCAATCAAATTTTGTATGAAGGGCAGCGAAAAATCGTCATTGGCATTTCAGGTGGAGTCTCGGATGCATATCAGCAAGCTGAGGAGAAATACAAAATCTCTCGACAAGTTCTCGAAACTCTTGCAGATTTTCGGTTGCCTGTATTTATTTTAACAAAATCGAATCTTGTATTACGGGATTTGGATTTACTGAAGGCGATTCATCAACAAGCATTCGTGAATGTGTGTTTTAGCATTACGCTACATGATGAAAAAACGAGGGCTATTTTTGAACCCAAATCGTCAACACCATGGGAACGGTTTGAAGCTCTAAAGCAGATACGAAACGCGGGCATGTTTGGCGGGGTAATGGCATATCCAACCATTCCTGTGCTAGGTGATACTATCGAAAACATGCTTTCGCTTGCTAAAGAAGCAAAAAAAGCTCATGCAGAATTCATCATGTTTGCAGGATTGACCCTAAAACCCGGGCGTCAAAAAGATTACTTCTTCAATGTGGTTCGCAAGCGAGTTTCCCACGCCCACGATTTACTTCAACAGATCTATGCCAACAATCACATCTATGGTCATCCGATCTTTGAGTTATTACCCACAAATGTCATGATTCAAGGATACAAAATTTGTCAGGAAGTGGGAATATCTGACCGCTCGATTCGCCATATGATGCCAAATGAACCAAAGCCGAATGTGCAGGTGCTCAATGCACTCTTAGATTTAGTTTTTTATCGGTCAATGACTTTGAGCCAACCCCGAAGGACCTGGCAGAAGTATCTGGATTTGGCAGTTCAAATTGAAAAAGGTGTAGATAACCTTGAAAAGTTACAAAAACTAGGACAACTTGGGACCCGCCTTCAAATCAGTCCACCCATGATAGAAGTCATTGAAGAAATCCTGAAAACAGGAACATTTCAAAAATTAACCCAAGCACAGAATAAGATAAGTGCACTTGGTGAAAAATTCGTAAGCTAAAATGCAATTCAAAAAACTGACGTGATGCAGTGGAATCCATAGATATCCCACTTCTTCGAGCAGCATTCACAATTCGGCAAGGCTTCAATGATAAGCCATCGTGGTCATCGGTCCCAGAAGCAATAAAACAGATTGCTGCAGTACAAATTGACACTATCTCAGTAGTTTCAAGAAGTCATCACCTGACGCTCCGCAACAGGGTTAGAAATTATAAACCAGACATGCTTTGGAATGCACAACGACAAAAGAGAATCTTTGAGCATGTAGCCCATGCCAGTTGTTTCGTTCCCATCGAAGAGTATCCCTATTATCGATATCGAATGAAACGTTGTTCCACCCCTTGTAGAGAATGGGAGAAAAGCCAATTAAAAAAACTCGCAAAAGAAATGGATTTGGTGGAAGCCCGGATTCGGAACGAAGGTGCCCTAAGTAGCAAGGATTTCATTGATCCAAGCGGTAAAAAGCGGACCGGATTCTGGGACTTAAAACCTGCGAAACGGGCCTTACATTTTCTTTGGGAAACCGGTCGGCTAGCAGTCGCAGAACGAAAAGGTTTCCAAATTTTTTATGATTTACCAGAACGTGTCATCCCAAGTCAATATTTTGATCAGAACCCAGACCAAGCTGAAGTGTGGCGATACTTTTTGATACGTAATCTTGACTGTTTAGTGGCAGGGACATCGAAGGACATCATGGAATACATCTTCTTTTCTAATCTTGCACTTGATATCATGGGAAATCGAACCAAAACTATTGACAAAAAACTCCACATTCTTCAACAAGAGGATATTGTTACCAAAATTCAAATAGTCAACGAAAAAAAACCATACTACGTGCTAACCCGTAATCTTGAATTATTTGATAGAGTACAAGATCATTCGAGCTCGATCTCCCGGGCTTGGTTATTGAACCCCTTTGACAATTTGGTGTGGAACCGTAAGAGAGTTCAATGTCTTTTCGACTTCGAAGTGAAACTTGAAGCGTATACA
>CAYFXY010000007.1:0-479 GCA_964347205.1 uncultured archaeon
TAAATCGCTTGTTTCCTCATACCGTTCCAGAGGCATATTGTATACAACTTGGCTTGTATGAACAGGGCACCTCATATAGAGTTTAGCTTTATTTGAGCTGGGTTTACTTATTCGAGTGATAATTCGAGGTCGACCACATCGTCGACAATGGAGTTTCTGTTGGACTTCATCTCGGGACATAGGGGTCACGCTCTTCGTTCCTTTAACGAAAATGCAGACTTATAAACAATCGCACCCGAGCAAAAAGAGAAAGTACGCACTGAGAAATCGTTATCTAATCGTAATTGATACCCAAACGTATTAGAGGCTAGTATCATGGGGTCACCAAGTTCCATGCCCTTTCCCGTCACTCCTTCAATGATTCTTAAAGCTCAGGAAAGGCTTAGAGGAATCATTGAGCGGACCCCACTTGAAAAATCTTTACCGCTCACACAGATTACTCATACAAAAGTTTTCGTGAAATGGGAAAGTCTGCAATG
>CAYFXY010000007.1:519-2530 GCA_964347205.1 uncultured archaeon
TAATTTATTCTGAAATTTTTAGTCAATTTACTGGCTGCAAAATATATCTAAAATCCGAGTTTCAACAAAAGACTGGTTCATTTAAAATTCGTGGTGCTTATAACAAGATTGCCTCGCTCTCACCTGAAATCGCTCAACGAGGTGTGGTTACGGCCTCGACTGGCAATCATGCCCTTGCGGTTGCTTTTGCTGCTCAACAGCATCGAATCCCCGCCACCGTTGTGGTTCCGCATGGTGCTTCACGGATTAAGATTGGTAAATGCAAAAACTATGGTGCGCAAATTCTTGAACATGGAGCGAATTATGATGAAGCTGCTGCGTATAGTGAAAAGTTCGCCCGTGAGAATAATTTGACCCTTGTACATGCTTACGCGGACCCGCTTGTTATTGCTGGACAAGGGACAGTGGGATGCGAAATAATTGAAGATTGCCCGGATGCTGACATTGTCTTAGTCCCTGTTGGTGGTGGCGGCTTAATCTCCGGCATCTCTCTTTGGCTCAAATCTGTTAAACCAGCTATTCAAGTAATTCGTGTCCAGACAACTACTGCTCGAGCATTCTTTGAAAATTTCAGGGCAGGGCAGCTTTTTCAAGTGCCAATAGAACCTACAATTGCTGATGGGTTAGCAGGAAATACTGAGCAATTGAACCTAGATATCGCCTTACGCTTTGTTGATGATATTGTACTGGTAGATGAACAAAGATTACGCCAAGCTATTTACTGGACCTTAGAAAATGAAAACCAAGTGTTGGAACCCGCAGGGGTAGTGGGGATCGCCGCTCTACTTGAAAATAAGATTCCTCTAATCTCACAAAAAAACGTCGTTGTAGTAGCTAGTGGACGCAATATTGATCCTGGCATATTAGGTGAAATCAAACACACCTAAATTCTAGCTGAAACACGGCGAGTTGTGCTTTCACAAGCGAGCGGATTTCTATCTGGATCCTCAAAATTAAAAACGAACCTTGTGGGTCCATACTCGAAAATTTTCCTCATAATATGGACCTTTGATTCTTTAATGTGATTGAAGGCCACATCAATATCGTCTACATAGAATAAAACTTGAGGAATTTTGACATTCGCTTTATGTCTCTCGTCTGCAAAAATTTCGGTTAAGTGTAGGTCCAACTTTTTTGTTTGGGTTTTCAAACTAGTAAAAGTTGGCACTGACTCAATTATTTCAAGTCCAAGTACCTAAGTGTAAAACGCCAGCGCTTACTCCATATTCCGAGTATACAACACGATACCGCTGATTGTAGAAAAATCAATCCTAATCAACGCTTCCTTTATGGTTTATCATTCCAGCGTGAAGTTATTCCACGCTTCCCCCAATGATATCGTCCGCGACGCCGTGCAGATCCACCGATTAATTTCGTCGAAATGTCGAGGGTATTCTTCCCAATTCTAATAATATTATAATTTTGACATGGGCTTCCTCGCAATCGGGGACTGCAACAGGTGCCCGAGTAAGACAACACCATGTTTTCTAGGCGCCAAACCCATGGGTAGTGTCGATGACCGCTCAGCACTAAGCTCACTCCTTTGTGCATCAATAATTCTAGCATGTCTCCGGCATCTACCATGCTATCTTGCTCACGACCTGAACGGGGTACCGGTACAAGATGATGGTGAAGAGCAAAGATTCTGAACAAGCCCTCTGTGGCTTTAGAATACGCTTGATCAATAAATCCACGACCTTCCCGACCTACATGCCCCGTATTCAAATCGGGTTCGGAGCTATCCACTGCTAAAACAAAAACTAGTTCATCCTTATATTGTGCATATGTGGGACCAAACATCTCCTCAAAAGTTAAAAATCCCACATTAAAGGCATCATGATTTCCTAAAGTCACAATTTGTGGTGGTTCTAATTTTTGTAGAAATTCACGGGCTTCAATGAATTGTTCACGAATTCCATTCCAAGTTAGATCCCCACAAACCACAACCAGATTCGGGTTCAATTTATTGATTTCTTCAATCGCTATTACCAACATCTCAGGCTTATACCCC
>CAYFXY010000007.1:2612-5993 GCA_964347205.1 uncultured archaeon
TTCAACGAAAGCACAGAATATAAAACCATAATTAATTAAACAATTAAATAGCGAGTAAGACAGGGTGAACTTGAATGGTTCAATTTGGAACACTTCAATGGATAGAACAATTCGTTACAACTCTTAATAAAAACAAAGCCTACGAAGAAGCAGCTGAAACTTGGGAAGGTGACTTTCTGTTCATCGTCTGGCCTTCTAAAGAAGGAGGAAATGTTGAAGAAATCGTAATGTATATGGATTTGTGGCATGGAAAATGCCGCGAGTATGCGTTGTTACCTAACCGAGAGGCCAGAGAAACAGCCTTTATTTATGAAGGTGAGTACGCGAACTGGAAGGAAATCATTGAAGGTCGACTTGATCCAATTAAGGCATTGTTGACGCGTAAGATGAAACTAAAAGGTGATCGGGCCAAGGTCATGCGTGCAACTCGGGCTGCAAAAGAGCTTGTCCGGACAGCTCAGATGGTAAAAACAGAGTTTTAGTCGTGATCGGATTTGGAACAATAACCCTATCTCCTCATCCTATTCACTTTTTTATTGGTACACCTCATTGAATGTATAATGTGCTCTTGTAGCTCACATTTTGTTTGTCATTAAGAAAGATTTGGTGTAAGTCCATGTGGTATTTCCGTTCTCCGCGTCTCATTGTTTTTGGTGAAGATGCACTCGATCATCTAGAAGAAATTGAGGGGCATCGTGCATTTGTAGTTACTGATAAAACAATTGTCAAATTGGGCTTCTTAGATATAGTCATGCAAAAATTGAAATCAGGAGGGAAAGAAGTCAGTTACTATGATGGAGTCACTCCAGAACCCCCTGATACTATAGTTCATGCGTGTGTCAAACAGGTTCGAGAATTCGATCCTGATTTGATTGTTGGTTTGGGTGGTGGCTCTGTTCTTGATGTAGCGAAAGTTTCTCGAATATTGAATGAACACCCCGATCATCCAATTATAGATATTACCCCCCTAACACCTATTACTGTGACAAAAACCAAGCTAGTTGCGATTCCTACAACATCGGGGACCGGTTCTGATGCAACCTGGGCTGCAGTCATTACGGATAGTAAAGACCGGAATAAGATGGAACTCACTCACCCTGAATTGGTTCCCTTCATCTCGATTCTAGATCCGCTTCTTACAAAGTCTTTGCCTCAACAAGTGATTGCCTCTTCAGGCTTGGACGCACTAGCACAAGCCATTGATGGATATACGAATCAATGGCGAAATGACTTCAGTAACGGATTAGCAATACACAGTTCACGAATGATTATGGAAAATCTGCTTGATGTCTATAAAAACCCCGATAATACCAAAGCCCGTGAATCCCTTCATAATGCTGCATCAATAAGCGGACTTGCTTGGAGCAATTCTTTCGTTGGGATAACTCATTCGTTCGGACACGCAATGGGTTCTGTCTTCAAAATTCCTCATGGAATCACTGTGGGAATAGTTCTTCCCTACTCTATTGAATTTGCAATGAAAACTCACGCGAATCTATATGGTGAACTTTCACGCGCAATTGGCACAGCAAATTTAGACGATGATGATAATATCGCGACGCAAAAACTGCGAGATGCTATTGTAGAATTAATGAATGAAATGAAGGTTCCACGGAGTTTGAAAGCCTATGGAATCTCTAGCGAAGAATTCGAAGATAACTATAACGATCTAATCCGGTTCACCCAAGAATCTGCTGTGAATATCTTTAACTGCCGAGAACCGACGAATGAGGACATTGAACAATTTTGGCACTATCTATTTGAAGTAAAGTCAATTGACTTCTAAAAAACAGCCCTTTCAAGTGGTGGACTGAAATGACAAAAGACAAAGGGTTTGGATTTACGAAGAAACTACTCCAAGTTGATCTCTCAAAATCCAAAATTAGTATAAAACCAACACCCATACATTGGGCCCGGAAATATATTGGTGGCTCTGGTCTAGCTGCAAGACTTCTCTATTCTATGGTCTCGCAAGATCAAGATCCACTCGGACCGGAGAATCCACTCCTCCTTTTAGCTGGACCCCTAACCGGGACTATCGTGCCAATGTGCGGTCGCTTATCAATTTGCTCCAAGTCTCCATTAACGCATCTGTGGGGAGAATGTAATATTGGTGGAGATTTTGGTGCACGTCTTCGCCAATCAGGTTTTGATGGAGTATTAATTCATGGTCGAGCAAAAGATCCCACTGTTCTTACAATCATTGATGGCCATGCGGAATTACAAACGAAACATAAATTATGGACTCTTCGAGTTAATGAAACAATTAGCCAGCTTCATCAGGAGATAAATGAGCAACGTATTGCAACTCTTGTAATCGGACCCGCAGGAGAAAATTTAGTTAAGTTTGCAAGCATAATGTCGGAGAGGGGTCGGGCTGCTGGGCGAATGGGACTCGGAGCTGTAATGGGAAGCAAGAATCTCAAAGCCATCGTTTCAGTAGGCGAAACTCCTGTTCCGGTTGCACATCCAGATGAGCTCATTGAATTAGTACAAACAGCTACTAAGGTTTTAATGGAAGACTTCCAAATTGGATTGTATAAAGAATTAGGGACTGCAGCTTTTGTTGGAGCAAGCCAAGAGTCAGGATCAATGCCTAATAAGTATTGGACTGCTGGCGAGTTTCCTACATATGACAACATCAGCGGATCGACTATGCTAGAGACTATTTTAGTTGGAACGAGTGGGTGTTATCGTTGTCCTGTCAGATGTGGTCGTGTCGTAGAAATACCTAAAGGTAAATATAAACTACCTCGAACGAGCGGACCAGAATATGAAACCATCGCCGCGCTCGGTTCAATGATTCTCAATGATAATCTTGAGGCTTTAGTTTATGCATCGCATCTTTGCGATGATTTTGGACTTGATACGATAAGCTGTGGCACGACGATAGGATTCGCTTACTATTTAATGGAACAAAAAAGATTATCTGCTAAAGACGTTGGACTTAACCTAAAATTGAACGACCCAGATATACTGATTACACTAATAACCAATATCGCCACACGAAAAGGGTTTGGAGACATTTTAGCAGAAGGAACGCGTGCACTTGGGATTCGATACAAATCTTCTGATGATGCGGTTCACGTAAAAGGCCTTGAATTGGCTTGTTGGGGTGTACGTGCTCTTTTTGGTAATGCCGCAATGTATGCAACCAGTCCACGAGGTGGGTCACATCTTGACGCTGATATTTACTGGGTGCTTAATGGTCAAGTATTACCAGAATTGGGGATTGATGCTGATGATCCTCAGACTGATAAGGGTATGGGCGTGCTGGTTGCCAGAACACAGAATTGGCGAATGGTAACAAACGCCCTCATAATGTGCATTTTTGCTACTTATTCTCCAACTGAAATTGCCAAGTTCTACTCACTTGTCACA
>CAYFXY010000007.1:6055-37588 GCA_964347205.1 uncultured archaeon
GACCTAATTCAAACTGGTGACCGGATAATTACGCTCAAACGCCTCATAAATCTAAAACTGGGATTCACTCCAACGGATGACACACTTCCACCAATTATCCTACGTCCTCTCGATGGACCGACTCGTGGTATGGTTCCCAATCTCAGAAAACAACTAAATGACTATTACAAATATCGTGACTGGGATATTAAAACGGGACGACCTTCCACCGCTGCTCTTAAAAAAATAGGGCTCGGAAATTTAATAGAATAATAAATCACTTTGATTTCTAGAAGGAACAGACCAAGAAAAAATTACGAAAAAAAGAGCAGGAATTATCCAAATTCTTAGACCAAGCTGCAACAGATCAACACAATCTGCTCCTTTCTTCGCTTCTAGACCAACTCAAACCCTATTCAGCTGGTAATCCTTATCTGCTACTCATGCCCAATGCTTTTAGCCGAATCAAGTCTCATTCCGAAGCCGCAGTCGATTTAGAAATGCGCGGCAAAACCCCCGAACCAATTGATTTTGGTGGCTATACGCTTGTTGTTCCCCTCTCTTCAAAAAATCCTTTTGATACACTTTTCCTGACACGCTCTTTCTCCAATAAACTCAAACTAACCGCCTCTACAAAAAAAGCTCCCATCGTTCCCTTTGCTCTCTGACTCACCCTAAATCCCAATCACCCAGCCATCACACCGGAAGGATTCAATCCAGATGGTGCCTTCAATATTACCCGTGGTCCCGCTCCCCCACTTCCAAAAAAAACTCACAAAACTCAACGATTTAATAACTGCCACAGTGTTACTCTGTGAATCTTTAGAAACCCGATCCTTGACTCCTCGCGAATCCGCGACACTTCAACAACTAATCACATTTCCCGTAGAAAAAGAAGTTGGCACGCGGTTCTATCCCCCACTAAGTCATTCGGAGCGGTGTTGAAAATATTCCTCGACCAGAAAGCTACCTTCTCAGGCTACCCCCGGTCCCATTTATTGTAACAAGAGCTGCTGGAATAAATCAAACAATGATCCAATTCGAAACGGTTCCCTCCTGGCCCTCTTGATTGGCTTCCAGAAACCGCATTCTCAAATGTAACTGAGCGGGTTGTAACAATTAGAGAAGGCATTGATTATGATGTCTTTCCGCTCTTAACACTTATGAGAGATGTGGCTGAAACCACTACCGCTTCAGAGGATATCTACTGGCCTATTGCCTAAACCTCAATGAACAGCAATACCAAAAGGTTTATGCCATTTAACTCCTTGAGACGTCAGCTCTCTGGTGAACCGGTGTGGTTTATTGTCCATTTGCTCAGGGTCAATGCCGAGGACGTGCCAATTGCCTAATCTGGATTAAGGGACGACTCCTTAATACAGATTCTAAATTAATCGCAACAAAACTTGCTCAATTTCTCCTCAATACTAAAGCTCAAACTCATTCCGGCTCATTTAATCCCATTGTTGCGGATACTTTCTGGAAAAAACAAGGTATCCCCAATATCCGGCAAGAGATCCTTCGTGATCGCTACCTCAAAGCCAAAGTCAGCGAAGTAGAAACTTTAGCGAAACAATGGTTGAAAAGTTCAAGTTTTTTTAATCCGAAATCAAAGAAGAATAAATGAAATCTATGTAATTGGTTGTGCTCCATAAACTACGCTGCAAGTCCCCTCCATAGACACCATACATGGACCAATCGGATTCTCAGGTGTACATTTTTTTCCAAAGAGAGGGCATTCTTCCGGTCGCAGAATTCCACGTAAAACCTCACCACATTTACAACCAGGTGGCATTTCAAATTTTTGTGGTTCCAGCTCAATCTCGAACCGAGTCTGGGCCCCATAGTGCTTATATTCTTCTCGAAGAGCTAATCCTGATTCCGGAATAATCCCAATCCCTCGCCACCGAGCATCCACCGGCTTAAAAACCTGCTCTATCATTTCTCTTGCTCGAACATTTCCTTCATAAGTTACTGCACGACTATATTCATTCTCGACCTCACCCCGACCATCAAGTTTCTGTTGTAGAAGCATCACAATTCCCAATAATACATCGAGAGGTTCAAACCCTGCAACAACTTGCGGAACCTTCCACTTATCAGAAATTGGTTTGTAGGCTTGTAAGCCCGTGATAACTGAAACATGTCCCGGTAAAAGAAAGCCATCTAGCCCGACCTCTCCTTGTTCAAGGAGAAATTCTTCGGCTGGCGGAATTAACCGATGGCTCACAAGGACACTGAAGTTCTGAGGTGGATCACCTAAAATTTCTGCTGCAGTCGGAGGCGTAGTAGTTTCAAATCCAATGGCAAAATGAACTACTTGCTTATCCGGATGTTCTTTCGCTGCGATAATCGCATCCATCATGCTGTAAATAACTTGTATTTTCGCGCCCATGCTTCGGGCTTTACTTAAGGAGCCAAGGTCACCGGCAGGCACTCGCATCATATCGCCAAAAGTTGTCAAAAGTGCATTGGGTTGTTGCGAGACAGCTATTGCAAAGGCAACATCCTCTGGTGGACAAATACACACAGGGCAACCTGGTCCTGCAATCATTTCCACATTAGCTGGTAAAAGCTCTCGAATTCCTGAGTGAGTAATTGTATACTCGTGAGTACCGCAAAGGTGCATGAATTTGTAGCTTCGACCATTTGAGAGGTCTTTAATCTTTTGAGCGGCTTGCTGAGCAAGTCTAGGGTCGCGATATCCCCTTTGTACTTCCAATGGATCCATATTCGCAAAACTACCAACCATTCTTCATAACCTCACTGTTTCTCATTTGACATTAGTACATTTTCTCCAGCAAGATACCTAATACTTCTTTCGCAGTTGCATCTTTAAGGTGATTTGAATCTCCCGAACAGCTAAAGCTTACTTAGAATTTGAGCTGCACGAGGTTTGTGAATGGAAAATAAATTCATAAAAACTCACGAGTTCAATGTGAAAATTACATGGACTAGTGGTAGAGAAGGCATTATTAATCTTGAGGAAAAACCTTCACTTCCCCTTTCTTCTCCACCTCAATGGAGTGGAAAATCCGCGGCTTACTCACCTCAAGATCTATTTATTTCTGCGCTGGCAGGATGCTTTGTTACAACTTTTGCCACTATGATGAGTCGGATGCGTCAACCATTACACGCTTATCAGGTATCAGGGAAAGGGATAGTTCATCCACATCCGGATGGAGGCTGGCATTTTACCAAGCTTAACATTCTAATAGAAATCACTGTACCGAAGAATGCATTACTTTCAAAGGTTAAGCGTGCTGTGACGCTTACAGAAAAGTATTGCCAGATATCCCGCTCTGTTAATTTTGAAATAAAGGTTCAATCAGAAATCATTCAACTAGATTAACATCTACGCTTCAAAAGCTCATGCCATCTCGGTTTCTAGACAAGCTGGCAGGTTTAAGTAGGCAAACTCCTTTGAGACTACACAGTTTCTAACCAGTAACTGGTGAACTGATTGAAAAAGGAAAAACTTGGGTTTGAACACCTACAAGTGAATGTTATTGATGCTGGAAAATGCTGCAGTTGTGGTGGATGTGAAGCTGCCTGTCCAATTGGGGTGATTGAACTGCAGGCTCTCCAGCCTCACCTCATTAAAGAGTGCAATAATTGTGAGTTTTGTTGGAAATCCTGTCCACGAATGATTGACGATTATGGACCGATATATGAAGCGGTTTTTGGGTCAAATGTCCGACGAGACTCCGCCCTAGGTGTTTATCGTCAAGCTTATGCCTTGCGTAACGCTGATGAATCGGTTCGAAAACGCACTCAAGATGGAGGAGTAGTAACTGCAATTCTCATTCACCTCTTAGAAGCAGGAGTCATTGAAGGGGCTGTCGTGTCTGGTGTTGATCCCGTCAATCCTTGGAAGCCAAAACCTATGGTTGCAACAACACGAAAAGAATTACTGGGTGCTGCAAAGTCACGTTATACACGATCCCCTAATCTGGTAGCTCTAAAGGAGGCAATAAAGGAACATAAACTTAAGCAAATTGTCGTTGTAGGTACACCTTGTCATATACAAGCTATACAACGAATGCGACTAGCTCCCCTGAAAAAAATAGATCGGACCGTTATCATGACCATTGGGTTATTTTGTAGTGAGACATTCAAATTCAAAGAATTGATGGAAGACAAAATCGTGGAAGAACTTGGCGTTCCTTTAGAGAATCTTCGAAAGCTCGATATCAAGGGCAAACTTCTCGTATATCCAAAGGGAGCAAAAGAATCGATGAAAGTTCCCTTACAAGAAGCTAAAGAATGGGTGGATCCTGGTTGTCATGACTGTAAGGATTTCGCCTCGGATTTTGCTGACATTTCGGTTGGTGGTGCTGGGACGCCGGGAAAATGGTCAACAGTCTTAGCTCGAAGTGAACGAGGACAAGCTGTTATTGATGAAATGATCACTTCCGGGTTATTATTGTACGAAGAAATACCCGCTGAAGCACTCAACCGTCTCCGTCGAATAGCGGCTCCTAAAATTGGAGTGTAACTGTTATATCTCCTAGGCGGCTGGAAGCCTCAAATGTAAACATTTTTGTCAATAAACCTCTCCAAAACTGGTTGGTTCTCATTAGAGAAACGAATATATGGTGATTTTAGCTTGAGCTCAACTCAATTTCTCCTAGGTGTGCTGAAACTAGGTAATATTGGAACTTCGCCCCTACTCGAATTAATGTTTGACGAACGTGCGGAACGCGAAAATTTCGATGTCGTCTTAATTGGCTCTGGAGCGAAAATGAATGAAATAGTTGCTGAACGAAGTGCAAAGCTACTGATTAAACAACAACCCAACCTTGCGCTTCTTCCAAGTCCAAATGCTGCTCTCAAAGGCCCAACAAAAGCACGAGAGATGATAAAAAACGCAGGGATTCCTGTAATCATACTCTCAGATATCTTACCTAAAGACCAACGCGAATCACTTAAGGAAACTGGCTATGGGTATATTCTCCTACCCGCTGATTCTATGATTGGCGCACGGCGGGAATTTTTAGATCCAACTGAAATGGTTCTCTTCAATGCTGATGTCATTCGCGTATTAGCGGCAACGGGTGCACTTCGTCGAGTTCAATTAGCCTTAGACGAGGTCATCGCGAGTATTATTGCAGGTAAGACCCCAAAATTACCCACTTTGGTGATAAATGCTGAACGTGCAACAAGTTCAGGGAACTTCACTAATCCATATGCCCGCGTTAAAGCAATGGCAGCTTATGAAATCGCAACGGCAGTTGCACCAATTGCCATCAAAGGCTGCTTTAAACAAAAGGAACATGAGAAGTACATTCCAACGGTAGCTAGTGCTCATGAAATGATGCGAATGGCTGCACTTCTTGCGGATGAAGCTCGCGAAATTGAAAAATATGGTGACAGTGTACACCGCACTCCCCATTTTGATGATGGAATAGTGGGAACACTAACAAGGTTAGGTATCAAACCTACTCGACCCAAAAAGTAGTATTTCCTCTATTAGACTTCACTCTTCTGTTCAGATGAAAGGAGATAATCAGTTCGTTTATTTCTTCTCAGATTTATCAAGGCGAGGAGATTCCCAATCCTTTCGAAGGGGATAAACGTCCTTTGGGAAATCTTCAGGAAGAATCAACCGTTTCAGGTTGGGATGTCCCCTGAAATTGACACCTAGTAAGTCAAAGACTTCCCGTTCGTACAAGGTTGCACCAGGAATCAAAGGAGTTACCGAATCTATTTCTGGATGGGAAGTTGGGACCTTAACCTGAAGACTCACCGATACTGCCTTGACTTCAAAGTGATAAATCACTGCTAGTTCGCCAACAAGATCCATACCTGTAACTGATGACAGGTGGGTCAGTCCCCATTCCTGTTTCATCCAATTTACTGCCTTTTGAAGTGCCTCAGCTTTTACGGTAACAAAAATACTATGTTCGCGCAGAAATTCTGCCTCGACAAAATCGTTGCCTAAGGCTTTTTCAATTTCCGCCATCATTTTGCCTTCTGTTTTTGTTGGCGTTTTCCGGGGTTTCTGTTCGTTAGCCAATACGCTTTTCCTCCATTAGGTAGACGCTTTCTAGTTCCCCGCTAGCTTACCCAATAGGGCCGCAACACCATAGATAATGGCTTCTGGTTTGGGTGGACAGCCAGGAATCCACGCATCTACTGGAATAACACCATCTAATCCTCCAACAACATTGTAGCACTCTCGAAAGACCCCACCTGACATTGTACATGCTCCGATACCAACAACGAATTTGGGATCAGGGGTTTGATTGTAAATCCGTAAAAATCGTTTCGCTGCCTGCTTAGTAATTGGACCGCTACAGAGGAGAACATCTGCATGACGTGGACTACCTTTCAGCAGAACACCAAAGCGTTCTAAGTCATATCGGGGTGTTAACGCATCAAGAATCTCGATATCGCAGCCATTGCAACCTCCCGAATTGAGGTGGAGGACCCATGGGGATTTGATGCGTGCCCAAGTTACCAGTTTGTCTACGATACCCATCCGGTTTATCTCCAATCATTCATTTTCGTAGGATAATGATCGCGGCGAAGGCAATGAATAGATAGATGAGAGGAACCCATCCAAGGACTCCCATAGATGTCGCAAGCATAAATGCTACAATATCAAAGATCGTAAAATATACCGCAAATCTAAGAAGCTGTGTGTGGAATTGGGTCTTCGTTGCGGGAAGGTCTTCGCCACAGGCATAAGTAGTTTGCTTTTCTTTCGTTGGATTATTGGGAGCAATTCGTTTTCCTATAAAGTACAAAAGTAGTATAATTAGTAGTACTACGCCAAAGGCGGCCAGGAACCAGCCGACGTTTGTGAAGGTTGTCATCCAACTGAAATAATCAACCTGCATACTATGTGTTCACCAGGGGTTATGGCTCGTCACGAGTTCAAGAGTTGGGCGATGTATAAAAGGCTTGTTCCCGCGTCAATTTTTGTTTTTCAATTTCTTTGGTAAAATTTCTTATTTACTTCTACAATTTTGCGAAATTGAAAATTAAAGTACCAAAACCATGACTTGGTATGTATATTCAGATTTGAGTATGATTGCAAGAATGCGAGATAGATGAATTTATGCCCTGTAGTTGATTTACGGAGAAATCTTTAGGATTCTCAACCATGGTTGAGAATCTATAGTCCTCTGCTATGTGTGAAGGCAAGATTATTCTGTGATGTTTATGTGAACTTTTTCCGTGCCTTTAAGTGCTGGAGTGCGAAGGGTTGAAACTACAGCTAAAACAATTGTATGAAGTAAACTTTCTACATATTCGTTGAGTCCAATTTTCCGATCATTTATAATGAGGGTTGTCTTCTTTTCATTTGGGTTCATTCTTATTCACCATTGGAATTCTTGGAGCGGTTTGAAGCCATTTATCTATCGCTTTGAGGAGGAAGGGAAATTCTTCAGGTATATTGATCACAGTTTGGATTCTCGGATCTAAAGAACACATCCCAAGAATAGGGCTAACGGTGTTTACTTGAAATTCGGCAACTTCCTTAAGTGTTCGCACACAAATGATTTTCGCTATTTGTGGATGTTTTTGAGTCCAAAACCGAAATCCCTCAAGGATAATTACATCCGCATCAATTGTGTGCATTCCATAATAGAGCAGGTCTTGCAAACGAGTGATGGGGTTTGCCAAGAGGAGAGTAGTTGCAGCTTCGCTGTGAAGAAAAGTCGCGGTTGCTCCCGCTTTGATATGTCTATATGAATCTGTGCCTGGAGAATCTAGTGAAAAATCTGCAATAGCGACATGTTTTGCACTAAGAATGCGGTACTGGTTCGAAGTTAAATGTTTGATGAGCTTTGTAGTGACAGTTGTTTTACCGGAATCTTTGTATCCAAATACTGAGATGGTTGGGGGCAATGAAACGGCTTGCAATCCTCCCTGATATAACTCGCTGTTACATGAAGGACGGATACTTTGTATTTAACTTTTCAATCACCTGCAACAAAGATTTTCAATCCTGTATTTGCTAAGAAAAATTTCAAACTTCCTTTCCTATTTTTAAGCAGATGCGAGAAAAGACAGGTCTGAGAACTCAGTTCACCTTAGGGGGAACTCAACGATGTCAATATCCCGTACAGTTGTCGTTGGCTTACTTGCTCTAATTGCAGTGACCATTGTAATGTTTTTACTTTTAGTGCTTGATATGTTCCTTCCTGGATTGAGGGCTTATACAATCTATGCTCTTCTTATAATGACAGCAATTTTTGGTATTCTTGCTATTGAAGACAAGGATTTACTCCATGCCGCCCTTTACCTTGCTGGATCCGCGATTACCCTCGGCTTGATTTATTTGGCACTCTTTGCTCCGTGGGTTGCTTTCTTCCAACTCGCTGTTTATGCTGGCGCAGTTAGTATTCTTCTTGTTGCAGCTGTCTCATTAACGACGCGTCGTGGAACCGGTGAAATCGAAGAGGAGGACATCTAATGAGAATTAAAGCGATTGGTTTTATCCTCACATTAATCTTTGGGATCGTAATTGCATACTTAATCAGTGTAGGTGCAGGGTTCTTTTTGGATCCCAGTGTTGTCATAGATCCCACAGCTCACATGGCTCGCTTTGTCCGGCCAGAAGTTGTGTACCAGATGATTCAGGCACTGGGTGAAATGCTTTGGCACTATCGCGGTATTGACATGGTTTTGCAAGGTGTATTTTTGTTTGTTGCCGCATTAGCCGCTTCTGTATTCTTCCATGAGACGGTTCAAGAATCAACTGAAAGGAAGGAGAAGGAGTAAGGCGAAATGTCATATCTTGATATCTTAGGCGTTCCACTTTCTGCATTTCTCATCATTGCTGTCTTCTTATATGCAGTTGGTATCTATGGGATGGCGACCAAACGGAATATGATTAAGTTTATTATCGCATTAGAATTGCTGCTCGACGGAGCCCACCTTAACTTCATTACCTTTGCGACGGCTTGGTCAGGTTTCTATATTGATTTGATGGCCCAGGCAATCGTCATCGTGAGTATCTGTATCGGTGGCGGAGTAATCGCAATTGGGTTAGCATTCATCATTCGTGCTTACAACAAATTTGGGACACTTGATATCCGTAAACTCAACAAATTGCGGCATTAATTTGGGGTGAAAGAAAAAATGCTTCCTTACTCTGCATGGCTTTGCTGGATGTTCCCCATAATTGGGGCTCTCCTTACACCAATCTTGGCGAAAATTCATTCAAAACTCCGAGACTATGGAGCAGTCTTCTTTAGTTTTCTCGGTATGGTCATGGCATTCTGGATGATCCCCTACATTCTCTCTGGTTTAGCATGGATTAACACTCCACCCTATTTATGGTATGAAACTGCCATTGATTGGATTAACATACCGGGGCTAGGCACACTACAATGGGGAATGCTTGTTGATCCTTTATCCGTTTTCATGGCTTGTGTTGCGACTGGTGTTAGCTTTCTTATCCTCGTATACAGCCTTGGTTATATGCGTGGTGATCCCTCTCTCACCCGGTACTGGTTTCTGATGCAACTCTTTGTTGGTGGCATGGTTCTTCTAGTTATGGCAAACAATCTTCTTCAGACATTCGTTGGTTGGGAAATAGTGGGGTTATGTTCATATGCCCTCATAGGCTTCTGGTATAATCGACAAAATATCGTCCACGATGACCAACTCGGGGATCTCACAGAAGGAAAACTCAATTCACATAGTGGGATGAAAGCCTTTGTTGTAACCAGGGTTGGCGATGTCGGGCTCCTCATTTCAATCATCTTTATCTTTTTTTTCACTGTTGCCACTCCAACTGGTGCAACATTCAATTATCAGATGCTTCTGTCAGATTTTACCTGGCTAGCAAACATGTCACTGATTTTAAACGGGACTCTGATGCTGACAGTCTTGCTATTGTTTTTCCTGGGCCCAATTGGTAAAAGTGCTCAATTCCCTCTTCAGTTCTGGCTCCCTGAAGCCATGGCTGGTCCCACGACGGTTTCTGCATTAATCCATGCAGCCGCCATGGTAAAAGCGGGAGTGTACCTGATAGCTCGAATGGCCCCAATTTTGGTAGAAGGCTATTTCCAGGTGATCCTCTCCATCGCCCAATTCTCGCTCTCAAACTTCTTCCTAATTATTGCCATCATTGGTACCTTCACGGCCTTCATGGCTGCAACAATGGCTTTAACCTCAAAAGAACTGAAAAAGGTCCTTGCGTTTAGTACAATTAGCCAACTTGGTTACATGTTCATGGCTATCGGAATATTTGCGTTCACAGCGGATGGAGTTCTCGGATATACTGCCGGCGTTTTCCACCTTGCTGCACATGCTGTATTCAAAGCTCTTCTATTTCTTTCCGCGGGAGCTGTACTCCATGCTGTCCATAGTAAATATATGGATGATATGGGCGGCATCCGAAAAGCTATGCCAATTACTTTTGCAGTGATGACGATCGGTGTCCTCGCTCTAAGCGGAGTACCCCCCTTCTCAGGGTTTTGGAGTAAAGAAGCCGTATTTGCTTCCGCTTGGGGACTCGGTGCAAGTGGGAGTATGTGGGGCTGGATATTCCTATTCTTTAGCGCTATTACTGGAATTCTCACCTTCTTCTATAGCCTTCGTATGATTGGACTCACCTTCTTTGGTGAACCTAGTAAGAATATTAAAACGCTTGAAGCTGAGGGCAACCCCGTTCATGAAGCTCCACCAATTATGTGGATACCTCTTGTTATCCTGGCTGGGGCTACATTAGTCATTGGGTTTCTGGAACCGGTCCTTAAACAATTCTTTTATGGTTTTTGGGATTCACAATTTTCCAACATCCCCCATGCTCCTCATCTAGCTGACCTCTTCACTATGTATCAAGAATTCTTTATGGAAGTGTTTCTTTCCCCAACCTTTCTAATTACCATCATTATTCTGTTAATCGGCGGTTTCTTTGGATACATGTTCTACATTCGACGAAGCTGGAGTCCGGAATTTGTTGGTAAAGGTGCCCTTGGGAGACTCCACAAATTCCTATTCAAGCGCTGGTATTGGAACGCTGCAATGTACAAGATCTTTGTTGATGGGGGGCTCTGGTTCTACCGGGGCTTGTTCAAAAATGTCGAAGTGAAGGGCATTGATCACTTCAATTACGTAATTGCTGATGGTGCAACTGGACTGAGCCGTTGGTGGCGTCGAATACAAACGGGTATCCATAGCTGGAACATGATTCTACTACTAATTGGTGCAATTGTCTTCATTATACTTCTTCTCCTTTTTCAGTTCATAGGAAGCGTTCTGTTAATTCCGATTCCTTTCCTACCATGAGGTGACACAAAATGGCACTATTCAATTATCTCACATTCACTTTGTTGCTCCTGTTGATTGGCTCACTTATTGCCTTCCTAATTGGTCGCCAAAACGGTCGATTTGCAGGAATCTTTGCTGTACTAATCATGCTTGCCTGTCTTGTAACCTTTGGGCTAGCGTGGTGGGAAGTTATGTTATTCGGAGTCTATTGGGAGGCCTTCTTCTGGGGACCTTTCCTTTTTGGTTGGCTCCTTGATGGATTGAGCATAACTGTAGCAGGAATAATTCTAATTTTGACCACTGCTGCGACAGTATATTCGCTAGTTTACATGAACAAAGAACATGGAAAAAGCCGATATTACGCTTTGCTGCTTTTATACAATTCTGGAATTCTAGGCGTGGTCTTAGCAACAAATCTGTTCCAATTCTACATTCTCTGGGAGCTTATGCTCATTCCAAGCTACTTCCTCATCGCCGAATGGGGCACAAAACCCCAATCAGCCAATATCGCTCTCAAGTATTTCATTTTCACTCATATTGGGGCTGTTCTTATCATTATCGGTATCGCGGGTATGTGGACTCTCTCTAGCCTTAACGGGGTTGCGACACTCAATATCGCCTCACAAATCGGAACTCGAATGGACCTTGAATGGATCTGGCCAGGCGGTATTCCCATTCAACCGTTTTTTGACATTGCCAAAATCATCGTTATTCTCTTCACCATTGGATTTGCAGTGAAAATGGCAATATTTCCCTTACACACATGGCTTCCTGATGCCCACGCTGAAGCGCCAACACCCATTAGCGTAATTCTATCTGGTGTCATGATAGAAACTGCAGCGTATGCCATAGTACGCATCTTGATGGAATTTATGCTTCCTGCATTCGGGGCTTTCACTCTCATACTAATGACCTTTGGCCTCTTCACCATGATATATGGTGGCATAATGGCATTAGCCCAAACTGATACAAAACGCCTTTTCGCATATTCATCTGTCTCCCAAATGGGCTACATCTTCTTTGGTTTGGGAACAGCTGTGCTCTTGGGCGCTGTTGGTGCCACCTTCCATATCTTTACTCATGCCCTAGGTAAGGGTCTTTTGTTCATGGTCGCAGGTGTTCTTATCATCCAAGTTGGTCATTCCCGAGGCCGTGACATTAATGCCCTTGGTGGATTAGCCAAGAAAATGCCTTATACCACGACAATTGCCCTGATTGCTGGACTCAGCATTGCAGGCACTCCCCCCTTAGCAGGATTTGCCTCCGAGTGGATTATATTTGCTGGAGGCGCCTTGGGTTATACGGTCTTATTGGTTATATTTGCAGTGGCATCAACAGCACTGACTGCCTCATATATACTTTGGTTCGTTAAACGCGTCTTCTTTGGCGAGACTCCCTCTGATCTTGAAAACGTCTCTGAGAGTCCATGGACTATGCGTTTACCAATGATTCTATTGGCAGCCTTAATAATTGTCATTGGACTTTGGCCCGCGATTGTACTCAATCCCGTCGTTAATGTACTCGGAGGTTTACCCCTAGTTCCCCCATAATGGAGGTTGAAAAGAGATGGCAATTGGACCCCTAGAATGGATTCAACTAACACCCCTCTGGTTACCCTTCCTCGGTGCCCCCCTCATGGCTATCCTCGGTAAATTCACGAAGGAACGCCAGAAGATTCTATTCGGCAGCCTCACTGTGATTTTCTTCTTCATTAGCTTATTGATCATAGTAATTCCCTTTCAAATAGTGACCCCGTGGGGAACAATCTCTGGTCTTTACTGGCAATTGACTAATGCAGGATTTACTCCAATTGACATCTGGTACTGGCCGCTCGGAGCTTATGATGCAGCAACAGGTGCCACCTTCTTCCGCATCGATATCCTCACCGTGTACATGTCTGTCATCTTCATCTTTCTTGGTCTTTTCGTTGCCCTCTATTCCATTAAATACATGGAACATGATACACGCCTTTCACTTTACTATGCTCTCCTACTGACCCTCGTGGGTGGCATGGTAGGCGTTGTTTATGCAGGTGACTTTTTCACCCTGTTTGTCCTCTGGGAAACAATGTCTATCAGTAGTTATGTGTTGGTTGCCTTCCGCAAAGATGAAGCTGAACCCCTCGAAGCGGGAATTAAATATCTCCTATTAAGTGCGGTAGGATCAACACTGATCTTATTCACCATGTCTATCCTCTACGGAATGACGGGAACGCTAAATCTCTACGAAATTGGTCCAGTGATAACCGCGCTCATGGCTAGCCCACCTGCTGCTACATCTCCAATTTTTGGATTACTTATTTTTTCTATTGTTGGTTTGGTCATTGGGTTTGGTGTTAAAGCGGCTATCGCACCGCTTTCCACATGGCTTCCTGATGCACATCCCGCTGCTCCAAGTGGAATTAGTGCAATGCTTAGTGGCGTCGTTATCATGACAGGGGCTTATGCCATCATTCGTCTTCTTCTTTTGTTCTACAATCCCTATGACTTCAATTACTATGGAGCAGTCATTAGTTGGTTTGCCCTTTTCACTATGCTATATGGGAATCTAATGGCATTAACTCAGAAGGATTTGAAACGCCTACTCGCCTATTCCACTATTGTCAATGTGGGATACATCTTCTTTGGGTTCAGCATTGCCATGATGCCCCTCCTTGACTGGCTACCATCAACTGCTGCTTCAAATGCAATGCTTTTTGCCGTAACAGGTAGTCTATACCATATTACTAGCCACATGCTAGCAAAAGGCATGCTCTTCTTGATATCAGGAATTTTCCTTCACCAACTTGGAACACGAGATCTCGATAAACTTCGTGGCGTTGGGCGCCGAATGCCATTTGTGATGTTTTGCTTCACAATCGCTGCCCTCTCTCTTGCCGGGGTTCCACCACTTATCGGATTCTATAGTAAATTCTATATTATCTGGGGGTCCATCATCGCTACTGCCTACCTGGCAACCATTATTCTGGTTCTGATGAGTGCTTTCAGTGTGGTCTATTACCTACGGTTAATTCAAATCCTTGTCTTCTCCGAACCCAGCCCAGAAGCCGCTACAGCAACTCGTCCTCATTGGATTCTTCTCTTCGTTATCGGTATCTTAATGATCTTGATTATCTTCATGGGTTTATTCCCTGGGTTCTTCATCAACGTAGCAACTCAAGCAGCTCAAGGTGCATTAGGATTCATCCCGTAGAGAATCTATTGTGCTCTCCGTTTATAATCGGTGTAAATTTTTCATTCTTCCTTCTGATTAGCTGAGATCCTCCACCATTTAGTGGTATTATTAATATCCGCGATTTCAAAGCCCAGCGTCTGCAGACTAGTTCGAATTGCATCAGCTTGTTGGTACTGCTTAGTATTCCGTAATCGGGTGCGTTCGTTTATTAAGAGCTCAACCAACTTTGTGACAATAGAATTAGATTTCGGGAAAATCTCACGGAAATAAAGATCACCGAAGAGGACTGTTCCTGATTCTTCAAAGAAGTGTAATACTTTCTTAACAATTGAACTGCTGAATGATTTTTGGGTTTCTAAATATTTTAGGAGTTGGTTGACAAACTGAAAGTAGAAATTTATCGCACGTCCTGTGTTGAAATCGTCTAACAATGCTTCCTCAAAGTTGGTTTTTGCATTTTGAAGTTTTGAAATAAGTTCGCCTTCATCTTCATCATTAATAGTGTCTGATGGGGTCATAGTTAGCGCTTGGAGGCGATTTAGAGTATAGCGAAGGCGATTCAGGCGCTGATGACTTCTTAGCATATCATCGTTATTGAATGTGATTGGTTTTCGATAATGGGTTGTCAGAAGAAAAAGTCGAAGAGTTGCTGGCTCATAATCTTTGAGTACATCGCGGACTGTCAGGAAGTGTCCAGTCGATTTAGACATTTTTAGCTTTTCTAATTGAAGATGACGAACATGCATCCAATAGCGAACATAGGGCTTGCCACTAGCAGCTTCGCTTTGAGCTATTGCATTCTCATGGTGGGGAAACAGGTTGTCTTCTCCACCACCCGAAATATCTATAGTATCACCAAGATATTTCATCGACATAGCACTACATTCAATATGCCAGCCAGGACGTCCAGGACCCCATGGACTATGCCAAAAGGGTTCATCAGGTTTGGCTCGCTTCCAGAGTACAAAATCGCCCACATTTTCTTTATCATATTCATCTTTATCTATTCGACCACTTCCCCCCGCCAATAAAGTTCGTGAGTCCAAGTTCGCTAATTGACCGTAATTAGAGAACTTGTTTATTCGAAAATACACTCCATCATCAGCTTCATACGCAAATCCGCGATTTAACAGCCGTTGGACAAGTTCAATCATATCTTGGATGTGCTGGGTTGCTATTGCATAAGTGTAGGGTTCTGCAATTCCAAGAAGGTGGCGGTCATGATAGTAATCTTTAGTGTAACGAGTAACTAGTTGTTGAAAGGCTTCGCCACTGGTTTGGACGCGTTTAAGTATGTTGTCATCAACACTAATATCGGTAATATTAGAGACGTGTTGGACTTCAAAGCCCATATATTGAAGAAAACGTTCAACAATGTCCCAAAATATGTAGACTCGAGCATGTCCGATATGCATCAGGTAATTGACGGTTAATCCACAGGTATACATGCGCACTTTGGCAGACTCGAGTGGAATGAAGATTTCCTTGCGTTTCGTTAAAGTATTATAAATTTGAAGTTGTAACTGTTTTTTCTTAGAGGTATGTTGATGTTTTGGTAATCGACGATTATGTTTGGGGGTCAACTGAATCACCTTTCATTTTTCTTGCTCCCACTCCTTTGATTACCTTCATTGAGTGAAAAATTTGGTGAAAAATAATAATGGCGTGTGGTGTCACCGTGGGGCTACTGCGTACAAACTAAATCCCCCATGGTTCTTTCACCGCAACTGTTTAGCACAAAGAATGCTAAATAAATGTTGCGGGCTGAGTTTAATTAAGAGTCCAAATAACAGGAAGTCTTTTTTACTTACATACAGGTGTATCTCCGGTTCAAAAAATCTAATTTCATGCTGATGGTGAAAATAGTGGTACCCATGCTTCCTTCCAAAATGAGCAGTTTTATCGCGATTACACTTGATACTGATTTGGATCCCGCTCTTCGTTTGATTGCGAAGACCGGACTTGCTCATTTTTCCGATGTCAAAGAGAATGGACGAAATCTTCCTCGTGACCTTGAGCCTGTGGAAGCTTCTGAACGGTTTTATTATCTTTCTAACCTACTGACGCGAATTACAGCCCTTATCAGTGAAATGAAGGTTTATCGCGGTGGAAAAGTCCAGGATCCCTTAACTGTACCTGAGTTTCCAGAAGATAGCTATTTCGAATCAATTGAAAAAAGGCTGAAAACTATTGAAGATGACTTTGGAGATCTTTCAAGTGCATTAGATGCTGCAGTGAAAAAAGAAGACAAAGCGGCAAAAAAGGAAACAACCAAAAAAATCAAAAAACTTGCTGAAGAAAGCCGAAACGCTCTCCTTGGCTGGGAAGAGCTTCTCAAGCGCGAACATCGACTTGAAGAAACTAAGACCCTCTTTCGAAAAACAAAACGTACCTACATCATGTATGGGTGGCTTCCTACAAACAAAACTAAAACTTTTGAAGAAGCAATCTCTCAAAACAAAAGCGTCTCAATTTCCCTAGAAATTAAACCTCACGTCGATAATCCTGAATCTGACCACTATCCCGCAGATGTTGGTCCTCTTAAAGGCGAAGTGGCACCTGAAGAGGCTCAACCTCCACCAACCAAGCAAACCAACTCTCGATTCCTTTCTTCCTTCCAGAATCTAACAAATGCTTTTGGTCTACCAAGTCATTTGGAACTTGATCCGGCCTGGTTTATGGCTCTTTCCTTTCCAATAATCTTTGGGCTCATGTTTGGTGATATAGGTCATGGAATTCTTCTTCTTTTATTCGCATCAATTGGTTTGATTGCTAAAAGGAGGAATATCGATGCAGGGGAGATGGTTAACTACTTTATCCAAGGTTCGGGGTTGATTGCGCTTATAGCAATCTCATCTATATTCTTTGGTGTTCTTTATGGTGAATTTCTGGGGATCGATATTTCCTATTTATCTTTTTATCAAGACCTCAAATATTCACCCTTTGGTCAAGGCATGGCAGGGGTGTTGGTTAGCCTCTTCCGCTTCTTCGACTTTGATGGAGGTATGAACTGGTTCCTTGACCCTCATAGTCCCTATAACTTATGGATTCTTGGTGACCCCCATGGTCATCCAACACCCATCTGGTTCAGTGCTTTTGAGATGCCAGCAGACCTTCCTGCAAACGTCGCTAGTCCTACCTGGCTCCTTTTTGTGCTCAGTATCATGATTGGGTTCATTCATCTTTCTATTGCCATCGGTTTTGATGCCATCAATAAAATCCGCCATCGTGATTGGGTTCATGCCATCTTTGGTCCCATTATCTGGCTGTACTTCCTTTGGGGGCTCGCATTCATGATTTTCCAATTCGGCATCAACTTTATGGCTTGGCCTATGATCGAAATGGCTCTCTTTCTCATTGTACCTGCTGTAATCATGTTCATTGGTGGAATGGTTGCCTTTGGCTTCATGGATGGGTTTATGGAAGGCCTAGAACGCCTAATTGAAAGCATTAGCAATACCATTAGCTACTCCCGAATTCTAGCCCTTAACATGGCTCACGCGGGGTTTGCTAAAACTTTCCTCTTCCTTGGCGGGGTTGCGGCCGCAGAACTCTTTGCAATCATTGCCCAACTTAGCAGTGGAGAACTAAGCATCATTATGCTAATCTTGATGCTTTTCATTGGTACCATCTTCGTTCTTCTCATGGAAGGGCTCCTCTCTTTCATCCACACCTTACGTCTTCATTGGGTCGAAGCATTCCTTAAATTCTATGCTGGAACTGGCCATGAATATACGCCACTCACTATGCCACAAAATTGGACAATCATCTCCACATAACCCTCGTGACTAAAGATGTTACAGGTTATTTTACTCAACATTGGTCAAGTCTACACCGCTTTCGGTGCTGTTCTCGCTGCAGGGCTAGGTGCTGCTGGTGCTGCAATCGGCATCGGATTTAGTGGAAGTGCCATGGTGAGTGCGGTCGCTGAAAAACCTGAATCCTTTAGCAAAGGAATGATTACTGTTGTCTTGGCAGAAGCTCTTGCCATCTATGGACTATTAGCGAGTTTCATGCTTTTGATGCGAATAGGTGCAATCACAAATGAAGCTCAAGGATTAGTTGCACTGGGTGCTGGTCTTGCAATTGGATTGTCGTGTATCGGGGCTGGGTTTGGGATTGCAAGGGCAGGAAGTTCCATGGCAACAGGAACAGCTACTGCACCTCAAACTTTTAGTAAGGCTCTCGTTTCAGTTGTTCTTGCAGAAGCTCTTGCAATCTATGGTCTACTGACTAGCTTCATGTTGCTCATGCGAATCGAAACAGCAACTAATATCGGTCAAGGCTTTGTAGCAATTGCAGCTGGGCTGGCAATTGGCCTTGCGGCCCTTGGTGCAGGGATCGGCATCTCAAAAACTGGAGCAGCCCTTAACAAAGCCCTTGTTACCGCTCCGGAATCTTTCAGTAAAGGGCTAGTCGGTGTGGTCCTTGCTGAAGCGCTGGGAATTTACGGTTTATTAGCAAGCTTCATGCTTCTAATGCGAATTGAATCTGTAGCATTTCTAAGTCAGGGATTCATTGCAATCGCAGCGGCTCTAGGTGTGGGACTTGCAGCACTCGGCGCAGGAATTGGTATCGCGAAAAGCGGAGCTTCTCTATCGGAAAGCCTAACCAAACGACCCGAAGTCTTTAGCAAGGGTCTTGTGAGTGTAGTGTTAGCGGAAGCTTTGGGGATTTATGGGCTCCTTTCTAGTTTCATGCTCCTTATGCGGATTGAAACTGCCACGGTGTTGGCTCAGGGTTTGGCAGGCATTGGAGCAGGACTTGCTGTTGGAATTGCAGGACTCGGTGCTGGGATCGGCATTGCCAGTGCAGGGGGTGCCTTAAGTAAATCCTTAGTGGAAGCTCCTGAAACCTTCAGTAAAGGATTGGTTAGTGTTGTTTTAGCAGAAGCTTTGGGGATCTATGGGCTCTTAGCGAGTTTTATGTTGCTCATGCGTATCGACTCTGTTACACTAGAAGCTCAAGGATTACTTGCGATTGCAGCAAGTTTAGGAGTAGGTTTCGCTGCATTTGGTGCAGGCATCGGAATTGCAGCTGCAGGTGCAGCTCTATCAAGAAGTCTCGTCGACCGCCCTGAAGTATTTAGCAAAGGTCTTGTGAGTGTGGTTCTTGCAGAAGCTCTCGGCATTTATGGGTTGTTAGCTAGTTTCATGTTGTTGATGCGCATCGAATCCGTGGTTGAATTAGGACAAGGCTTTGTCGGACTTTCTGCAGCACTCGCAATCGGGCTAGCCGCAATTGGAGCTGGGTTCGGTATTGCGAAGGCGGGGGCTTCAATTAACAAAACACTGGTTGTTGCTCCAGAGGCATTCAGTAAAGGATTGGTTAGTGTTGTTTTAGCAGAAGCTTTGGGGATCTATGGGCTCTTAGCGAGTTTTATGTTGCTCATGCGCATTGAGTCTGTTACAGGGATAGGTCAAGGCTTTATGGGATTAGCTGCAGCAGTCTCCGTCGGTGTTGCAGGCATTGGAGCAGGTTTCGGTATTGCTTATGCTGGGCATGCTCTTTCAGAAAGTCTGGGGGAACGTCCTGAAATTTTCAGTAAAGGGCTTATTGGCGTTGTTCTAGCCGAAGCGCTTGCTATCTATGGGCAGCTTGCTGGCTTCATGTTATTGATGCGTATCGATACCATTAACCTTGATCCAATCATAGGCATGAGTCAAGGGATTATCGGAATTGGTGCTGGGATTGCAATCGGACTGGCTGCCTTTGGTGCTGGCATCGGGATTGCTCGTGCCGGGGCTAGTATGTCTCGCACAATAGTGCATGCTCCTGATACATTCAGCAAAGGATTGGTCAGCGTTGTGTTAGCCGAAGCATTAGGAATCTATGGCCTGCTAACTAGCTTTATGCTTCTCATGCGGATTGATTCTGTTACACAACTGGGTCAAAGCATCGTTGCAATTGGTGCGGGGTTATCTATTGGGCTCGCTGCATTTGGCGCTGGTCTGGGGATCGCAGCAGCCGGTGCAGCCTTATCACGTAGCCTTGCTGCACGCCCTGAAGTGTTCAGTAAAGGCCTCGTTAGCGTAGTCCTTGCGGAGGCTTTAGGCATCTATGGGTTATTGGCGAGTTTTATGCTTTTAATGCGCATTGAATCGGTTGGAGATATTACTCCCGGACTTCTTGCTATCGGTGCAAGCACTAGCATTGGGCTCGCTGCCATCGGAGCAGGCATTGGTATTGCAGCAAGTGGCTCCGCTCTTTCAGAAGGACTTGTGCATCGACCCGAAATTTTCAGCAAAGGATTGGTTGCTGTCGTATTAGCAGAAGCTTTAGGCATTTATGGGCTCTTATCAAGCTTCATGCTTTTAATGCGGATTGAATCAGCGACTGCGATTGGGCAAGGATTAGTTGGGATCGGCGCAGGCACTGCAATTGGCTTAGCTGCAATTGGTGGAGGTATTGGCATAGCATTGTCAGGGGCCGCGCTTAGTCGGAGCCTTGTCAGTGCCCCTGAGGCATTCTCTAAAGGATTAGTGAGCGTTGTGCTGGCCGAAGCCCTTGGAATATACGGGTTATTAATGAGTTTCATGCTGATTATGCGGATTGATACAGTTACAGACCCAAGCCAAGGATTGATGGCGTTGGGTACTGCTCTTGCTGTGGGCTTTGCTTGTTTTGGGGCAGGGTTTGGCATTGCCCACGCGGGTTCAGCTCTAGCAAGAACTATTGCTATCGATCCAAGTGCATTCAGCAAGGGACTCGTGGCAGTCGTGCTCGCAGAAGCTTTAGGCATTTATGGGCTCCTTGTTGGGTTTATGGTGGTGATGCGTGTAGATACAGCCACTTTAGCAGCGCAGGGATGGTTAGCGATAGGAGCGGGTTTAGCGATTGGCATAGCGGGTTTAGGGGGTGGATTAGGTATTGGCTATTCAGGCGGTGCACTGTGTACAAGTATTCGGTCTGCCCCAGAGTCTTTCAGCAAAGGATTGGTTGCAGTGGTTCTAGCTGAGGCACTAGGTATCTACGGGTTATTGACAGCATTCATGTTAGTGATGCGGTTAGATGCAATTGCCGATATCGGAGCATTCATCGGTGTAGCAGCCGCAGCAACGGTTGGGCTAGGAGCATTGATGGCAGGGATTGCAATAGGCTGGGCTGGTGCGGGATTAATCGGAGCGATTGCGAACAAACCTGGAATCTTTAGTAAATCGATGGTGCCAGTCGTCTTGGCGGAAGCTTTAGCCATTTATGCCTTATTAGTAGCGTTTATGTTGATAATGCGGATCTAAAAAAAATGATTAACTGTAAATTCGACTGATGGTGGATTATGATTCGATAAAAGAATCATGTTCTTCAAAGCCATTGTTGCAGGACTAGCCTGAATAAGAAACCACATCCTTCATAATTGCCACCAGGGAGTGCCATTCTAATTGTCGGGTTGTGTGGTATTTTCGATGTACTTAAAACAGTCCAAAAAGCGAACACAAAAGAACTCTTAATCTAGATAACATTAACCCATTGGGACACACGAACGAATCATCTTGCCAGATAATACTCCTCATAAATATGGTCATCAACATGATGCACAAAATTCAAAAGAATCTTTGTAACCAATGCAAACAAGACACTGTCAAATACCACGTTTTTTCTGGTGATGTGCTCTGTGAATCCTGCTTTCATTCATATATAGTGAATCAGGTTCAACGAGCTATATCAAAATGGAAGATGCTTGAGCATTCAGATCGTATCGCTGTTGCATTCTCGGGTGGAAAAGACAGCACTGCACTCCTCGCTTTGCTTATAGAAATCCAAAATAGGTTTCCAGAATTGGAGCTCATTGCGATAACTTTGGAGGAGGGTGTTAATGAAGCACGGGACAGAAAGCATACCTTAAGAACTGCGACTCAATTATTGGGCGTGGAACATGTATCAGCATCATATCAGGGCTACTATGGTGTAACATTGGATGAAATTCATAACCGAGCTCAAGAATTAAGTTCTCCTCTTTCAACTTGTGCATATTGTGGCGTGTTAAGAAGACAAGGACTCAATAAGTTGGCTCGGGAAATCAATGCTGATAAACTTGCACTTGGACACAACCTTGATGACGAAATCCAGTCAATGTTCATGAATCTCCTTCGTGGTGATCTCAAACGCTTATCCCGCCTACGCCCCACATTAAAGGGAGAGAACGGTTGGCTAGTACCAAGAATCAAACCTCTCTATACTCTTCTAGAATCTGAAATAACAGAATTTGTGCAAATTCTTCGTGTTCCTTATTACAAGTGTCCGTGTATTTACGGCGAGCAATCAATACGAACAGAAATCCGTCACTGGTTAAATCGAACTGAAGCCCAACATCATGGCACTAAGCAAAACCTATTAGCAATCTTCGAAAAAATTATCAATAAGCTCAATCGCGAAGAATCAAGTCTAATTCTTAAATGCCATAAATGTGGAGAACCAACCTCACGTGAGTTATGTTCAACGTGTGAATATCTACGAAAACTGTTCACCTAAACTATCAACGGAGTGAAAGAAGCCTCGCATTGATGGCCACGATAATGGTACTAATTGACATGAGGGCTGCACCAATAGCAGGACTTAGCAATATTCCCGCAAAGAAGAGAACACCAGCTGCAAGTGGGATGGCAAGGGCATTGTATCCAGTTGCCCACACAAGGTTTTGTAACATTTTTCGATAAGTAGCTTTTGAGAGTCCGAGAATTGTAGCTACATCACGAGGATCATTTCGTACTAATATAATGTCAGCTGTTTCAATCGCAACATCAGTACCTGCTCCAATGGCAATTCCAATATCAGCCTGCGCCAGGGCAGGGGCATCATTAACTCCATCACCGACCATCGCCACAGTCGTGCCCCGGTCTTGAATTTCTTTAATTTTTGCTGCCTTTTCGTGGGGTAGTACCTCAGCAAAAACTTCATCTAAACCGAGTTCTTCAGCCACCCATTGGGCTACAAACCGGTTATCGCCTGTTAACATCATACTCCGAATTCCTAGCTCTCTTAACGTAGCAATAGCCTCTCTTGATTCTTCTCGGATGACATCTGCTAACGCCAGAGCTCCTTCAACTTGCCCATTAATTAGGACAAAAACGATGGTGTGTCCATGCTGTGCAAGAGAGTCAACAGTTTCATTCTCAATCCAACGTTTCTGTTCCCTTAGATAACCAGGGCTGACAACCATTACAGATTTGTTAGCTACTCTTCCTTCTGCTCCTTTACCCGCAATCGCTCGGAACTCTTTTACAGATTTTAAGGTCAGATTTCTTTCTTTCGCTCCTCGAACAATTCCCTGGGCAATTGGGTGTTCTGATTGAGTTTCCAAAGAAGCCGCATAAACCAATATTGTTTCGGTGTCTAACTCTCCGAAAGAAACCATATCCGAAACTGAAAATTGGCCTTCTGTTAAAGTTCCTGTTTTATCAAATACAACAGCTTCAAGGTTTCGAGCCCGTTCAAAAGCCGCTCGATCACGAACTAACAGACCGTTTTGTGCTGAAATTGATGTTGAAACTGCAACAACTAAAGGAACCGCTAGTCCGAGAGCATGTGGACATGCAATAACCATTACTGTAACACTTCGTTCCACACCAAAGGTTATTCCTTGACCTAAAAATGTCCATGCAATAAATGTGACTGACCCTGCGAATAAGGCTATTATAGTAAGGACAAAGGCCGCTCTATTTGCCAAATCCTGAGTTCGCGATCGGGATTCTTGGGCTTCCCGAACCAAAGTAATTACTTGAGCAACAAATGTCTCACTACCCACCTTATTGATTTCCACTTCGAGGCTTCCATCACCATTAATTGCCCCTCCAATGACAGAATCGCCAACCTGCTTCTCAATGGGACGGGATTCACCCGTAATTAATGATTCATTCATGCTAGAGTTTCCTTTGATAATCACTCCGTCAGAAGGAACGCGTTCTCCTGGTTTAATGAGGACACGGTCACCGATTACAATCTGTGCAGTTGGAACCTCATCAGTTAACCCATCCGCCCGAATTAAATGAGCCGTAGCAGGAAGCAACTTGACGAGCTCTTCTAAGGCGCGTGATGCTCCCATAATAGATCGCATTTCCATCCAATGCCCAAATAACATCACATCAATTAGGGTAACTAGCTCCCAGAAGAACATCGATCCAGGAAACCCAAACACCACTGCGCTGCTATAAAAATACGCGACCGTGATCGCCACTGCTACTAGAGTCATCATTCCTAAATTTCGCCTCTGAACCTCGGTCACCATTCCCCGTAAGAATGGATAACCACCATAGAAGTAAACAATTGTTGATAACGCTAAGAGCACGATGGTAAAACCCGGGAAAGAAAACCATGGAGTTAGCCCAAAAATCGCCTGAATCAGTGGTGATAGAAGTATCACGGGTGGAGTTAAAATCATTGTAACTAAGAATCGGGTTCGAAAATCTCGTGCCATCATTGCGTGATGGGTTGTTTTAGGATGCTGGTCGTGGGCTTTCTCGTTATGAGATGGTCCTTGGTGTTTGTGTCTCTGATCGTGTTCTTGTTTCATATAACGGATTTCACCTCATTTGGTTCAGATTAAGAATTCCGGAACTATTAAATATGTCGATTTGGACATATCGTATTTGATATATAAACCCTTCTATAAATCTAAAGGAGATTAAACACTAAATGTTAATTCAGGTCTTGTTAGTTCTTGCTACGCTCACAATAAAACTCGATGGAGATATGGGCCACTGGGATCCCGATATGTGGGGTCATATGTTTCCATTTAACCTCATGTTTGGAATACCGATGATGTGGTTTTACATAATTTTCTTCCTTGGTTTACTCGCCGTTTTCGTGATATTAGTTGTAATTATTCTACGGAATGAGGGTCTGAAAAATTCAAAAATGATATAATCGAAATGTTTCCTAGCAGATCAAAGAAATGAACAAAAATAGTTTCCACCATTCTTCATAGACTGCCAGCTGTTAGTTAATGAGATCTGAGAATTTTTGTTGTGACGAATTATTGGATTTAATAAAAAACGGGGCAAATATTCCCTATAGGTTTTAATAGTAAGCGGGTTAGTGGAGTTTTCGTAGAAACCACTAATTGAATAATTGCAAGATATTGAACCATGAAGGAGAGTTAGACTATGACTGAAGATCGGTATAGTCGGTTTCGTGTTTTAGAGGGAGTAGGTGAGTCTGGCCTTCTTCGCCTTCGAAAGGCCCATGTAGCTATTGTGGGCATGGGTGGCCTAGGAACTGTTTCAGCAAGGCAACTTGCCTCACTCGGTGTAGGATCTTTGCGGATTGTAGATCGTGATATTATTGAAGTGTCGAACCTTCAGCGGCAGTTATTGTACACTTCAAACGACATCGGAAAACCGAAGGTAGAAGTGGCATTGAAACGATTGAAGGAATTGAATCCTGATGTCGCCGTTGAAGCGATGGCTGTTTCTGTCACAGAGGCGACTGCAGATCGTGTAGTGGAAGGGATGGATGTAGTGGTGGATGGGTTGGATAGTTTCAAACCGCGGTTTGCGTTGAATCGGGCGTGTGTCCGTCAAGCTGTGCCCTATGTATTCGCAGGAGCTCTAGCGGGGGTGGGGAACATGACGACAATAATTCCTAGAGAAACCGCATGTCTCGAATGTGTGTTTAGTGGTGTAGGTGAGGATCAGCCAACCTGTACGACAGTGGGAATTTATCCGACAATCTTAGGAGTTATTGCAAACCTTCAAGTGCAAGAAGTGCTTCATCTCACTTTGGGTAAACCGTCGTTACTTGCAAACCAGTTATTATTTTTTGATATCAACCGATTTCGGCTAGATCAGATACCAATACACGCCCATGATGATTGCGTTGTATGTGGTCCTAATGCAGAACTTGGGAAACCAGAGACAAATTCGGAATTGGAAATTACAGAATTGTGTACTGCTGAGACGTTCCTGGTGCATTCGAAAAAAGCCGTTCCCATTGATATCATTCGAGCGACGGAACTCCTTCGAGATCAGTATCAAATCATCGCTCAGAGTTCTATGGGTGTTCAAATACTGTATGATAAAGGGGTGGAAGTAAGCATAGTCGGTGAAGGCAATATCTTGGTTAAGGGTGTTGATACCTCTAATAAAGCTGAAATGATTTATTATCAAGTCCTAAAAGCAATTAATGATGCACTTATTGACTGAAATCCAGACCGTTAATAATGGGTCTTATCTATCAACGCCAAAAAGCACAGAAGAGAGATTGATTTCAGTCAATAGCCTATCATCAAATTTATAGAATCTTCCCAATTCTTTTATTATCAACATATCATTTACTTCTGAGGCCATCACTAATGACTGAGAATGATTTGTTTAAAGGTGCCAGTGTCATTATTTCCATAAAAGCAACCCACGAGATCCGGGACGAAAGTGGGTTCACCCCAATTGAACAAACTAAAGGTGAATTGGTTCTAACGGAAAAGGAATTTGTGTTTCTTGAAGTAAAAGGAACGTTTAAGAAAGAAAAGAAGCGGTTACATGCGTCTGCCGTCGAAAAACTCAGGGGTTATCACTATGAAAGATGGAACGATGGAGATACGTTCATATATTTGACCTTTGACAATGAATCTGGATTACCATCATCTTACCTCTATGTTTGCCGCAAACGGGATTCTACAAAGTTCATTGAGACGATCAAGGAGCAAAAACTCATATAGGATCTTACCGTTTTTTCTTCTGAAGCATTACACAAGATGGAACTGTAGTTAGTCAAAGCTTGATCGAGTTTGATATAATAGAATTCAGTGGTGGTTTGTTCCTCGACTTCATAACGAGCCCCGAACATCTAGCTTCCTTTTCGCGTATGGATAAATTCTTTACCGGAGGTCCAAACGGTCGAAGGATTGCGTTGTTTACCATACCCTAAGAACCGGTCAAGTGTAACAAACAAGCGATTGAAAATTGGCAAATGCCTGACGAAGAAGCGAGCAACCCGATGGGACCAGTGACGGCTTTTTGTGAAAGGACATGAGACTATACAGTTGCTGCAATCATTGCCATTTCGTGTCCAGAAGTGGTAGCAAGTTTCGACATTTACATACCATTTTAGAATACCAGGATTATTGGATTTCGTAAACCCAGACCAGGAGGGGTAATCATCGTAGCTAATAGATTGAGAGGGGCAGGATTCAGCACAGCGCCTACAGGTTCGGCAAAATCTAAGGGCTCCAAAATTAATTGCTTTGTCTGGGACGAGGGGAAGATTTGTGAAAACCTTACATATTCGCAGATTTGAACCATATTCGGGGTTAATGAGGAGTCCGTGTCGTCCATATTCGCCAAGTCCAGCATCAATTGCTAACGGAACGCTTAAACCCACGTTATTGCCAGCGGGAACGGCATCATAGCCTAGGTTGCGGATAAACTCTGCTACACATGATTGAATAAACGCCATTCGAGAATATCCGTTTCCGGTTGCAAATGATGCAGGATAGGCAGGAGAAGATTGGAGGGCTTCAAGATCCATTTCAACGCCCATCACGATTGCATGGGTAATGTTTTCAGGAATTTCGATTGGTTCTCCTTTTTTATCATGAGAATAAATCCAGTCACGGTTAAGTTGGCTTATACCAACAACTGTGGCACCATATGCCTTTGCTGCTTGCTTGATAATTTGAGTTATCTCTTGTATGTCATCGATTGGAACCTTCTGAATTTTAGGTTGAGCTAGTTCAGCGTCAAATTTTGCCTCTGGCGTTTCCTCTAGTTTTTCCCAAGAAAAGGCGTCTTGAAAGTGGTTATAAACGGTCCATGCTGCAGAACTGAGTGCGGCATCAAATTTCGAATAGCCTGGACGTTTTAACCGAAGTATTACATCTTGATGGGAATAGATGCCAATTAGGTGATCAGGAAAATCAGGGTCATTAATTACCCGTGCAAAGATAGTATTTTCTTCTCGGAACGAACGAAATACTTACCTATCAACGATATACGGGCTTTTTTCCCAGTCTTTCACGGTCACTTCAGGTTTGTCAGTTTTAATTAGTTCTGTGGATAAAGGCAACATTTGAGTTGAGATTGCAGTTAATGGGCATTCGGGTATGCATTTTTCACATGCCGTAAAGAAGTCAGGGTTGATTTCCGTTTTTCATGTGCGTTTAGAGAACGTGATTGGTGGGGGGCTGCTTTTATATTGATGGATGGGACAGACATCAACGCATTCTTGTGTGCACTTTGTTGGATCACAGGTTGTCTGATCGATTTGGATTCGTTGCGGTCGATGCTTCTGTGTTAAGATAAATCACCTCATTAACATGCTTAATTGCAGTCATTATTTATCTTGGCTAAGTACTGCACGGTAGCTAGTTTGCGCTTGAACGTTTGCGAATGGGTCAAGACGGACAACGGTGAGCTCTTCGGTTTCATCAGTTTCAGCTGTGTGTTTTTCATGAAGTACAAGGTAAACATCAACTTGTTCTTTTACGGCTATGTAAGCCATCCTCTTATCCAGCGTTAGTAGAGCATATTTCTGTTGTTTAGCATAAGCGATGACCTGTTCATCCGATTGTCCAACGAGCTCAGGAATATCATGAACTGAGTGGATGATCCAATTGCGTTGTTGAAGAAGGAGACGAAGTTGACCACTAAGCGTTTTCGGTGACATACTAAGGTTTTCATCAAAAAGGAGGTTTTTTTTGCCCATAGTTGAGCAAACACGCGCTCCGCCCATTAAGTCTTTCCCGTTCTCTAGTCTTCTTAATTAGAGGGTTGTTGAGACCCTAGAAAATAAGGGCTCTCCGAATGATGTTAGGATCGAGTTGGTCAGCTTTGCCGTTCATGACTGCTTTTAGGTTGAGCGTTTCATACCATTTTAGGTTCAAGAAACCCAAGACGATCCCAAAATGAAATGGATATCCGAGCATAGCTTCAGCACTATCTGAACGAATCTGTTTATGAAAATTGTGCTCAAAAACTGCTAGACTTTGATATTGTTCAAAGGCTTCCCAGCTCTGGGAAATCAAATCCCTGTAATTGCTTCCTTTGAATGTTTGAACCCGTTCTTCAAAGTTTCGTGATAGTAGTGCCCTCCGGCATAAATCCAGTGGCAACCGAAAAGTTGCCTTAATTAGTAGATCTTCAGCTTCGGTCGATGAAAATCCGAGAAAATGAGTACGAAGCGTAATCATGAGATTCATCAGATCGATTTCAGTACCAATCAATTTTGCCGTCATCTCATGATCTTGGCCTTCAAGCTGCTGCACATTTTTGTAAAGGTTCTGAATTACTGAGATATCAAGGGTATGTTCGAGAACAAAGAGGTCTCCAGTTTCTTCATATCTAGGTAAGGCTTTTAGAATCTCCGACTGAAAGAATTGATCTGGAATTTGTAATGCAAGCGAATGCAGGTCTTTAGATTCGAGGAGCGATAATAGACGGTTAAGGGTAAACGGATCTATAGGGATGAGGAGTCTTTCTGCAGTCGTTTGGTCTGAATTTGAAGCGAAGAGTCGAAGAACGCTTTTAACGACTTCTTTTTGAAATTTTCGGGTAATCCAAGTCATCAGTTGTTGTGTTGCTGTCGGGATGTCATTTTGAATTTCAATAAGGATATTATTGAAATCAGTTTGTAAAACACGTTCAACAGCTATTGGAGATGTCGTTTCATCCATATCCTGGACAAGGTGAGAATAGCTAGTTGAATCAAGAACTCGCAATGCGGCAAACATATCTCGAGCACCAATAAGTGCATCCCACTGCTCAGACGTAAGAATATCGGCTTTCATGGAACGAATTTTTGCGTTGATGTAGCTATATCGTGCGACTGACATTGCTGTTTCTCTCTACTTTTCTCAGTGATAAGGCTTCTCCTTATCCCTTTACACCTTTCCTCCTCCCAAATAATCCAGCAATGTAAAATAGCGTACAAAACATCATCAAGGTACCTACTAGTGCGCCAATCAAAGCTCCAAGAATTTCGCCATTTTGACCAAACACATAAGGACCAATTATCCAACCCACCAAGGCAAAGATAAGAATTTCACATCCAATGGTTGTATATCGAAACGCACGACCCATCGTACTTGGGGGTTCTTCACCCATTTTGTTCACCCTTCCTCGACTCGTTTTCAGTTTTTAATAGTGTTCATTTCAGCAAACGGAAGTTAAGATATCTGAATTTGCTAAGAATCCTTGAGGTCGTAGTAAATCCTCTGATTCTTAAACTTTCGGCATATTTTCAGTTATGAATGAGTTTGAAATTTCTGCATAGCGTAAAAGTTTATTAGGAAATGCTCTTGTTGAAAAGCGAATACGACTTAGATAATTCAACTCTCGGTGGTTTACAATGAGTGAGGTGTTAACCAGCATACAAAAAGCTGAAGCAGAGGCTGCAAAAATTATTGAGAAAGCCCAAAGTCAAGCTGAGCAAATTATGCGAGATGGTGAGCGGAAGGCTCGAGATATGGAGCAGGTCGTCCGTAATGAAATCAAAGAAAAGATTGAAGCAATGCAGAGCGATATTGAAAAGAAGGCAAAATCACAAGCCAGTTCTATCCTATCAAAAACGGACAAAGAGATCGCTTCCATGGAGGAATTAGGAAAAAAGAACATGAAGAAGACCGTCGACCTCATTATCTCAGCTGTCTATAAGTTTGGAGGCACAGGCAAATGAGCAAGTCAACGGCATCTGCCAGAATTCAGAACACGATTATTAGCGACGCTAAGGCTGAAGCACAACGGCTAATTGATCAGGCTGAGGTTGCTGCTCGAGAGCGGACCGATGTGGCTTTGCAAAATGCCCAAAAAAATCTGGAAGGATGGGCAGAACGGCGAAAGCAAATGGCTCAGGGAACAGGTGATCGGGTAATCGGGAAAGCTCGAAATGATGCACATATGAAGTTACTCGATGCAAAAGCCAGCCAGATTGATAATGCATTCTTGCAAGCGCAAAAAAGGTTTGAGAAGGAGCGGACTACAGCGCGGTATAAGACCCTGTTAAAGAATCTAACAATCAATGCTGGTGTCCAAATTGGAGGAGGTGCTATTACTGTCCTTGCTCGAAAAGAAGATCACGAGCGTCTCTCGAAAATCACTGGCCTTGGAACAGCAATCTCGAAGGCTACCGGTGAAAGCACAAAAGTCATTGTTGGAAAAAGGCCAATGGAAATGCTTGGTGGGGTCTTCATTCACAATAAGGATGGCAACATCACAGTCG
>CAYFXY010000007.1:37598-46237 GCA_964347205.1 uncultured archaeon
GGCTTGAAACACTCCTAAAGCAAGTTGAACTACAATATCGCAACGAGATCGCCAAAACCCTTTTTGCCAAACAGGTGTAGAACCGAATAGGATTCATTCTTGGTTGTATTATCAATAGGAAAAATACACAATTATAAATAAACGAGACGCGTTTGAAGTCCCAATTAACGAAAATAACTCTCGAAAAACTCTAAGAGTAGTCGAAAGTGTCTTTGACGACTGATCCACTCGTCCCTCACACGCAGGATGCAGCCACAGTCATGGAACGATTACAGGTAACCGACCAAGGGTTAAGTCAGGATGAGGTTAATCGCAGATTAGCAGAATTTGGCTTAAACGAGCTGGAAGCTGTAAAAGGACCCAGTCCATTAACAAAGTTTCTTTCCCAATTCAAAGAAACCCTTGTAATTATACTCATATTTGCAGCAATAATTGCAGGTGTTATTACATATTACACAAATCTCCTGTATGGGGTAAATGAACTACCAATCGACGCCATTGTCATTATGGTCATCGTTTTTATCAACGCTATAATGGGATTCACTCAAGAATATCGAGCGGAAAAGGCTATTGAGGCTCTTAAACAAATGGCAGCTCCCCAAGCTCATCTAATACGAATGGGTCAGCCAATTGATGTACCTGCCTTAACGGTTGTCCCTGGAGATATTCTCCGACTTGAAATGGGTGATCGCCTTCCTGCTGATGCACGACTCATTGAATCGCATAATATCCACACTGACGAAGCTTCACTCACAGGAGAATCAATGCCTGTGAAAAAGGAGGCAAATGCTATTTTGGATCGAAATGTTCCTCTTGCAGATCAGGAGAATATGGTCCATTCAGGTACAGTCATCACGTCAGGTCGAGGTCTAGCTGTCGTTATACAGACAGGTATGAATACAGAAATCGGTCGCATTGCAAAGATGATACAAATTGCAGAAGAAAAGGAAACACCACAACAAAAACGCATGCGTCGATTAGGTAAGCAACTCGGCATAGCCATTCTCGTAATCTGTATGATTGTGCTTACTGTTCAGGTGACGGTCAATTGGTTCATGGTCACCCTCAGTTTTGAATCTTTTATGGATCTGTTTGTGATTGCTGTTGCCTTAGCAGTAGCTGCTATTCCAGAGGGACTCCCTGCCGTGGTCACTATAACTCTAGCCCTAGGCGTCCAACGGCTGGTTAAACGAAACGCTATCATTCGCCGGCTTCCTGCGGTAGAAACATTGGGGTCGGCAGATATTATTTGCTCTGATAAAACTGGAACACTAACAAAGGATGAGATGACGGTTCGAGAAATTTTTGTCCCAAATGAAACCTTTACTGTCACAGGAGCAGGTTATTCTACTAAAGGGAACTTTTACCACAACAGAGCAGAAATCAATCTAATTGAACATGAACAACTGAACCTTATTCTACGAATTGGACGCCTTTGTAATAATGCCTCCGTACAACACACTGAGAAAGGGTGGGAAGTTATCGGCGATCCAACTGAGGGCGCTTTGGTTGTTGCAGCGCTGAAGGCCGGCTTTACTAATGCGTTATTAGATGAGTACCCACGGATTGCGGAATTGCCCTTTGACCCTGAACGAAAGCGAATGTCTACACTGCATGATTCTCCCCAGAAAGAAACCATCGCATACGTAAAGGGTGCCCCTGAAGTAGTACTTGAAGAGAGTACACACGTTGTCCTAAAAGGTGGTATTCACAAACTTACTGACGAATATCGGGCAAAAATCCTAAGTAGTAATGATCAAATGGCAAATAAGGCACTGCGTGTTCTCGGTATGGCCTTTCGGATTTGCCCTGAGGACCTTTGTGATATCTCACCTGAAGGTGTGGAAGAGGATCTCGTGTTTGTGGGATTAATAGGAATGATGGACCCACCACGACCCGAGGTGTTTGATGCAATCAAAATTGCACGCGGTGCTGGTATCAAGTCGATAATGATAACCGGAGATAATCAATATACGGCAGTCGCAATTGCAAATGAGTTAGGTATGTTTGAAGAAGACGATGCTGTTCTCACTGGCAAGGCTCTCGATTCACTCTCAGATGAAGATCTCAAAGATGCGGCACCACAAGTTCGTGTTTATGCGCGCGTCTCTCCCGAGCATAAACTACGTATTGTCCAAGCGCTTAAACAACAAGGACATATTACTGCTATGACGGGTGATGGAGTTAATGATGCTCCTGCTCTTAAATTTGCAGACATTGGAGTCGCAATGGGCATAACCGGCACAGATGTGGCAAAAGAAGCCTCTGACATGATTCTAACCGATGACAACTATGCATCGATAGTGAACGCTATCGAGGAAGGTCGTGGGATCAGTGATAACACTCGTAAATTCATATCCTATCTTCTCTCATGCAATGCTGGAGAAATCTTACTAATCTTCATTGCAAGTATTACGCTCTCTGTAATATTCCGATGGCCGCTTCCCCTCCTAGCAATTCAAATTCTATTTGTCAATCTAGTGACTGATGGACTACCCGCTCTTGCCTTGGGAATGGATCCTATGGAACCTGATGTAATGCAACGAGGTCCCAGAGATCCTGGCGAAGGAGTAATAACAAAACGTGTATGGATTCTCATTTGGCTAGTAGGGATAGTAATCGCCATAATCTCATTAGGTGTTTATGCTACTGAAATGACAAGACTAGTAGGTCTTGGGTTTTCACCCGAAACCGCTTGGCTTCGAGCTGGAACTTTGGCTTTTACAGTGCTAGTCATGGCTCAGATGGTCCATGCTCTTAATTCACGGTCTGGTCACCTTTCATTATTTCAAGTAGGTTTTCTAAAGAACCGCACACTTCTCCTAGCGATAAGCATCTCAATTCTTTTTCAAATCGCAATAATATACCTACCACCCCTATCCCTAATATTTTCTACCGTTCCCCTGCTCCCAATAGATTGGTTAATCATCATCCTGCTCTCCCTTACAGTGTTTTTTGTTGTTGAAATCTATAAATACATACTTCGCTATCAAATGCAAAAAACGCATCAACATTCCACAAGCACCCACTCTAAGGTATCTCTTAAAAAAGACTAAAAGCTTAAGACAAAATATCCTGAAAAAGACTCTATTCAAAGATATTTTGAAGAAGGTGAGGTCAAGATTTATGGGACTTAAACTAAACGATCGTGACCGATGGGTTTTAGCCACAATCCTCCTTACAATTGGAGCAATTATATTTGGGTGGGGATGGACATCTCCATTTTGGCCTCCAGGCTGGGGCTGGCTTGGCTCCGATTGGGTAAAGACTTCCTTTTTCTTTGTAACTTCCGGAATTTTTGTTATACTTCTCATCTTCGGAATCTACCTGCTCTATGGCACCACCCCACCCTCCAGGTTCCCAAGTCCTCCATCAAAGATCAAATAATTGAAAAGAACCACCTACCAGATTTTTGGATTTTCAATCTTTGCCAAGATAAAAATGTATAATAGGACTGTTGCAAGCAAAATGCTAAACTATCTCAACGAATATCTACCAATGCAAGCCAGTTTCAATGAGGATGCACATAAATGACAGATCTTCGTGATAAATTGTTGACATTAGATCGTAAAGGTTTGGAAAAAGAGGCAGATAAGTTAGGAATTACAGTTGCTGATTCGATGAGCCGTGCAGAACTGATTACACTTATTGAGAAACAATATGCGCTTCGGGAATTTGGTGAACTCAAATCCTTCTCCGAACATCGATTCCTCATCGTTGGTCTTTTCTTTGTTACACTAGCGTCTTTTATTTTAGCTCTAATAACACTCTTCTATTCGCAAGGATTAACTCAACTTACATCAGTGATTGCCCCCATTTACATTGTATTTCGTGGACTAGGTGGCTTTCTAATTGCTGCTGCATTATTTTCTCTTGCACTTAAAACAGGCTATCAAAGTATCACTCCTGTGGTTCGTGCGGCGCTCATCATTAGCGCGGTCCTAATTATCATTGTATTATTAGTCTTTATTCCACTGCCTTCTCAGTGGGCTATCCCCTAATAGGTAAAATCGAAAAATCGGGATTTAGTGAGAATAATGTCCAGGACAGAGCAAACAGAACTAGAAACCCCCGCTATCGAAATATTTCGTCTCAGCAAGATCTTTCCTCCAGGTGTGTTAGCTGTTAATCGATTGAATCTTAAAATCAAACAAGGAGTGGTTCACGCTCTTGTAGGTCCAAATGGTGCAGGCAAAACAACCACTTTACGCCTAATCGCTGGGCTTAGCCGTCCTAATCGAGGAAGTATCTTCATAATGGGTTTTGACCTGCTTCGAGAATCTTGGCAGGCGAAAACTCACTTAGGCTTTTTGCCCGATACCCCAGCTGCATACGAAACTCTGCAGGTCGATGAGTTTCTCTCTTTCATTGGCAGTCTCTATAACATTCCTGAGGATGAGTTTCGGGTCCGACGAGTAGAATATATCAATCGCTTTGAAATTTCGAGTTATTTGAACAAGTATCTGGGGGAACTCTCACGGGGGATGCTGCAACGAACGCTTCTATGTGGGTTACTTATCCGAAATCCCAAAGTCCTGCTTATGGATGAACCACTATATGGACTCGATCCTGAAGGGGGGTATGTGTTGAAACAAATTATTCGCGAACTTGCAAATAATGGAACCACTGTTTTGCTCTCAACTCACATCTTAAGTGTCGCTGAAGAGATAAGTGACGAATTTACCATCCTTTCTGAAGGTGTTAAGGTTGCCTCGGGAACGGTTGAGGAATTACGAAGTGAAGTTGGTGGAGGAGTCGCTTTAGAAGAGTATTATATTCGAACGTTACGGGAGAGGTAAAGGAACTGAGAACGGTAAGCACAGCCACAGTTGCTCGATGGGAATTCAAGCGGACTTGGAACTATCTTCGTTCATCCATACGTCGACCACTTTTTATTACAGTGCAAGTCGTTTCATTGGCAATTATTGGCTTAATTATTTGGCTGCTTTGGTTTCTTATCTTAAGCCCGAATCCACTTGGCTTACCTACTGAACTTCGTGCTTCGTTTTACTGGCTTTTTGTGCAAAGTGGGCTCATTGGTCCTAATGCAATCTGGCTTGTCTATGCTGTTCTCTCTTTAATTATTGCTCAGCAAATCATTAAGGCAGTTTTGGGTGTTCCGCTAAGTGCTGAAACCGAGCCTGCTGATATTGATTACTTGTTCTCTGCACCTATGCAAGGTAATGTGTTTTTCACTGCAAAGTATCTACGTTCTATTCCTCGCCGGCTTCTTATTTTTTCATATATCCTCTTAGCCCTCCAACCAATTTTATGGTATTTTGCTGGAAGTTTTGGGCTAAGCTTGGGTATCTTCGGGGTCTTTCTGCTAATTATCTTTCTACTAGGTGAAACTGGTTCAATCGCTACTCATGGGCTCTATGCTCTACGAAAATTCGTTTCACAATCTCGACCATTTCAACGGATCTACCGAATGCTCTTTTATGCTGCCTTAATTACCGGTGCTTTTCTATTATTATCTCCAGTCCTCTTTGTTGGTGGCGTGGTCGTTAACTCTCCAATGTTTAATCTAGCATACATGCTTGTTGCTTTGATTTTTAGTGGTGCCACTTTTGGTTCAGAAGGGAATTTTTCCTATCTTTATTACCCAGCAATTCCATGGGTGATTATTGGCTTGTTTATTAGCTATCTTTTCATTTTGATCACAACTCGTTGGCTTTTTAATCGAGCTTCTCTCGACCTCTATGAGGAAATTGCTATGGTGGCACGACGCAAGGGTGCTCCATTGGGTAGCTTGAGCCGCTTACCTATCAATTTTCAAGGAGCAAAAACTCCAACACGGACGATACTTCATAAGGATTTTATTACGGGATTACGAAAACCCGGGAAAGCTTTCTATCTCATTGGAATTATCATTAACTTTGTGTTTGCGTTGATTTTCGTCAGTCTTCTCCCCCTCTTAAGTTCAATGTTATTTCTTCCACCTGAATTTTATTCGTTCATGGAAACCTTATATGCAATTCTTCTTGTTGTTATAATTCCTCTCTTAGCAATATCAGCTTCTGATCCCTTTCATGGAGAGTATGGAACACTCTATCTCATCCGTTTAGCACCGGTAGCGCCTTTGCGATTTACCTTCGTCAAATATTTGCTCCTCTTAGTATCTCCAGTTCTTTTGTCAATTCCCTTTGCTATTTACTTTGCAGTTATTTTAGGAAATTTACATTTACTCCTTGTCGCCATTGCCATTCTCCCCCATGCTATTTTACTTTCAACTGCCATTGGTGTTGGATTAGGCAGTCGATATCCTTATGCCTCTCGAGCAAAGAATGAAACTCCCATCGCCTTAATGGTGACTTTTCCATTCTTATCTTGGATCGCAATTATTCCCGTTTTGATTTTTCAACTCGGATTCCTTCCCGGCGGCGTTGAACTGATGCTTTTGAGTTCTCTCCTCATTATTCCCTATACCGTCGTACTAATCCTTATTCTTCTAAGTTGGTCTGCCCATTCCTATCTACGGCAAGAGTAATTAAAGTACAAAACCTGTAATTCGATTATAGGCATATTCGCAATGACCGGTGATGAAGATGAGTCCTTCAAAAATCACACTTTCGGGAGAAACGCTTACTCTGAATGATGTTGCTATGGTAGCACGTCAACATGCTACAGTAACTTTAGGGTCTCAAGCCAGGAAAAAGATAAACACCGCTTCACAACTCATCGAAAAGTTTGTCGATTCCGGAGAAATAATTTATGGAGTTACTACAGGATTCGGTCCATTTAGCGACACAGTGATTTCGTCAGACAAAGCTCGCGAATTGCAGCGAAGCTTAATAATAAGTCATGCGGCCGGTGTTGGTGCTCAATTACCCAAAGAAATTGTTCGAGCCGCCATGCTACTTCGAGCTAATACGCTAGCAAAAGGTAATTCCGGCGTCCGAAGCGCTATCATCGAACTACTCATAAATCTCCTTAACAAGGGCGTGCATCCAGTCATTCCAGAGCAAGGATCTGTGGGGGCTAGCGGAGATTTGGCCCCCTTATCTCATATGGCTCTAGTTCTGATCGGAGAAGGTTATGCTGAGTATCAAGGTGAAATCTTGCCTGGAATTGAAGCACTAAAACGTGCTGGGTTAACCCCAATTCAATTAGAAGAAAAAGAAGGTATTGCACTCATCAACGGTACCCAAATTATGACTGCCATTGCTGCGTTAGCAGTGGTTGATGCAAAAATCCTGGTTGCATGTGCCGAAATTAGTGCTGCGCTAGCAATCGAAGCCCTAGAAGGCATCTTGGATGCTTTCGACCCTCGTATTCATGAGGTTCGCCCCCATCCCGGTCAAAAACGAAGCGCGAAAAATCTCCTCGAATTGTTAAATAAAAGTAGTCTAGTACAAACATCCCGAGAACGAGCTATTTTAGCCCAACAAGCTGCAAAGCAATTTCATGAAGCTATTCTGCATGACCATGACCAAGATCCTGAAACAATGAAAACCATTCTAACTCTAGCAATTCAAGCAGTGATTGACCTTGATCAACAGATTTTAGTCGAATCAACAGAATCTGCCCAGTCTATCAAACTTCAACGACAGCGCATCAAAGAACATTTTATAGCAATAGGAATTTCACCTGAAACTTTTGAGGCCGCAATTGAAATGGCTCGAAAAAGTCGAAGGGTCCAAGATGCTTATTCTCTGCGATGCACCCCTCAAGTTATTGGAGCTGCAAGGGATGCAGTAGAATATATTGAAAGAATTATTTCAGTTGAAATCAACTCTGCAACCGATAATCCCTTAATATTTCCCACGACAAAGACATTTCTTTCCGGAGGCAATTTCCATGGTCAACCCGTTGCCATCGCAATGGACCTATTAGGAATTGCAATCACCAGTTTAGGCAATATTTCGGAACGTCGAATTGCCCGGCTAATTGATAACAAATTGAGTAATGGCCTGCCTTTGCTGCTTTTACATCCAACCTTGGAAGATCGAGGGGTTCATTTTGGACTTGGGCTCGCTCAGATAACTGCCGCAGCCTTAGCTGCAGAAAGCCGTATTTTAACGAATCCAGCAAGCATTCAATCAATCCCAACCGCCGCAAATCAAGAGGACCATGTGAGTATGGGAACGATTGGAGCCCGACACGCTAGGACCATCATACATAACGTGGAAAACATCATTGCTGTAGAACTCCTTTGTGCTGCTCAGGGTGTTGATATTCGTCAACTTCGAAAACCCGTCACACTCGGTAAGGGCACAAGAGTTGCCTATCAAATCGTCCGATCTACACTTCCTCGAATCTTTGACGAAAACGGGATTCAGCGGGATCGAATAAGTGATGATGTGCTCATCCACAAAGATATCGAAATGCTCCAAAAATTGGTTCAAAGTGGAGACTTGCTTAGACAAGTTCAAAATGCTGTACCCAGTTTTTCAATCTAAAAGAAATCGAATCAGCGCTCAATTATCGTTAATAAAACCAACTGCCCTAATATCGCCTTTCACCCCGAAGATACCCATCAAGGCATCAGGTATCCTGTGTACACGCGAAAGAAAATGGTCTGAAGTTAGGTTCCTTATTTTACTATGAGGATAATCTGTAAAATGACGATGTAATCAGAAAATCGATACCAAACATAGGTAATCATCAAATAATTTAGTAAAAAAAACGAAAAAGTG
>CAYFXY010000007.1:46247-47214 GCA_964347205.1 uncultured archaeon
CCCGAGATGCCGGCCGCGGCAAACGCGGCCAACCCCACCGGTGGTGTATCATCAGCCAGGATGCCGAAGTAAAAAACGAAAAAGTGAACAGACCTTTGAGTTTATGTCGCCTCTTAAGAGGGTTTCCAAGAGGGAACCCTCCATCAATGATTGAGTAGCACCATAATGAAAGAGATTGAATGAAAAATTGATTGAGTCCAATACCTGAGGACCGGGTTGCGCTTTTCCCTCACCTCTCATTGTATCAGAATAATATGAACAGGATAAGATTACCGTCGAGAGGTGATTACAGCCCAAGTAATTCGACCACGATTAGTTGGACGTGGGTTACGCCCTTGAGTGTAACCACGTTCGGTTGTACTCATCTCAGCGATTTTCTTACGGTTTGCTTTCTTTGTCATGATTCTTCACCACTAAAGTGCGTATTTCACACGAATGCTAGGTGGTAAAGAATATCAATTCGCCTTAGCTTGAAAGTGTAAGATGCTGCGAAAAATACTACAATCATCCCCTATCCTGCACCATTGGGTGCAAAAAGCGGCAAATCCTTGTCGCACATAAGACGTGGTTAAGGGTTTTTGAGTTGGAGCGTTTCTGATAACTTATCACCTGTGTCAAAAAGTCAACTCTAACTTAATAAAACCGAGCCCAGTAGGATTCGATTAAGATTTTAGAGAAAATTCAGATAATTTACTTCCTCATTACTATATCAAGAGTCGATGTTTGATTTATGAATTTTCAGAGCAGGTTTTTAATTTCTTGATAACTGATATATCTCAGATCTTTACTCCGAAGTGACTGAGCTTTGAAGTTTAAACAAAAACTCATCATCTTCTTAATTGTTCTTCCTCCGGTTCACTTTTGGCTTCCTTCTGCATCTGTATCAATTGATTCTTTTCCAATAGGATTAGAACTCGCTTATCACACCATCCAAGGAATCTATGACGAATGGGACGAATATTATTCA
>CAYFXY010000007.1:47224-51007 GCA_964347205.1 uncultured archaeon
CAATTCTCCGTTGGGCACCAGAACTTGGTGAAACTATTGTTGAAATAAACATATCATCAACGAAATTTGGAAAGGCTAATTCAGTGCAATATGTGGATATTACTAGTTGGCATAAACTTCATGCGAATGGAACATACGATTCCTTGCATCTTCATCCACCCCTTTGGGTTGACACAAAGGCATGGGAAGCTGGGGAGACCATCCAGGTTCCTTCATATTCGAGTGGATATTATCTTACTACTACACAAGTTTCAGTATTTGCTGGTACTTATTCATGCTGGCAAGCCAGTTCCGTTGCATGGTTTTCAATTGATGATGATTATCAATACTCTTCCGAAAATTGGTATTTCGACCAGCATTATGGCATCCTGATAAAGCATACAAATGAACTCGTCAGCTCCCAACAAATTATCTATATCAATAGGTTCAGTCGAGAGCTTACTTCAAGCAATTTAGATCAATTTGGTGTGCTCTCAAACGAGATAGCAATCCATATTCTTTTTCAATCACTGATAATAACGCTTGTTATAACTTTGTTAGCAATCGTCATAGGTGTTCGTGTTTATTGGCCTCGTCGAAAACCCAGGCAGATTTGACCTATTTCAATAATATGGCAGATTGCATTTCTCATACGAATGTCTGGATGCAATCCCGAAGTCCTCGCTAATCTAATACCTGACGATTACCATCATTTATTTTCGTTACAAATTATGACTGGATTTCTTAAGGTATTAGATTAACAAAAATCTATTTTGAAATTTCTGAAACGCGTCTGCGACCGGCTTGAATGCAATTCGTCATAACAAATATATCTAATGAAATTCTCGAATACCTAACATCTCCATTCTTAAGGGGGTACGAGTTGGGTGGTCACAATGGATTTGCTTGATAAGCAACTTCTTTTAGCACTCAACGCAAACTGCCGTGCCTCTTATCAAGCGCTCACAAAAGAGCTAGGGTTGACGATCAATGCCGTTAAGAAACGGGTAGATAAACTCGTTGAACGGGGCATCATCCGCGAATACTATGTCTATTTGAGCCTTGCCATGTCTGGCGGTGAAATGCTTCTCGTAACACTCACAATCGATGAAGGATACGCTAACCCAAAACTGATAGATGAATTGGGAGCAAACAAATGCATCTTTGCAGGGAGTTATCTAGCCGATGGACGTATCCTGCTTTTTGCTGAATATTGCGGAGCTCTCGAACTCGACCAATTAGGTCAATTCCTTCGCGCAACTAGAGGTGTCACTCTCAACGAAATGCACACCCTCCTCTACGAAAAGGGTAAGCGATGTGATCTTACTTATACAGATCTTTCGGTCCTCAAAACGCTTAGAAACAATGCCCGAATGCCTATTGCCAAAATCGCTGATGAAACCCAACTCACACCGCGCCGTGTTCGAAGCGTTTTAAAGAAACTGATGGGCGAAGGAGGTTCTGCTCCGGAATACTTCGCTGATCGCACCTCCTTCGGAGATGCTCGAACCACCCAACAATGTGCCCATTTTCGCATCCGCTGGGATCTTAACGCTGGAGGCGCAACCACATTCATCATACGAATTGATTGGAATATTGAAAAAGGAACCCGTGCCGAACTCATAGAATGGCTCCAAACTGAATACCCTATTGAATTCTGGTATGCACTTACTTCTGCCTCTCAGCCAACACTTTTTGCTGTCTTTGCCATCGAACACATGCGCAATGCTGTCCCTATTGCTCAACGAATTTTGAATCACGCCGTTGTAAAATCCGTCGACCCACTCTTTGGCTATCCCACTCGAAGCTTTGCCAGTCCCCGAGATCACCTACTTGATCAATTATTCAAGGATGCGGGACTGTAGTTTTTCTTTTTACTATTCTAAGCATTTTTTGTCACTCCCTTTTAAAAAGAAAAAAGGAGGGATGATCCAGAGCGAAGATTTCGCTTTGGAGATCCCTGGATGCCTCTATCGAAGGTAGAACGCATTAGCAGCAGATGGTTAGTGTTTCTCTCTTCTCTTTTTGAGAAGATATGTTATAATTAGCGTACTAGCTCCAGTAACGAATGCAATAGCTCCGAGACCACCACCGATAGCTGCTGCTAGGCCTTTAACGGTTGGACCTTCCATCATCATGCTCAGCAGTAGAATTAAACCTAAATTCATCACATTACACCTCTTCCAGGTTTAGTTTCAGTTTTTGCATACCTACAGAGCCACTTGGTGACAATAACACCCCAGAACGCACCAATAAGAACAATTCCAGATTCTACACCTGTAGTTATCCAATCTGGGGGAACCAGGGTGTCATCAAAAGGAATACCGAAGTAAACTGGTACAATGAACGGAAGCGCTAACAGGACAATGAAGATAATGAAAGATAGTATCGCAAGTAGAGTATATTTAGGCGATATTTGTAACGCCATTTTATTCCCTCAGGGCGACTTTATTAGGTTCTTCCTTAAAAAAGTTCATACATTCAAATCATGATGACATTGTATCGCAAAAATATGAAATAAGCATGGATGGCTTTTGCGATTGAGCGCAATAATTATTCAAAGTTTTTCAAAATTTGGTTATCTTGGTGAAAGAAAATAATGAAATCAGGATGTATTCGCATTTTTTTGCACACTGCAGGTTCAAGAATTGTTATTTTTGTAAATAAATCGGTTGTTTTTTCACTCAAAAGCTAACATCAATTGATAACTGTTTTCGACTATTGATGACGTGCAACGCAAAGATTGCCTTGATCTGTGTGTTGACAACCATTGAAGGCGTTGAAATGTCTAAACAACACAACCAGAAATCTGGTAACTCTCAATCAAGTGGGGTAAAAATCAGTGAGCTTTTAATTACTAAAGATCACAATCCTCAAACTCCTCGCCAGAACGTATTTTCCTTCTTGCAAACTTTTAGCAATCGGCTCTTTGATCTTGCAGGTGGTTTAGCTGCTCTCTTTACAATTATTGATATGTGCTTGGTTTGGTATGGCGCCTTCTATCTTGGTGGAAGTATTACTGTTGGTGACACCCTTTTTGTCCTGCAATTGGAGTTCTTACTTGTTGGACCATTGGCGTTAACTTGGATTCTTGCAAAATTCAAAGGTTGGGTTTAGCTAAATCAGAGATGAGGGGATCATAAATTTCTACCTTTGGCAGTTCCAACATGCTTTTTCAATTCAGAATCGTTGATTTTTATTGAAATATGCACTAAAATTAGGTGTTCCAGTTTTTGCACTCTATTATGCAAAAAAGAGTTCACAGAAGCTGTTTCTAGCGCGTTGTTGCACTGATCTGCTCCCATCGATTGATAGCTAATCCAGCAATACCGTTCTTCGCCAAGCAGGGCTTGGCGGTGTAACAAAATGGCTAAGAAAAATGTGAAATGTGGACGGGAAAAGAACATTGCTCACATGACCTGCATTGAGCGATTGTTTGCTGGGTGCCGGACGAATCCCCGTGCAGGTCCACATCTTGAAAAGGCACTCAGGCTTGTGCTTCGATAAGGGGAAAACCAAGGAAGCTTGGCTCGACCCCCTTATTATGTCGAGTCCTTGGCGCTTTCCGGAGCGGTAAGGACTTGACTTTCCTCTTCTTTTACTAAACTTCTATTGAAAAAGACATAATCTGCAATAATTTTCTCGGTGAAAGTTATTATTAAAAGTCGACCGCAAGGTGATCTGAGCTAATAAACGTTGTTAGCTCCGGAGAATACCATAATTGAAATAATCAGGTAATGAAAGGATTATTTTTTGGTGTTGAGTTTAGTAGATATGAATTGCACCTAAAACCGTTCGATTCAT
>CAYFXY010000007.1:51034-51744 GCA_964347205.1 uncultured archaeon
GAGAGGGCAAGGAGATGCCCTCAATTCCTTCTATTTTGGTCTGTCGTAGGGAACAAAGTCCTTGCCTAGTAACTCTCGACCAATGATAAGGCGCATGATATTCATTCCGCCTTCTGCACCGATTGAGTAGCTGCGAACACCACGAATCCCCAAATCGAGCTCACATTCTTTTGTGTAGCCAAAAGCGCCATGCCAATCAGCGACTTCATTAAGGATGGCAAAAGCGTCAAGGGGCGCGCGGAGTTTAGCCAGGGCGGTCCAAAGAGCAACATCAAAGTGACTATATTTTTCGTTGCCACTATACATCTGATCCATCATCCACGCAGCTTTGTACATGACGAGGCGATCGCCCATTAGATGACTATACCAATCTGCAAGGGGGAAGCTAATACCCTCATATTTACCCAATTCTTTACCGAAGGCTTTTCGTTGTTTGATATAATTCATGCCAATTTCGAGTCCACCCATCGCTGCGCCAATACACGTGGCCGCGATGATGACGCGGGCGGCTGAAAAACCTTCCATGGAATAGACGAAACCTCGGGTGGGATCCCCGATGAGCCAATGCTTTGGTACTTCGACGTTTTCCATTGCAAAGCCTCCTGTACTGATTCCCATGCGTCCCCAGTCTTCAAAGAGAGTCGGGGTAAGACCTGGAGTGTCCTTTTCAACGGGTAGGATGAAGGCTGCAAGGCCACGATGTTTTGGCT
>CAYFXY010000008.1:0-415 GCA_964347205.1 uncultured archaeon
GAGCCTCGATAAATAATCCCTCTTCAAGGGTGCGTTGAGTTGCTTCCTTGAGAGCCCGTTTCGCGAATTTCAAGGCAACAAGACCATGACATGCGATACGTTCTGCTAGAGCTTTTGCTGTGGGTAATAGCTGGTCAGGTGGCACGATTTTATAGACGAACTCGCCCATTTTGGAAGCGGGTAAAATTTCACCAGTAAAAATGAGTTCCCGAGCTAGTTGGGGATTCATCCAGCGTTGTATCCGTTGGGTACCACCCCATCCTGGAATAACTCCCAACTTAATTTCAGGTTGCCCAAATTTCGCTGTTTCTGAAGCAATGACAAAATCGCAGGCCATAGTAATTTCCATACCTCCACCAAGGCAGAAGCCATTGACGGCTACAATAATTGGCTTTGAAATCCGTTCCAAAGATAG
>CAYFXY010000008.1:425-5265 GCA_964347205.1 uncultured archaeon
CCCTCAAACTGTTTGACGTCTGCCCCACCAACAAAAAACCTGTCTCCCGCTCCTGTGAGAATTACAACTTTTGTATCATCCTGATCAAGTTGCAAAAATATTTCTTCAAGGGTTTGAAAGACTTCTGGAGTCAAGGTGTTTGCAGGGGGATTATTTATTGTGACTATTGCAATCTGATTCTCTTTTTCTAACTCGATGAGTGGCATAAGTTTCTAGCTCCGACGATAGATAGACAACCTCTAGAGTCTTGAAGTTTCTTTTACAGTTTGCGATGTTTGAAATTTGAATTAACACTTCGATATGAATATGTTAAATTATGGGTATTCATACAACAATCCCATCTAGTTTCGGAATGATTATAGCCCGCCGATTCTAATTATATTCTTGTTCTAAAAGGGATTAAATGATGCATCCCCGGTTTTGAACAGAGGGTGTGGCTATATGAGTTCCATCAAAAAGGGTAGTCGAAATAAAAGAAAAATTCTTCGACGACGGGTAGTTGCTTCCGACACTCCAGAAGAATTATCTGAAGCCATTTCATGGTTGCGAAAATTAGTTACCACAATTTACTCGATGAACTTAGAAGGTATAATGCGGTTGAAAGATCAGTTTGATCAGATCTATGATGATCATATTGATGAATTTGATCAGAAGCTTCGTAAGTTAGATATTCACCAGGCTGATAAGATCCAAGAACATTTTGATGCAAAGGTAGTCCTTGGTTACCTGTTGGCGGTATGTAAATATCTTGAACGTATTTCTTATATCAAGAAACAATATCCGTATTCTTCTTCACAAAAACCTGAATTGGATTCATTGGCGAATGCTTTACAAAAAGACATAACAAAAGAGCTACGCGCTTTCTCACGACAATTAGAACAGATGCATGGAATTTAAAGAAATGTATTCCAAGGTTCAACTATGAATTGCGAAAAATGTACTTACATCATTTAATTCGGATAACGGACCAAACAGCTTTTTAGCAAAATTCGAATTCAAAAAATTAGAATAATTCGAATGAATTTCAGATGAGGTAGGGAATTTGACTGCTATAGCATCGCTAATATCCTCGTTGAAAAAGAATCGAACCCAGCTGGTTAAGATGGAAGCAGATTCCACGTCACACATTAACCGAATAGTCTTCGAATTTGATACGCTTCTTGGAGTTGCAGATCGTGTCAAGAAAGTCTGGGTCGATCGAATCAGAGGAAAAACAACTGAAAAAAGAGTACGAGGATTATCAAGAATACAAAAAGATAAAGATTTACTTCAAACGACTATTTCAACAAAGCAGCAAGATATGAAGATTGCGGAAAAGACCCTTCGAGCTGTTGAGATGAAATTATCTGAGGTCAAGTCCAAACTAAAACGAATGGAGAACGAACTTCGGTCGACAGATGAAAAAATTCAGAAAAAAGAGAGGGATTGGAAGGCTAGGGAAAAAGAACATAATTCTCTTAAAACAGATCAAGACGATTTATTAACCTACTTGGACCGGGAAATCGCAAATCTGAAAGGGGAGTATGAAGAACTCGCATCAAAATATTGGGCACTTAGGTTCCTGCTACGAGAAGAGATATTATTGTTACCTGAAGCGAAAATAATCAGAGTCTTACAAGGTAAGAAATCTAGCTCCCTACAGCAGCTACAGGATGAAACCTATCTAACCAGGTTTCGAGTGGAAAAAGTAGTAGAACAACTTGCCCAACGAGGTTTGCTACGGTTAGAATCCGAGGGAGATACAATTACTATCCTTAAACCATTAAAATTTGAAGCTTAGGGAGAAAAATAAGATGCAAGATCTAATGAAAATTGCTGAACTCATTGACAAGGCCCGGGGAAATATCGAAATACATCGACAATCCAATTCTGAACGACTGACAGAGCTCCTTCAGTTTGCTAAAGATATTGATCAAACCTTACTTTATGTAGAGAAAGAATTAGACGACTTGAGCCTGGTAATTGATGAACGAAAAAGTGAATTGACAGAAACAAAACGCAAAATAAAAGATTCTCAAAAAATGAATAATGCTTTACAAAAGGAGCAAGAACGGTTACAATTACAAATTGACAAACTGAAAGAACAAATCAAACTCACTGAAAAAGAACTTAGCAGTATCGAAAAGCAAAATCAAAGAATTAATAAGAAATTATCTCAGCGGCGATTAGACTTTCAAGAGATCTCAAACCATGTTCAAAGTATTGAAACTGAAATTGATGGGACAAAAATAGCTAACGAAAAGACTATTGGTGCAAAACGCCACGACCGCGAAGAAGCCGAACGCACATTGAATGAATTACGTGAAAGCAACGTCGTCATCGATTACATCTTAAATGAAGGAATCCGAAACTCTCCAGAAGTTGAGTTTATCGCACTTTTAATTCAAAAAACTGAGGTTACATTAAATGAGCTAAGAAAAGCAAGTAAGATGTCCCTCAAAGCAGCAAATGAGTTAATTGAAACCCTTCAATCTAAAAGTGTAATCGCTATTCAAGACACAGGCAACATAAGGTTTCTCAAACCCCTTTAGTTCCAACCTGAAAGAGTTTTTTTGGATAGCAAAACCCTTATTGGAATTTAGCACTAGTGGAATTTTCAGTATCAAGGATCTTATGGACATCAAGCCAAACCCACAAAAACCCAAAAAATGGATGTGAAGCACATTGACTGGAATCCCTTCGCTTATTGGATCATTGAAAAAAAATCGGGCTATCATTGACGAACTAAACACAACGATGCACAAAGAATTAACATTAATTCAAAATCAAATTAACCAATTTCTCAAGATTGCATCGCACTTGCAAGAGAGCTGGGAAGAACGGCAGGCGACTGAGGAAACAATGACCCGTGAAGAATCCACGCTAGAAGGAGAATTAACTGCTGAAAGCAAAGAGCGGAACAAACTCGAATCTACAAGCATAGCTCAACAAAAAGTTATCACAGAAGCGAAAGCGGAAAAAGAAAAACTACAACGCGATGTAATTGCAGCTGAAAAAGAACTCGAAAAGCTTGAAGACCAACTCCGAAACATCAGTCGTGCAATTCGTAATCAGTATAAAACAATGGCGGATATTGAACAGAAACTAAGCATCTCAGATGATAAATTCTCAGAAAAACTACAAGCGCTGATAGCAAACGCTACTCTGGCAAAAAACGAAGCAGAGATGCAAGAAGCAAAATACAAAGCTTTACGATATCTACTACAAGAAAAGATCATAAGCATTCCAGAAGCAAAGGTTGCATTAGAACTCAAAGACAAAGACTCCACCACGTTGGACCATCTTCAAAAAACCACCTTTATTGGTCGATTCAAAGTAAGGGAAATAATTGAGCAAATGGCAAAACGAAAAATCGTCAAGTTTGACAAAACATCTGAACAGATCAAAGTACTCAAACCAATTGATTTATGAAATTCGAAGAGGGAAAAAGAATGGCTGAAATTAATCAACTCAAACAGCTACTTGAACAGAATCAATCCCGAATTAAGATTTTAAGCGAATCCTTCCAAACTCAAATAAACTCCGTAAAAAAAGAAGTCCTAAATGCCTTAGAAACTTTAACACGAATTGAAAGAGAATTTCAACTTTCTGACTCCCGTCTGGCGGAACACCAACAGCAAATTAGTCATAGGCAAGAACAATTGACTCAACTTCGCGAAACAGGAACAGCCTTTGAGGCTAAAATCGCAGAATTATACACTAAATTAAGCGAATATCAACAACAAATTGCCACTCTCAAGACGACACTTTTTGAAACAAGAGGTCGAATTGAAATAGTAGAAAACGACCTCACTGATCGCCAGGGCATATTCGACACAAAACAGAAGCAAATAGAAGAAAAACAACAGGAATTGACTCGATTACATGCAGGGAAGGACCAAGAACTTACGCAGCATAAGGAAGAACTATCAAAGGCAAAAAAGCAAATTAAAACTGTTAAGACTATGAATCCTGTTGCTGACTTCCTATTATCCGAAGGTTTGGAACCTCCCGAACTGGACATTCTTGCTTTATTAATTCATCAGAAGGAGGTTCCAATGGTGGAAATCAAACGCTTTGTAAAAACACCTCCAGCAATTACTACTCGCGTTCTGAAAGAAATGGAGAATAAAGGCATCCTGGAAATAATTAATTCAAATACAATTCGTTTGAGTATATCTCTGTAATGTGCTCATATTTCCGATATTATTAGCAAAGGCTTTAGAGTCAGAAAGATAGAAGAGAGAGCAAGGTGGAACTTTGCACGCAGAGTTAGAGAAGAGACTGAAACGCTCAGAAAAAAAAGTAAAATCTAGCTCGTATCCTGAACGACAGCTAGCTAAGATGCTAAAAGGACGATCGCTTAAACTTCCTGAAACGAAACATCATCTGATAATTGGTGATAGTCGACAGATGCAAGAAATCACCGATGAATCAGTTCACCTTATTGTAACCTCACCGCCTTACCCCATGATTGAGCTATGGGATGCACTTTTTGCTCAAATGGGTTGTTTAGATTTCAATTCAATGCACCAATATCTGGCCCAAGTATGGCGTGAATGTTATCGTATTTTGATTGATGGTGGAACTGCCTGTATTAACATCGGTGATGCCCTTCGAAAAGTCGATAACAATTTTCAACTATTTCCAAATCATGTCAAAGTTATCGAGCACTGTGAGATTTTGGGTTTCACAAGTCTTCCCTACATATTGTGGAAAAAACCAACTAAGCGTGCTAATGCATTCTTAGGGTCAGGCTTCATCCCACCTAATGCATATGTCACGCAAGATTGTGAGTTTATTCTCATTTTTCGGAAAGGCCAACCGCGTTCCTTTCCACCCAAGGATTTGTATCGGTATG
>CAYFXY010000008.1:5275-13667 GCA_964347205.1 uncultured archaeon
TACTATAAAGGAACGAAATGCTTGGTTTACTCAAATCTGGCAGCTACCGGGCGCACGTCAGCAAACATCGCTTCTATCACGAAGAGTTGCAGCATTCCCAGAGGAAATTGCATACCGTTTGATTAGGATGTTTTCGGTTATCGGGGACACGGTTGTTGATCCCTTCTTGGGAACAGGGACAACAATGAAAGTGTCAATGAAAACACACAGAAATAGCATAGGCTATGAAATTGATGAAAAACTGATTCCAAATATCGAAAAACGGTTTATTGGTATTGAATCTTTGAAAAAACGGGCTATGAAAAAGCCTTTACAATCCCTTCAGGTCAGCAAGCGTAATGACTTAACATAGTGTAACCGAAACAAGTCAGCTTGTTGTTCTACTGAAATCTGTAAGAACGTCCCCAAAACCTTAACAGCCAATGAATTTAGAAAAACCAGGTGATTCTCAAATCTAAAAACGTTTTATGCTACAAGAGTATCAGCATTCTAGCTAGGGTAAACCAATGATATGTGCAATTGGAAACATCAATATAGACTGGATTTGTATGCTTCCGCATCTACCAGCTCCTGATGAAAAGGTGAACATCCGTGAACTCAACATTTTCCCAGGCGGAGCTGCAAGTAATTTTAGTGTGAGTCTCGCACGTCTTGGTTCAGATGTTGCAATTTTTGGTCATGTAGGTGATGACGCAGAAGGTCGCGAAGCCCTAAAGGCTCTAAAAAAAGAAGGAGTAAACACTTCGCGGGTTATTCTCGAAAAGGATCAAATAACGGGATTTGTCCTCATTCTTGTGGGTAAAGAAGGACAAACGATGAAGATCAGATACCGCGGAGCGAATTCGCTTCTTTCATCGAACGATATTACACCAAAACTTTTGAAAGATGTTGAGATTGCCTATGTAGCAAGTGTATCTATACCTATCGCTAAACAAGTTGCTAGGACATGCGCAGAGATTGGGGCACGATCTGCAATTGATATAGGAGAAGAAATTAGCACTGAATTGCTTGATGATATCCGAGATATGATCAGTAATTTTTCTATTGTTTTCATGAATCAAGTTGTGTTTAAACGTATTTTCAACCAAAGACCCACACTGAAAAACGCACATTCAGAAATTGATGGAAACATGGAGGTTTTGAGCATCACTATGGGAAGAAAGGGATCCATCACAACTACAACTGATAAGGTGTTCAAAACCCCCGCTTACAAAGTCGAGGCAGTGGATACTACAGGTGCAGGTGATGCATTTGCTGCTGGATTTATACACTATTATCACCAACAGTTCCCAATTGAGGAGGTAGTAAAACGCGCCACTGCTTGTTCAGCTTTACAAATAACTGCACCAGGTGGACGAGCTGGATTACCCACAGCTGAAGAAATTGAACGCTTCATAAAAATGTCAAAGAAATGATCAGGGTGTAAACGCGACAACAACAGCAGCATGTGTTTTCAAAGCAATTTCATAAGAGACGGAACCAAGAAATCCTCCAAATCGTCGAGGTTTGCGGTGTGCGCCTAAAAGAATTAGATCCACCTTTTCTTTTTCAGCAAATTCAATTGCAGCTTCACCGATTTTCTGGGCTGCTAAGTGCTTTGGTGTAATTTCCAAACCAGATTGTTTAGAAAAAATGGATACATCATCCATGAAAAGTTCACGTTGGAGTTTAATTTCTGGAGCACCTAATGGAGTGCTTGTTTTGACCTCAGGAAATGAAGTCAAATTCAGTGCAACCAGCTCAGCGTCTTTCGCAGCTGAACTTGTTTTTAAAGCTGCAGCTAATCGAAGAGCAGCAATATCTTTACTCGTGCTCCGAATTGGCAGTAATATTTTTTGCAGCTCAAAATTCGGTGCTTCTTCAAATTTCTTTAACCATGAAGCCACAACAAGAACTGGAATTTCACTCTTTCGTGCAACACGTCGAGTTGTTGAACCTAAAAGACGTTTATGAGTCCGAGTTTGAGCTGCGCCCATGATGATAAGGTCACAATCTGTGGACTTGCTGGATTTCAAAATCGCATCAGACGCTCGAACACGTGTTACCCGTTCTTCGTCGGTTGGAATTTTTAGGGATTTAGAAAGTGCCTCTGTGTGTTTGGCTAATTGTTGGAGCCAAGGTTCTCGGGATCGCCGAATACGTTCTTTGCAATTTAGAATCGAAACCTTTGCCTTGGGCTTTTCAGCTAAGTTAAACGCTAAATTGATAGTATTAATTTCAGCAGGAAAACCTTGGACAGGAACAAGGATCCGCTTCACCTTTGGCTCTTTCCATTCTTTGGCATACAAAAAGCTCATGCTAATTGACTCCGGGTATAGACGAAGGAGGGAGGTAATTTAAAAAGTGTATTGGTACGTTGAATGTTAAAAATATCAAAAATTGAATATTAGTTGATTCGCCGTGTGGCATTCTTGATTGCAGATTCAAGCTCAGAAAAAGTGAGTTCATCAGGAAACACCGGTACGGTATCCATATCTTCAAGACTAAGTGATAATAAATACCATAGCACCTTTACCATGGATTCTTGTAAATTACCCTCAGAAGACAGCTGAACATCCTGACACAATTTTTCCAGAATTTTGCTTGCATTAGCCATCTTATTTTGGCCGTGTTGGTTTTTGTAAACTGGTGTCCATCGGTCGTAAAAGAATTTCAAGGAACTTGCGATCTTTTGTTCAAAAAGTTCTCTTAATTTTACATCATCGACCCCATTAGTCGCAGCTTCTACTACTTCATCAATCCTCGGAAGCAGGACATCTGCAACAAAGCCCTCGAGTTGGGCTTGGGGTGAGGCCATGAAAGATCTCCTTATTTTATTCAGTGGATGAAAGGATACCAATGGGTACAATAAAAATCCTTATGGGATAGAAATAACAATTAGATGAACAATTGTTCAAATCATAATATTTACTAACCCTAAACTAATTTTTTTTATACAAACCAATATTTTTAATTTTATTTTTTATATAACTTTTTCTATTTTTTTTATATCTCCTTAAAATAGTGTAAGCCGATATAAAATACAACAATCCAAATTTATTTACTAATAATTATTTTTTATTTTAATTCAGTAAATTTTTATCTAATTCGCTTTGATAACTAATTTATTAAAATTTTATTCTAAACACAATATAATATTTTTCACGTTAGTAAATCCAAATAAACGCTAAAATCTTTCAATTTGTATAGAATGTTTCTACTCTGCTTCTATCTCCAAATTCATAAACACTCACTCAAGTGCCTGAAGAAACTCTTTCGTTTCTTCACCTTCTTCAACAAGAATTATGTGTTGGGCTCCCGCGCGTTCGTAGTCATACCGGCGTGCAATTAGCATTGCATGGAATTTTTCTCGACCAGTTGAGGAACTCCCTCGCCAAATATAAATTCTGTCAAACGTGTCAAGGATATACACATCATCCGACTTCAAGCTCTCTCGATTTCGAGGAACCTCAATAAACAAGTGTACACCACCAACAATATTAAGGCGAAAGAGCTTGAATTCGTGTGTTTCTAATACTACCTTCTTAAGAATTCCTTCGGTGTCCTGATCTGTTATGGTTATTTTTCCACCAAAGAGGTCAAGGAATTCCAGGGGTTCATTGCGTGCTTCGATTGTAATGAGACGAGCTGAGCCTTCACGATCCTGATCGCGCCAGACTGAAGTGACCGCTCCTATGAAGCGCTCGTCGACGGTGGCTTTACTCCCGCACCATAAATAGATAATCGGACCGGTATCAATCAGGTAGCAGTCGCCATCACCGAAGTCATTTGCCATTTCATCCGGAACCCGAATGACATGACCACGTTGAATATGATATTTATTAAATTCTACCAAGCTAAGTTGTTGTCCACACCTTAACTAGAATGGACTCGAGTATGCGTTTTTAATCTTCCCTTGAACCCTAAAATGAAGGTCATCAGAACCCGACTACCTGTGAATGCAAACTTACAAGTAACGAACTAGATTAAATGACGTTAAGTTCCTTTCCAACTTTATCAAATGCAGTAATGGCATCATTCAAGTCTTCCATTTTCAACGCTGCATTCATCATAGTACGGATTCGTGCTGTTCCTCGTGCAACCATCGGATAAACAATCGGTAAAGCAAAGACACCCTCTTCGAAAAGTCGTTGACTAAATTTCTGCGCATTGTCACTTTCTCCAATCATGACAGGTGTGATGGGAGTTTCACTCATCCCAGTATTGAAGCCAAGTTCGCTAAGGGCTTTCTTGAAATAGTCTGTGTTTTTCCAAAGGTTTTTGACATGTCTTGGCTCTTTTTCAAGAATATCAATGGCAGCTATACAAGCTGCAGCAACAGGAGGTGGATGAGAGCCACTTAGGAGCCAAGTACGAGATTTGTTGAACGCGAATTTACGAAGGTATTCACTCCCTGAAACATGACCTCCAACAACACCAAACGCTTTGCTGAATGTACCCATTTCGACATGAACGTCTTTATGTGAGAGATTAAAATGGGAGACAATTCCTCGACCGTCTTTACCGAGTACCGCTTCACCATGAGCATCATCAACATAAATCATGGCACCATGGGGTTTACTAATTTTGACAATTTGGTCAAGCGGAGCAATATCACCATCCATGCTAAACACACCATCAGTGATGACAAGGATACGCCGATAGGGAGGTTTGTGTTTTTTAGCTTCTTCGAGAACTCGTCCAAGATCAGGAACATCAGCGTGCTTATAGATTGCCCGTTCTGCCCGAGTTAATCTGACACCATCGATGATTGATCCATGATTCAATTCATCGCTGATAATGAGATCGCCCTTTCCTGCTAGTTGAGGAATGAGACCTGCGTTTGCTGCAAACCCAGTTTGGTATACTAGACTAGCTTCGGCGCCTTTGAACTGAGCGAGGCGACGTTCAAGTTCTTCATGAAGATCCATATTCCCTGCGATGGGTCGAACACTACCACTGCCAACTCCATGAGTTCTAATCGCTTCAATAGCGGCTTGTTTAAGCTTAGGATGATTGCTTAATCCGAGATAATTGTTACTGCAGAGCATAACGACTTCTTTGCTATCCACTATCGCACGTGGAGAGCTTGGACCCTGGAGTTCACGGAGTCGCCAGTCTAGGGCTTGTTTGACTAGTGCTTCATATTCTTCTTTTAGAAAAGAAATTGGATCTCGCGTCATTTTCAGAGTACACCTTTACCTGCCATCTCTCCTTAGAGGCTTTTAAATTATTATCAGATTTGTTTATTATGTGAAGAAAAACTCCCTGATTTACGATAAAGTTGTGTTCAGCATTTATGGGAAGTCACGGCAGTCAAGAAAATGAAAAGCGGTCTGATGAAATTGGGTCGAGATGGGAATTAGGCGACATTAGTAAATGAGAAAATTCCCTAAGGTTATTGTCTTTGCAGAGCGGTTCGATAAGGCCAAATTTGAGCGGAAAAAACCTAATTTGACAGCAGGATCGTTTTTCATAATTTTCCTAGCTCCCTCGAAAGAGTTGGCTTCAATTATGACTATTCCGAATGTAGTATCGTTACATCTTCCCACCAGAACTATGGTTTCTTTTTCTAAGAATTGTTGTAGATATGAAAAGTGTTCTTGTATTGCTTTGGTTTCTGCTTTGGTAAAATTATTTGTAGAAATCGGTCGATGCGGTTCTAGTATGATGATAAATTCTTGTTTCTCAGACATTTGAGGATCACCGTTCGCGTTTGAACTATTGCTTTGGATTTTAGAGTTAATCAAATTTTTAGGGTGATAAAACCTTTGAGCATAAGGCTTTAGATTTTGAAGGTGTCTTCCATCAGAGACGACTATGAAGGATTCAGCGGGAACACCCTCATCACGTATTTACTTTGGACATGTAGCTAGAGAGTATGAAGCAACACGTGGGATTTCTGACGATTTCATGTCAGAACTAATTGATGATGTTGTTTTGATGTGTAAGTTGAAACCTGTGGATCTTGTTTTAGAACTAGGATGTGGTGCCGGAAGATTTCTTCGGGCATTCTCAAGTCGGAAAATTCCAGTTATTGGTATTGATATTTCATTAGGTATGCTAGAGCGAGCTTTCAGGAATCAGCGTGCAGGAAATTATCTCCGTTCTAATTTTATTGCGAGTGATGCTGTAGCTATTCCATTGAATCGTAGAATTTTCAAGGTAATTTTAGTAATTCATTTGTTTCATCTAATGACTGATTGGCGGGATGCAGTAAGCGAAACGATTCAAGCTCTTAAGCCAGGTGGTTCAATTGTTACAGGATATGTCGGGGCTATTACCCATAATTCATATCTGAACCAGTTTTACCAACAGCGCCGTGAAGAGCTTGGATACCCGACTACATTCCCCGGCGCATATACCCCTGAAGTACTTGCAAGTCTGAAATTGCAGGGAGCCACTATTGAGACACATAAATATCAAACTTACATGGAAGTACCATTAAGGGTTACTTTGTCTTACCTGGAGCAGCGAGTCTTTTCCTCAATGTGGCGAAATCTACCCGATATCATTCATAGACAAATTATGCAGGATATTTATGAAGCCGCGACAACTCAGTATAAATCTCTAGATGATAATGAGCAAATTCGAGTTGATGCTGAACTCCATTATGCAACATTTCGAGGATGAAAAGTAAAACCTAGAATCAAACGATATTTACAGATATGAAAAATTAGCGGTTCAGTTGTTTACCATTCAGGCGTTAATCCAATTTTCGCAGCTTTCTTGGACTTAAGGAGCTCATATCCTTTTTCGAGATCTTTTATTGGAATTCGATGGGTTACTACTTTGTTAATCTTTTCACGAAGCCTTTGGCGTCGGATTAGACCTCGGACTTGGAACCAAGTTCGATACATCAATCGTCCACTAATCCCATAAATCGTGGCGGCTTTGAAAATCATTAAGCGATTTACATCAATTTCGAAAGGTTGCGGAAAGACACCAAGAAGACTTATTCGACCTCCAGCAGTGAGAGTCTCAAAAGCAGTGATGAGTCCATCGGGGTGTCCACTCATTTCTATAGCTACATCGACTCCATTTCCATCGGTGGCATCATGGATTTCCTTAACTATTGCTTCACGTCCTTGATCGCGTGCACTAAATACTTCATCCGCTCCCATAGCTCGAGCAAGTTCCATCCGGGTTTTATTTCGCCCACCAGCGCTTGCGAAAATTTTGTCAGCACCAAGTTCTTTTGCGATGGCTACCGCCATCAATCCAATGGGTCCCATGCCGATGATCGCGACGTTTCGTCCTGCAATATCTTCAACGTTATTAATTGGTAGTAGTGTTTGAACGGCATTTCCTAATGGTTCCTGAATTGCTCCAATAATTGGATCAAGGGTGAGATCGTTCTTCCAGGCATTATGGGCCGGCACTGACACGTATTCTGCAAAGACTCCGTCACGATCCACTCCAAGAATTTCTAAATTTTGGCAAATATGTTCGCGACCCGTTAAACACTGCAAACATGTTTGGTCTACAATGTGAGTCTCAGCAGATACCATATCCCCAATGGCAATATGGGTCACATCCTTTCCTACATTAACAACTTCACCTGACATCTCATGACCTACTATGAGAGGGGGTTTGACACGATTAGTCGCCCATTCATCCCATTCATAGATGTGAAGATCAGTTCCACAAATTGCAGCACCTTTCATTTCTACTAACACGTCAGTTTCGCCTATTGTTGGTTTATTAACCGTTCCGAGTTCAACGCCAGGTTCTGGTTTATTCTTAAGGAATGCTTGCATTTGCACCAACTTCTCTCAATTTGCAACGTGAAGCAGTTGATGTTCTGTGCTATTTGTTTTTTTGCATTGCTTAAAAAAAATACCGAATTAATTGTTATGCAATGAAGAGTTTATCGTTTAATACTTAATTCAACGCCATCATCGCCAACTGGGATGAAGCGACTCGTATATTTGCCTGATTCTCGGACATAGTTAAGATAATCTTTTGTTTCGATTGCGTACTTTCCGACATTATCAGCGATAATCATGCTACCTCGAAAAAGATGGGGTTCTAATACATTGAGATAGTCAAAATATTGACTCTTATTAGCATCAATAAACACGAAATCAAATTCCTCATTCAATGTTGGGAGGATTTTTCGAGCATCACCTATCAAGACCTCAATTGTTGGTTCAAGAGCAGCCCGCCTGATATTCTCTTGTGCCTGCTTAGCGAATGTAGGGTTAATTTCAATCGTTGTGATTCGTGCGCGTTTTGGTAACTCTTTGCCCATTAGAATAGCTGAATAGCCCACGTTAGTTCCAATTTCTAAAATTCGCTGTGGATGAAATTCACTAGCAATTCGAACCAAAATATGCCCTCGTTGGGGTCCAATGATACAGTAATTGTTTGAGTCCTCAATTTCTTTGAGAACCTCTTCAGCTTCAGTCTT
>CAYFXY010000008.1:13677-15352 GCA_964347205.1 uncultured archaeon
CAATAACCTTTATGCAATTTACCCCACATTCCATAACGCTGTATTAGTGGTTGTGTGACTTAATCTTGAGAGCGGGTTACCAAGAGAATTGCGTTCTCAGGACAAGTACTAATGCAGACACCACACCCAAAACATTTCGAGATATTATAATTTAGTGTACCGTTTTCAATTTTTCGAGCCTGAAATTGACAGCGGTTTACGCAAGTGCCACAATTCATACATGCATCAGAATCTTGAATAGCCACAAGTTTTGACTCAACTACAGCTTCAGGGATTTCAAAGCGAACTAATCCCCCGAGCGAATGGCAACAACAAGAACAACAAATGGAGATAATTAAGGGATAAGATTTGTCCTTATCAGTATACGAAATATGAACCAACCCTGCTTCATGAGAACGTTGTAATGCCTCCAGCGCTTCATTCAAAGTTACTTGCTTTCCCCTTCCTGTTGATATTATACCCTCCGCCTCTTTGTCCATGCTAATACAGACTTCACGAGGTCTCACATTTTTGCAGAGTCCCGGCAATCACAAATGCCTAGAGCGATAAGACTAGCCTTTCGAAGAATCGCTTCTGCTTGACTCAAATCGAAGATCTGGGTTTGCCCATCAATCTTTAGATTGACAGGGATGGTGACTGCTGTCATCGTGGCTACATAGTCACGTTCGATTTCTTCTCGAGTCCAATCAATCTTTTTAGGCAATTTTGTCCACATCCGTTCACAGCGGGAAAGTGTTCAAAACTTAAAAATACAGCGTCGTCTGTTGACGTGATGATAAAGTCCTATTTAATGGACATTTCATGTAGATGAAAATCATCCCGAGAATTTATTCGAGGTCGATCGAATGTTTGTTCGAAATATGAATGAATGCAAGGTTATCACCGCATTAGATGGAACCATTCTTCGTGAATTAGTAAATCCGCTGACTGATGGAACAGAGCTCAAAATCCGATACAGTATTGCTCATGCTCTCCTTAGAGCGGGAGATTCATCATTACCCCATCGCCTAACAAAAGCTTCAGAAGTGTATTTTATTTTGGAAGGAAGCGGGCGAATGCACATTAATCAGGAATCTCATGATATTAGTTCAGGTTCATTGATCTATGTGCCCCCCAACGCTAGACAGTATTTAGTAAATACAGGGAATCAAGACCTCACATTCTTGTGTATTGTGGATCCATATTGGCGACCTGAGGATGAAGAACTCGTCGAGTAAGCATTGAGCTGCCCACTCAACAGGATAAGAATTAGTTATACTTCAGCAAAATGGTTCCAATTAATTTTCTATCACAAGAACCTAGCAATGGTTCCGGTTTCCAAAGAGTTTTATTCTATCTCAAAACGGAAGTGATTGAGAGGAACTAGGTGAGATGTGCTGTACATCAAGATAGGGATGCAATTGCATTCTGTCAATCTTGTGGAAATGGTTTGTGTTCAGATTGCCGGATTAGCATCACAGGTGTTGCCTACTGCCAGGTGTGCTTAGATGTTGGACGCGTGCGCTCACTCATGCCCGTTGTGCAAGAGCCTTTCGACCGATTACCCACGCCAATTGGCACAGTCACATCCAGTATTCGACGAAATTTCCTCTTTGGAATAATTGGTATGATAATCTTGGCAATAAGCATCCATTTTCTTTGGATATATCCGATGTTCTCCTATGGCCTTTTTTAT
>CAYFXY010000008.1:15362-27703 GCA_964347205.1 uncultured archaeon
CTTATTTGAGCCCCTTTGGCTACCCCTACGATCTTCTCGTACTGGTTCGGGAGGTGCTGCTGGATGGCCTTTTTTATGTTCTTCCTGAAAATATGCGAAATGTCCCTCACACTCTAGGACTTGGCTTTGTTGCTGTTGGCTTTACCATTTGCGGCTTTGCTTTTGATGAGTTTAAGAATTACTTCAATTACCGGTGGGGGTTCTATATTGGATTGTTTACAATTCTTTCCCCGTGGGTGGTAGTTTTCGGGGATCTACTTCTTTACACCAATTTAGTTTACTTTTCAAATCCGATGTACTATTGGTCATTCTCTCCTGGTCCACTTTTTATTGCTTATTTTGCGATTATGAACGTGGGCACCATCCTTATCGGAGTCCTTTTGATACTATACCCAGTCGCTCTGATATCAGTGCGAAAACACATTAAATCTAAATCTTTAACACTCACATCAAGCATCCTGTTCCTAATAGCTGCACACGTCATACTATTTTTAATACCGCTTCAATCTACCTATCTAGTAAGCATTCCGATCTTTCTGTTTGGAGGAATCTTTACACTCTACCAAGCAGTTCTTATTGAACCAGCAGCGATTCTAACAGCGATTATCTTCAATCGACTCAGGAAAAGTCTCAAACCCGGTTAGTTTTTCTACCTAAGGTAGAGGACAAAGGTTATTTCAGATTGAATTAAGGTCTGATTCGGAAAGAACTACAATGATTTCTCAACCTAGGGCGCGCCGACGTATTGGTTTCCTTATCAATCCGATTGCGGGAATGGGTGGACGTGTTGGGTTGAAAGGTACAGATGGAATGGTGGAGGAAGCCCAGCGGTTAGGGGCAGAACCTATTGCCTCGAAACGAGCAGCCCAATTTCTTCAGGCATTACTCCGAATACACCCTGCAATTACTGAAGTTGAATGGGTCACCTGTCCGGATCCAATGGGTGCCCAGGAATTACTAAAAGTAGGAATTACACCTGAAGTGGTGCCAATGGAACTGAGTGAAATTACCCAGGCTTCAGACACTAACGTAGCTGTGGAGAGATTTATAGAACGCGAAGTGGAGCTGCTCATTTTCGTGGGTGGAGATGGAACGGCTCGAGATATCTTGGACGCATTAGAGGAGAGATCTGAGCCCTTGGTGCTTGGAGTTCCTGCGGGTGTAAAAATGTATAGTGGTATCTTCGCGTATTCTCCAGAAGCAGCAGCAGGTGTTGTGGTGGACTGGTTAATAGGAGAAACGCTGGAAGAGCAGTTTGAAATCATGGACGCTGATGAACAGGCGATTCGCAATGACCAATTTGCCGTGAAATTGTACGGGTATCTTCGTGGTCCATTAGTTCCTGCACGAATGCCAGGAGTCAAATTTGTTTCTCCAACAACAGTAAATGAACAGGATAACCAAGAGGCAATTGCTCGAACCATCATCGAAGACATGGTTGAAGGAGATGCCTACATCCTTGGACCTGGATCAACAGTTCGGGCTGTAGCAAAGGCATTAGGTGTTCAAAAGACCCTCTTGAGTGTTGACGTGTATTTGAATAGGAAGGTTCACTTAGATGTGAATGAACCACAATTAATTGAGTTGGTTCCTGATTTTCTTCACGCTTGGATAATTGTATCGCCGATAGGTAATCAAGGAATGCTTTTTGGACGAGGAAATCAACAAATCAGCCCTAACATCATTCGTCGCATTCCACCAGAACAGATCCTTGTGATTGCAACTCATAGTAAAATCGAGAATCTGGCTGAGCGAGGATTTCACGTTGATACGGGTGATCACGAAATAAACAAAATGTTGAGTGGATTTATTCGGGTTCTTATTGACTATCGCACTTGGCGTATGGTGAATGTTAAGCTGAATGAATGATATCTAGCAACATTTTTGAAATCTAAAATGCTTCAGTCACAATATTAACTATACAACGGGGAAAACAATGCCTAAGGGTAGAAAAAAGAAAGAAAGGGGTACCAAAGTGTCTAAACCTGAACCAAAAGAAGTATCAGAACCAACGGAGCCTGATGATAAAGCGCCAGGAATGGTGGATATTACGGCCTTGCCGGTTTGGCAAATCATTCCCTTTTTCATTCGTATCTTTGATCAAGTAGCATGGCAGAAAATGGGGTTAATTTTAAATCCTATGACTCAAGAAATCGAAAAAGACTTAGACCAAGCACGGGCAGCTATTGATTCATATGAAGCCCTATTGAATCAACTCGGTGAGCATATTGAACCAGATATGAGAAAAGCACTTGAATCTCGATTATCTGACCTGAAGCTCAACTTTGCTACTCAGGCTTAAACGGACTTGCGTAACAATTGAATCGTTTAAATTTGGGGTCGATGAAAAACGTTCGATAAGAAATGAGGAGATACTTCTTAATAGGAATAATCGGATAGCTATTCTAATTCGTTGCTTTTATGGTAGATAGATGATGACCGAGGATGGAAACGCGCATCGGATGCAACTTCCAGGCGAAGTGGTAATTGGTTCAGGTGTTGTTCACCAACTTGGTGAAGTTACCCAACGCGTGGTCTCGACACGACGAGCTGTGTTAATCACTGATGAAAACCTAATGAAAATCATCGGAGATGATGCTATCAATTCGCTTCAAGAGGCAAAGTTCAGTGTGGAAATTGTAATAATTTCAAAAGCCACAGATGAAGCAGTCGAGAAATCCTGTGAGAGTATTCGAAAACACAGTTCAGGAATCGTAATTGGGGTTGGGGGAGGGTCTGTCATCGATACAGCAAAGTTGTGTTCCACCCAAGAACACCAACCCTTCATTAGCGTACCAACCTCAGCTGCCCATGATGGTATTTCCAGTCCGCGAGCCTCAATTAAAAAAGATGGAGCTTCTGTATCAATTGAGGGACAATCTCCTATTGCGATTGTTGCAGACACGAGCATTGTAGCCAAGGCGCCCTACCGATTTACTGCAGCCGGTTGTGGTGACCTTATTTCGAAAATTACTGCAGTCCGCGATTGGAAACTAGCCCACACTCTTGGATACGAATACTATGGTGAATACGCAGCATCTCTTTCCTTAATGGGTGCAAATATCATCATGCAAAATGCGACTACCATTAAACCTAACGATGAGCACAGCGTTCGTCTTGTCCTCGAAGCCTTAATCGCTAGCGGCATCGCTATGGGAATCGCAGGGTCGAGTCGACCAGCTAGTGGCGCTGAACACAAGTTTAGTCATGCTCTCGACCGAAGTTCACCAGAACCAGCTTTGCATGGTGAACAATGTGGAATAGGCACCATTCTAATGGGGTATCTTCATGCTATTGACTGGGAAGAGATTCGAGATGCTCTTGCCACAATTGGTGCACCAACAACTGCAAAGCAGCTGAATATAGAAGAAGAGCACATTATTGAAGCCTTAAAAATGGCTCACACAATTAATTCCTCACGATACACAATTTTGGGCGAACGTGGACTTACAGAAAAGGCGGCAGAGCGTCTTGCTCGAATCACAGGTGTAATTACCTAGTATTATGATGTCACGGCAGATTTTTGAAGGGATTTCGTGCAGTATTTTTAGGCTAGACGATTTCCAATATTAACTTCGGGGTGGAAGACCTGATTCACCAACTTTACGTGATTAGCAAGAATGGTCCATTGCTTTTTGAACGAGCGGATAAGGTGCTAGATGCGGAAATTGAAGAGGCTAGGCTTGTGGCCAAGCGTCAGAAAGAAGAGATGAGCAAACGTTCAGTTGTTGGGGTTGCTCAAGCAGCACCCATTGCAGATGAGGATGCAGCAATGAGTATGCAACGTGCTCGAAAATCGAGTAAACAACTTTTCGAAGAAGACGAATAACCCAATTTTCGCTAGGATTAGTTTTCTGTGGGGTTGATCCCCCAAAACTGTACATACCCAGCGATTATATCAATTACTCCAGAGCGGTGAAAATATGCTGTAATTCACTCCCTTCAAAGATACCTAACTCGGGAAATAGATGAGAAGCTGTAACACGGATGAACGCGTCGAGGGTAGGAGTCTGAGGTTCGTCAAAGAACGCAAAAGGAACATTCATGCGAAAAAATCCACCTGGCTTTAGAATCCGTTTAACTTCCACAACCGTCCGAGGTAACTTCTCTCGTGGAGGAACACCAAGAATCCATACCTCACCAAACCTGTTACCCTGTGAGGCGACATCCCAGGGATCTCCCTCAACATGCTTTATCTGATCCTTTCGATGCCCCACAAGTTTCACGTCTCCGAGAACGTATAATGGTTCTCCATTCATCCGCCAAAGTTGGAATTCAAAAAATTGGCGTTCATAACCATAATAAGGAGTAAGAATCCCTGCTAGGGTAGGGCCTGGTGGAGGTTGACCGCGTGGCAATTCGGAAAGATTGAATTGTTGCTCAAGTAGCGACCTGCGGTACTCATCATAAAAATGCAATACCACATCCAATGAATCACGAAGTAAATGTCGTAATGCTCGCTCTCCCCGTTCCCCTAGCTGATATACACGTCGATTGGGTCCATGGGGTCCAGGTTGTTGGTGACTGGCGACCAGACCTTTTTTCTCCATCTCATGAAGCCAGCGATATAATGTAGTAATCTCGATATCCCCGACTCGCGGAGCCAAGCGTCGTCGGATTTCATAACCATGGCACGCTTGTTGGTCTAAGATTAGAAGAATTTGGTTTTGAACCTGCACTTTTATTGACATACCAAACTATATGCATGTTCACCTATAGATATCTTCGCATAGAGCCTTAAATAATGATACATCCCACTATCTCGTTGGTGACGCACATGCCAAAGAACTGTATTTCATGTGGAATGTCCATGGAAGAGCCCGAAGATTTCGGCGGAAAAAATGAAAACAATGAGAGTTGTGTCTATTGTAGCGATTCAGATGGCAATCTCAAACCCCGTAATGAAGTTCGAGAAGGAATGATTGCGTTCTGGATGCAGCGTGAAAACGTTGACCGGCCTTCTGCAGAAAAAAATGTTGACAAATATATGGCTAAAATGCCTGCTTGGAAAAAATAGGGGAGGAACCTACCTAGGGCGGTTGGGCTCCCTATTGCTTTCTTTTTTCCGTATGATTCTAGTCAAATTAATCAGAAATTATCTAATACGGGTTCATATTCTTTGAAGAGGTATCGCGAGATTATGTAGCGTTGAATTTGGCTAGTCCCTTCATAAATTTGGTAGAGTTTAGCGTCACGGAACAGTTTTTGGATCGGATATTGCGCGAGATAGCCTTTGCCACCATAAATTTGTAAAGCATCTGTAACAATTTTCATTGCATCTTCTGCGCCAACAAGTTTAGCACAACTTGATGCAAGGTTTGCAAGGTTTCCGTCTGCTTTAGTGTCCACGAGCCAAGCAGCCCGCCAGGTGAGAAGACGCATCGCTTCAATTCGAGCATACATATCAGCGACCATATCTTGGATTGCTTGAAAGCTGCTAATTCTTTTACCAAAGGCATCACGTTGTTTTGCGTAATTGATCGCGTATTCCATTGCAGAACGAGCAAGCCCAGTAGCCATAGCCCCGATAGCAGGACGTGTTTTAACAAAAGTCATCATCGCCAAAAGAAATCCCATCCCTTCACCACCTAAAAGATTCTCAGTTGGCACTTTTGCATTGCGTAAGATGACAGCAGCTGTATCTGAAGCTCGGTGTCCAAGTTTTTGCAATGGTTTACCTGTGGCAAGACCTTTTGTATCCCGAGGAACAATAAAAGCAGAGATACCTTGATGGCGTTCAGTGCCTTTTTGGCGAGCAAAAATCACGAACACATCTGCGTGATTCCCATTAGTAATCCAGAATTTGTTACCATTAAGGATGAATGTGTCGCCTTTGCGTTCATAGCTAGTCTTAATTCCAGCTACATCAGAACCCATGCCCGGTTCGCTAGTGGCAAAGGAGACAAACTGGAGTTTTTGAGTTAAGGGGGTTAGCCATTTTTCCCTTTGATCTCTTGAACCTCCGAGAATGATAGGTGTTGTGCCAAGGTCATTCACATAGATCGAAGTGGTCATGCCAGCACATGCTGCAGCCATTTCTTCTACAACAAGGACTGCTTCGAGCTGCCCAAAGCCATGCCCTCCATTCTCTTTAGGAACTCCGAGATTCATAAGTCCAGCCTTGTGAGCTTTTTCAATGACCTCGCGAGGGAAATTCCCGGTTTGATCATATTGCTGTGAAACAGGGAGAACTTCCTTTAAGGCAAATTCACGTGCTTTGGTTTGAAGAGCAAGTTGGTTTTCGGTGAGTTGGAAATCAATCATTATAACTCAAACCTCCTTAGCGAGATGGTGGTTGTAGTATTTGAGTTACACTGTCTTGCTATCTGCTCAAAGATCATTGCAAGTTGAACACAGAAAACGAAACAAGTCAAAATGTCTGACAAGTTAGTGACCAAGGAATTGAGCAGTTTTTTACAGATTCCATTAGTGCACTGACCACATCTAGTCTTTCTTGGTGATTAAATTGCGATATTATTCAATCTTCACAACGCATTTGTACTACCTTAAACGAAATGTGCAAAATCAAAAGCCTAAGGCTCGTTAAATCTCAAATAGATGATACACCATGACACATTCAGAACATCTTGGTGACGAAACAGGGTCTGAAGGTTACTCTCCTGAACCCTTAACTGACGAAGATTGTATAATTCCCGAAAATAATAGGTCAAAACAATCCGTCAGGAGCCTAACAGTTCGTGGAATAACATTAGCAATTATACTTAATGTTATTTACACGATAATTAATGCATACTTAGGGATCAACTTTGGATTTGGTCTTGGCTTTGGTATTGTCACTGTATTGACAGCATATACTATATTCCATGTTGCCCGGGGTGGCTCAAGCCGGCAAGAAATTGCCACAACGATGATTGCATCCACTGGCTTTGTTGTATATTATACACTGACTGTAGCAATGTATGTCCAAGCCTATACTACCTATACACTGCCATGGTGGTTAGCACCTCCCAAGGATGTGCTTTTAAATGGTGGACCCTTTCATCCAACCTGGATTCCCCCAATTACATTTCATCTCAGCTTTGTTTTAATTTCCACCATACTTGGATTCATAGCAGCTCTTGCCGTTGTCAATTATATTCAGACAAGAAAACAAACGAGATTTCCCTTCTATCTCGCCAGCGGAGTAACAATCAACACTTGCATGGAAACTGGGCAACAAAGTCGATTTATGTTCCGTTGGCTTGGCATTGGGATCTTGGTCACCCTTATCCAATACTATGTTAATGCATTGTTAACTCCCTTTGGATTATCCGCAATAAGTTGGGATTTAACACCATATTTACCATCTGGTTTTGCCCTCGGGTTTCTACTCAACATCAGTCTCTTGGCAATATCATTCATTATAGATCCCAAGGTATCCATCACGATGTTAGTCGCAGGATTCATTACATACTTTACGATTTCCCCAATACTTGTTACCTTAGGCGTTGTTACACCAGGATTAACTGGAACAGATCTGTACTTCAATTTACTTTTTCAATACATGCTCAGTCCCGCGCTTGGCATTATGCTCATTAGTGGTCTTATTGTATTTTTTGTTAGCAAGCTACGCGGACGCAGGAAGCCATCTGAAAACCCCGAAGATCTCAAACAGAAAAAAGATGAAGGAAGTACAGTGGGGTTTGCTGCATACGTAAAAACCTATGTTCTTGGATTGATCCATAATCGACGTCTAGGCTTTGCCTATATACTCATCATGGTGGTCTTCATAATCACGATAATAATTCTTAATGTCTTTTCACCATTTCCAATATGGATCAGCGTTATTATCTCAATCGTACTTTTGCTTCCCGTTGCCTTGATTGACACTTTTGTAATGGTAAAATTTGTTGGTGAAGCTGGGCTAGGGATGGGTGTTCAACGACTCGCGTTCTACGAAATCCCTTTGGCCATGGTAGGACTTGAAGGTTATGTACCTTTTATGGCATATTCCGCAATCAACCCCTTCACAACAACAGATACTCTAGGAAATTTGAAAATTGGTAACATGACTGAAACTCCCCGTCGTTCCATTCTCACGGCACAACTAGTGAAAATATTTCCGGGGGCAATATCGAGTGTCCTGTTCGTTCTAGCAGCCTGGTACTTGATTGGTTTCCCTACTGAAACTTTTCCAGCGGTTGGTGTCCTTCAAGGCTTTGCCATAGTCTCCATCTTCGCCACTCAAGCAATGGGTGCCGGTTTTGATTTCATCGCGTTCTTCGTTGCAGGAGGCGCTGTTGGGCTTCTCGCTACTTTCTTTCCTATTTCTAGTTTAGGCGTAGCCCTAGCTATGTTTCTCCCACCGTCTTATTTTATACCATTCTCCATCGGTGGTTTCCTTCGCCTTTACACAGATAAGAAATTCGGGAAAGAATGGTTTGCAAAGCGCGGTCAAGTCATTGCTGTGGGTTTTATTGCAGGAGCGGCAATCAGCCAAGTCATTGTCTCCTTCCTAACCCGTGAACTCCAACTCCTCATTCTACCCATCTGTATTTTATTATTGGCTTTTATTCTCTGGCGGTACCGTCACGATGTAACGAATACAAACACCGAGAATAAAGGAATCAGCAATCCAGCAATACCTGGCGAAACCAAAGATAATTGAATAAGATGCACCGGTCTAAAACTGTGAATAGCTTTGATCTCCAAAAAGCAAATTGTAAAGGTAGCGGAAGGATTTGCAGAAGAGGGCTTTTTGTGTTCTGAATCCGTGCTGCTTGCTTTTAGTAAGCTCCTTGGAATAAAAAACCCAATAATTCCAAAAATTGCGACGGGTTTTGGTGCAGGAATTGGAACACACGGTGAGGTTTGTGGGGCCTTAGCGGGAGGAGTTATGGGGCTAGGACTGAAACTGGGTCGGAATCATCCATCCCAAACATCAAAAAGCGAATCTCCCTATGAGTATAGTCAGACATTGGTAAACTTGTTTGTCAAACGAGTCAAATATATCCGATGTAGAGATCTTCTTGGTCTAGATATTTCGGGCGAAGAAGGGTTGCAGACCTACGAAGAACAGAATCTCTGGGATACAAAATGCCGTAAACTAATTCGAATAGCAACCGAGCTTGCCTATGATGTTCTTGAGGCGAAACTTGGCGACTTTAATCCCTAATTGAGATATCATGTCCTTTTTCCATTACTTTTCGGTGGCTCCATCAAGAAACGGAATAGTAAAAAATGATGGTTGTAGATGTACTTTGGGATATCAGGTTTGACTGCTGATGCAATGGCTAAGCAAGCTTGTAAGGAGGCATTAATCTCACTCCTCGCCAGAGTGGAACCTCTCGTTAAAGGGGATACCATTTATCTTGGCGATTTGGAAATCGAAATCACCGCTTCCGGTTATGCTAACATCACCATCGAACGACCACTTGACCCAGCCTTTTTTTCAAAGCTTTTTGTCCGATGGGATTATTACTTTGAAGGAAATGAGGCCAGTATTAATGTCAAACCTAGTGGGAACATCTTCTTCTATGGTGACGATGGTATCCAAGATGTTGCCTTTGGCCCAGAGTTTGATCGCGATTTACTTTATACAGTCTTCTCGTATATTGATCGGAATTTCCCCGGGAGATACCCAGTAATAAAGCGATGGATGAAAATAAATTCCCATAATTGATTCTCCAAAGTCCTAAATCCATTGTACCATGCTAGTATTGTTTTCCGACATAAACAACGACAGTAGCAGGTTTATCACACATTGGACACGGCCCCCATGGTTTCTCATCTTCACCCAACTTCATTCCCCGGATATCAGCACCTGTGGCTTCCTTAATCCTTTCTGCACAAGCTTCCCCTTCCATTTCCAAAGTACAGAAACTAGTTCGAGCGACTTTACGATGTTCCATGATTTCACAAATTTCTTCAAAAGTGCTGGCATCCTGCACGGCATTTTCGAAATGCATTTTTGCACGTCGCCAAAGTTCTTTAGTTACCCCTCTTCCAGTTTTTCGAATCACGGTTAAGAGTTTTTCAATGGAAACCGTTTCACGTTCACGTAAATCCCGTCTAAAAATTGTTACTGTATTTTCTTTAACTTCGCGGTTGCCAATTTCAAGCCGAAGAGGAACTCCACGCATTTCCCAATCATAATACTTTTCCCCGGGTCGTTTCTCAGTGTTGTCAAAATGGACTCGGAAACCAGCCTTGCGAAGTGTGGTTTCCAGTTCCTGGCAACGTTGTTGAACAACCTTCTTTGCCCCCTTCTTAGGAATTGGTACTATGACTACTTGAATCGGGGCTAACGCAAATGGAAAAATTAGTCCATCATTATCACCATGCATAATTATCAAAGCCCCATACATACGACTAAGTCCTGGACCAAAACAAGTCTGTTGAGCATATTGCTCTTGCTCGTTCTCGTCTACAAACTTAACACCATAGGCCCGAGCAAAATTATCTCCCAGCATATGGCTAGTTGAATTTTGAATAAATCGTCCATCAGGAAGCAGGGATTCACCGGCAACTGTATAGACTGCGCCCGGGAATTTATCCCATTGAGGTCGCTTCAATACTATAATCGGTATGGCAAGATGCCCTTCAACGAAAGTTTTCGTAATCTCTAAGTCTTCTATCACTTGGGCTTCAGCTTCTTCGGCAGTAGCAAATACGTTATGAGCCTCGATCCAGTAAAACTCCCGACCTCTTAAGAAAGGGCGAGTCATTTTCGTGTCATAGCGCCAAATAGCAACACTCTGATAGCGCTTGAATGGTAAATCACGCCAACTCCGAATCCATAATGCATACAGTGGATACATGGCAGACTCACTGGTCGGACGGAGTGCAAGCGGTTCCTCGAATATGTTTGATGTTCCTGAGCGTGTACACCAAAAGACCTCTGGCGCAAATCCTTCGACATGTTCAGCTTCCTTTATGAGGTTGGATTCAGGAACAAGTGCAGGAAAGATGACAGGCAGATGACCATATCTTTCTAATTCTTCTTCTAACAACCGATACATGATTTTCAAGGTCACTGTTGTCCACGAGCGGAATACTACTAAGCCCTTTACACCATATCGTTGATCCGATAGCTCTGCTCGTTTATTTATTTCAGTATACCAATTGGAAAAGTCTTCAACTTTATCATAATGAAACGTGATTGTCTCGTCTTGATCTTCAACTTTGCCCTTAGTTTGCTTCTTAGATTTTTGGGTCATCATCTCACCTGCCATCTAGAGCCGATATTGTATTGTCGAAGCAATGGTAAGATAAATTGACATAGAGTAGTAAAAATTGAACGGATGACCTTAGTTTGTTGATGGGCTACTAGGAAAACGAACACCTGTCATCTGCTCAAGCCTCAGGTGCAATGACTAAGACGAATATATAAAAATCCTTCTTTTCAAAACGCATATTTCGTCTAGAAAAATGAGGGGGCACGTTCAAATTCCTGTTCTGGAGGTTTCATATTCAAGGTTTCCTTGGGAGAGAGGACTTCGATAAGCTCATATTTGCGTTTTCCAATCCCTTGTTTTTCACCATGTTTAGTTACAAGGTATGGATTCTTGTATGGGCCCCATAACCGAGCGAATGGATGTAGATCAGCTTCTGGATCTAAATTGACATGTTTGAAGTATGGGGGGATTTCACTTTCTATTAAGCCCTTCTTTGCAATCAAGTCCAATGTTGCTTGATCTAGAGCTACGATATCTCGACTAGCGAGTATTCCAATGTGTGGAATTACAGCTGGTTGAATTATACCCATACAATCGCAGTGAGGAGTGATATCGATAGCGACGTTGATAAAAAATCGCTTTTGTTCCTCGAAGGTATCAAGGATATTTTTGGCAGCAATTACCATGAATTCTTGAAATGCTTCAAACTGTTCAGGTTGTAGATCTAGGCAACCGACTTCTTTATCTGCTTCAAGACATTCGGTGCAGTTTCCTGCGTGACAGCGGAAACGCATGATAGATAGTTGGTGTTTCTCTTTGTCGTAAGAAAGAGCCGTATAGGGGCATGATTCGATGAGCTTTTGGGCATGTTCAGGTGAGCATTTCTTAGAGTGCCACCAAGGAAAGGCGTTTTCAACTCCATGGATGCGATGCCATCGTGAAGGCCCCGAATATCCACCTAATGCAATGTTTTTGATCGCACCTCCATATCCACAATTGGCATGACCTTTTGCATGTGTAAGATCAATTAGAGCATCAGCATCATGTAATACACCACCCATATCGATTTCTTTTACGTTCTTGAAATCGATATTCACTGGTTTCGTATATCCGTCTTTGACCCCAGCAACAGGGATCAAGGGACAGCCACAGGTTTCCTGCGTGTATCCTCGTTCTGCAGCATTATAGACGGCAGTGGGATTATCCGTAACAAATGGCCATCCG
>CAYFXY010000008.1:27713-31476 GCA_964347205.1 uncultured archaeon
TGTCGTTCTTCTGAATAGAAGAAAAGTCAAGATGCTCGATGAGTTTGGGGAGTTTAGCTCCAAGTGATGCAAAGGAAGCATCACGACCATGTTGTATTGATCCGAAAAAGACATTTGAAGTCAATCTGTTCACCATGCGAAAATAGCAAATAAGTTTTCTACAAGCGCGAGAACATAATCTCAATGTATGTAAAAAGCTTTTGCTTTTCCGGCAACCGAAAATTGCAAAAGAAAAGAATGGTGGGCAGACCACCTAATTGTGAGTCTACCCGCAAAAGATTAACAACAGACTAACGTCGACCTAGGAGAGCTTGTTCATACCCAACCCGGCGCATAGATTTCGGATTGTGACATTCACGAAGCCCAGGAGGCTCTTTCAATCGATCTCCTTCAGAGACCGGAACTTTACATTTATTGAGAACATATCGCACCATAATGTTAACCTCATTCGATGTAAATGTGGGTTACCTTTGGTAGAGGAAAATCTCTTGTGACAAGCGATTTCGCACCACTAAGTTAACACCGTTAAGAGTCTGCTAGTTTATATCTGTTACTCTTTTCGCATTATCCCCAGAGTCATGAGCTCAGACCAACAAGAGCCACCACACCCGTAACTACCGCTAAAACGTACAGAGAAACAAAGGTTAGCTACCATAATTTCTAAGACACATATAATGCGCGCCAGAACCTTTTGAGCTGACATCAACAGAATTTACAATACGAAACTATCTGTCATACTATGATGTACCTGTCCAATCGACGCGTTTTCTGTTAGGTCGATACGTTGACAAAATCGCACCCTGGTTTTTAAAGGCTGTACATTTTGTAAACCACTCCTGTTACGCCACCTAATATCGAACTTCGCACTGACCGGTCAACAGGTCGTCCCCAATAGTTGGAGGGACGATTTTTGGAGGAAAATAAATTTGCAATTTGGCAAAAGAAGAAGAATGATACTGGCGGCGATCTCAGTCTGCATTCTGGCAAGTCTGCTACTTGCTGGTTCGGCGGTCATGGCTCATCCTCATCATGGTGTGTTCACGGTCGCACCCTCAGGTGATGTGACAGGAGCCACAGATACGGCTAATATTCAGCAAGCGCTTGACGACGCCATTGCGGCAGGCGGAGGGAGCACAGTGATGCTGGAGGCAGGTGACTTCTACCTCTGTGAAACCATCGTAGGAGTCAACTTCGACGGAACCTTCAAGGGTGCGGGAGCTGGAATGACGGTCCTGCACAGTGTGGAGAACTTTCCTGCTCAAGACTTGGGTAACCTTGGCATCGCAAATCCGAGAATGCTGATGTTCTACCAAGATGAGGACTCAACTAGTACTCGGAGACACCCCTACAAGATACTGCTGCAGGACTTCACCCTTAGGGTGGATCAACCGACTGAAGAGTGGTTTTATGGTCTCTTCAGGGCCATGAACACAGTGGACATCTACGGAAAGATCGTGGATGCATACAGTGATGTAGCATCATACTTCGATGCGACAGTCAAGAATGTCGAGTTTTTGGGTGACCTTGGCGAGGCGTATGGTCTGTTTGGCTTAAGCATCCAGAATGCCTTGTTGATTCAAGGTCAATGGGGGACTGGTGCTTGGAATGAACCGATAAGCGGGAACTACTTAGTCAAGGGCTGTTATTTCCAAAATAGCCTTGGTTCCAGCGTTATGTTTGGATCCTTCGTGGACTCACGCGTACGGATTGTTCGAAACACCTACGAAGGTACTTTGATTGGCCCCGAAATGTATGAGCTCAGTAACTCACGCGGAGAAATTGCATTCAATGATGTATCCGGGGTGGCTTGGTTCGGTACCTACGTGGCTCACGGTATTGGGGCCTTATTTGGTGGTTCTAGTATTGAGCCAGGCCGAGTTTCGATTCATCACAATGACATTGAATGTGGTCCTGGTGCAACAGGCATCTGGCTTGAAGACTATCTTGCCGTACCGGGAGAGGTCGAAGGTGTTTCAGTCTTTGCGCACCACAACGAGGTTGTCCTGAATGATCCATCTAGCTGGGGGATCTTCGGATATGGTGCTCAGAAAGTGTGGCTCGTCCGCAATACCATCCGTGGAAGTGGCGAAGCAGGAATCGTGACCGGAATCTGGGGTGACGATGTCGTTGGATGGAAGCTGGTCCTGAATGACCTTTCCGGTTTCGATGCAGGTGTAGCAGATATCTGGTTGGGTCCGGGGACAGCGCAGTGCTGGCTCATCCATCGTGGACCCAGCGATTCTGTTCTTGACGAGGGTACTGACAACTATGTGCTTCTCCTCTCGTAAATCAAGCGAATAGGACGAAATCTGATAACAAAATCGGTCGGGGCTGAATCCTTTCTAAGGTGGGATGTCCCGACCAAACCTCTCTTTTTCCTCTTCCATAACTAGAAAAACTTCTAGCCGACACGCTCAGGCTAGAATACACCATCATTCCCACAACCCCCTTCCTATTGGAGATTCTAGGTTTGGCTTGAGAATTCCTTAAGAACATTAATTTTTTTGAGTCGCTATTATGTTATTTGCGATTAATGTTCCTGTGTTAATCAATTAAAACCGAGTTTAGAAAAAATAGGGGTCTTCCGTCCCATTCTGCTGGCCAAGAGGTTGGAGGGGGTTGGGCACCAGCATCATGAAAGCTTGTGGACCTACTGAGTGGACAACGGTTGGGGAATGAATGGTTGTTCCGGAAGACCCGAACTTGTGACATCAGCGTTATTCCCAAACCCTTCAGCCCTTCACCTTGATCACTATTGCATCAGTTACCTTCTGGATGCCAATAAGATAAAGGGAAAGTAATCTTCATTAAAGCGTTTATTACGATTAACTTCATATTTTTGATCCATTATCATCACCACAGATTTTTTTTATACTCGACTTCTACCACTTTGAACCTCGACGAGAGGTCACAATTTTGTAGGCACGCCGGAAGTTCGCGGTTGGATGAGGATTTCGGCAGCCAAGGGCCCCTCGCTCACCGACCCCGATTCGAGCGAAATTGGTTTTTTGCTTTGACATTTTTTTCGACCACGCGTTGTCCCGATATTCTTAAGGACTGAGAATACTATCTATAACTATAATATAAATGTATCTGTTTAGAAGAATAATTATGTCATCTAGTGAGAAAAAGGATTACAACAACGAGATTCTGCCGAATTCCATTCTAATTTAAGATAAAACCCAGCTTCATGATTCATTAAAGCCATTGTGAGAAGATTAGGATGTTCCAACGACCGAGCAAGGAATATCTTATCGTAACCTTCCTGCTATTTCTAATCACAATACAGATGAGACCAATTGGAGGGGTATCATTAACTTCTACCCAATCCACCCTAGATTATTGGCCCACAAATGGATGGCGAAGCACAAGTCCCGAATCACAAGGTATGAGCTCAGTTAAGCTTCAAGAAATGGAGAGTCACTTTCGAAGTTTAGAATGGGGTCACTTAATTCGTTCGGTCCTGATTGTTCGGAATGGGTATATCATCCATGAATCATACTATCATCCCGACTTCGGTCAAAACCAAATTGCCAATATCTTTTCGTGTACAAAGAGTATTAGCTCGGCCCTCATTGGAATCGCTATCAATGAAGGATATATTTTGGGTGTGAATGAAACACTCCTCAACTTTTTTACCAATCGAACAGTTGCCAATCTAGACACACGAAAACAAGCCATTACGCTAGAACAAGTCTTGACCATGACCTCAGGAATTGCATGGGATGAATGGCCATATGGACCGACAAGCAGTTTTACTTAT
>CAYFXY010000008.1:31486-35153 GCA_964347205.1 uncultured archaeon
TGATGGAGAGCGCTGATTGGACTCAATATGTATTGGATCAACCCATGCGACATGATCCAGGCCTGGTATGGGATTACAACTCCGGCGGATCACATCTACTTGCTAACATCATTAACCAAACTGTTGGCGTCTCGACTTTGAGTTACGCTAAAGATCAGTTATTCACACCATTAGGAATCACAAATTATGAGTGGGGTACCGACCCCCAAGGAATAGTTTTTGGTGGATCAAATCTCTATCTCAATCCCCGAGATATGGCTAAATTTGGTTATTTGTATATGAACGAAGGGTACTGGGATGGCGAACAGCTAGTTTCAGCAAGCTGGGTGAGTATCTCAACTATGAATCATACAACCCCATACGAAGGGGCAGGTTACGGATATCAATGGTGGTTAAATTTACCAATTGACACATATTTAGCAATTGGTTACAATGGACAACAGATCAATATAGTTCCGGAACATAACCTTGTAGTCGTTTTCACTGCTGCCTACGAAGATGCCACCTTCTCAGATATCATGTCTAATTATATCATTGCCGCTGTAGGTTATCAGCCACCTCCAGTAATTCTGATCTCATTCGACCAGTTAAAACTTGTCAGTATCATCCTAATGGTGGTAGCTATTTTCGGGCCACTTCTTATCGAAGCCATACTAATTAGACGCGATCGAAAGTACTCTGGAAAAAAAGAATGACAACGAAACTTGTTATAGTCTAGCGAGTTCATGGATTATAATTTTCAAATACTGCAAGTACGACTTAACTGAAACAATCGCGAAGTTTCTGGAAAATTTCCGGATCATTAAGAATAACTGCGAACACACTTACAAGGTTAAGGATTTTTTCCTTATAACCCCAGTCAATGGAGGATATAATATCAATCATGTCCTCATCTGCACCTTCAACCAAATTAGTGATTTGTTTTCCTCCTGAGATTTCGTATTCTTTCAAGAATTTCAAAAAACAGTTCTGATCAATTTTCCGGTCTTCATATAATTGGCTTAGCATTTGTGCCATTTGCTTCGCCATTTTTTTGCCTTTTTCTTCATTCCAATGTTTATATTCTGTCTGTCCAGAGATGAAAACTTCTGCTGTACGAGAAAAAAGAGTTTCAGTTGCTGTTTTTCCAATAACTACTCGTTGACCAGCGGGAACCACAAGATTAGCTTTTTCTAAAACTTTTAAGTAGCGGTAGATGGTTTTATCGGATTTCGCCTCGATCTCATCGGAATGAGCAGCTTCCTCCGCATAGGCTTCTTCGATTTCTCGAACAGTCATGGAACCCTTCCGGAGAGCTTTGATAATGGGCATGTGGTTTGGATCATATAGTACCTCATGCGTCTTCTTATCATATACAACTTTGATTCGTTCAGGTTTGAATGTTATTACGTCTTGTTGTGCCAAATTCTTCACCAGTATTATTCTCAAAGAGGGATAGAATAGTTTACACGACTAATCTTCTTTTCTCATTCGTTGAGAATGTTATATTGTGGAGAATTTAACACAACCTCCCTTTTAAATCTAACCTTCTAACAATGAAACCTCTTTTTGACTCAATCCGTAAAGGTTTGCTATCGCATGATCGATTTCTTCACCGAACCCTTTCTTAAGACATTTGGGATTTTCCACAACATACTTTGCCAGATTAGCTAGCTCTTTTTCTTGATGCTGTGTCGGAGTAGTAAACGGAATTTGTTCTAGGTAGGAAGCATTGTACCGAATATAACCGCTGCGTAGATGTGTGGCAACAAAAAGGAGGCTGAAATACGCGTTTATGAGCCGCGAGTTAAGTAATGCAAGCATAAAGTAGGGATCGTATGGAGCTCGTGCTTGAGTGATATAGTATACTCGACCTAATGCATGTCCGATTTTGTCAAACGCAACGCGGAGTCGTTTAGCCATGCCAGCAATCACTAGTTTGGGTTCTTGAAAGTCTTGCCATTGGTCAAGAGAGGTCAGTACAGGAATGTATGGAAGAAATTTCTTTTGACGAAGATAATAGCAACGTACATCACCGGCATTAAGGAAAGGAAGAGTTTTTTTCTGTTTACTCTTGGTGAGCTTTTCATAGGCTGTTGCAGAAATGAGGTTTTTTGTGAATCCTGTTTTCGCGATGCCACACCGAATCGAGCAAGCGCTGCCAAGGGGGATAGTGTTTTGTAATAGTGTTTGCAAAATGTGAAACTTCTTTTCAGTCAGGGTGGGGGCAAAAATGGCGTTAGGTAGTGCTGCATAGTAGTGTTGCGAGACTAAGTTTGAGGGATGAGTTGGCAAATCGAGATCGCCTGGTTGGTTTGGAGGGGATGGAATTTGGACTTTGTTTTGTCGGACTTCTAAAGGCTTCCGAGGTTTGCGAATGATAAGGATATGTGGATATGTTGCTGCATCTTCGAAAACATTGAGATGTGAGATGTCAACCATTTCTTCAATCACGAAATTTGAAACCAAGGTTTTGCGAAGAAGGGTTCCATAATCTGCGGCAAGTATTTTGTTACTAATAATGAAACCTAACCTCCCACCTGGGCGCAGGAGTTGTAATCCTAGTTCTATAAAGGGGATAAGAATGTCGAATTGTTGGTGGACAGTCTTAAATCGGCTTCGAAGGTAGTCTTTCATTTTTGAATCTATAGCCTTTATACCCAAAAATGGCGGGTTACCTACGATAACATCAAAGCCAGCATCACGCATGACCCAAGGATAGACAAGATGCCAATCGACGGGAGAGATTTTCTCTAAATTTGATCCAAAAATCGCTTCGGATTTTGAATCGGTTAGAACTAAACTATTCCCAAGACGGACACGTTGGGAAAAATCAGCCTTAAATTGAAGCAACCGTTTTCCGGTTTGTTCTAGGTGTTTTTGACAACTTTTGACGGCTTTCGGGTCCACATCAATTCCATGAATGCTGTCAACAATGCTCCGTCGGAGTAGATGTTGTCGATCTTTGGGAAACGTTTCAACTCTTCGTGCGAGGAAACGTAACACCCCAATCAGAAATGCTCCGTCTCCACAAGCTGGGTCAAGTACAGCGAAATCACCTAATAACCTATCAGGATCTTCGTTCAGAGTAGGACCTAGAGTTTTTTGGATCACATAATCGACAGCCCAGCTTGGGGTATAGTATTGACCCAAGCGTTTACGATGGTGTTTGAATTGTTTCCCTCCCTTTCGCGTCATTACAGCTCAATTCCTCCCAAAGCCAAACGCCAGTATTGTTAAATCCTTCTGAACTATCCTCTCAACCTTGCGTTACTTAGATTTTCGCCTTTTTGATTTCCGTTTTGCGGTTGATCTGCGAAATGATTTCGGTTGAATTCGTGAAGCCCGTGATTTAGACTTTTTCCCCTTAACCTTTTTAGCACTTTCAATGATCTGAGACGCTTTTTCAGAAGAGAGAGATAAAAGTTGGGCGATGTAATCCGGTGCTGCACGGCTTACTAATTCTGGTGTTTCATAACCTTCGTCCCGTAATACCGTTGCTTGATTGCGACTTACTCCTTTGATCTTCATCAGCTCAGTCAGTTCTGTTTCGATTTGCTCTTCAATACTTCGAAGTGATGTGTCCACCTCTAATTCACGGAGAGCTCGACTAACTTGTCGACTATCGACACTAATATCTATATCCTCAATGACACGTTCGTTCCAGACCACTTCTCGGGCATTTGTT
>CAYFXY010000008.1:35163-39687 GCA_964347205.1 uncultured archaeon
GGCACGGCGTCCTTTCATTCGGACTGTTCCAATTTCAGCCCATATCAGCCATGCGCCAATTCCAATAATAAAAGCGATGACAAATGTTTGTAAAACAAGTAAAAAGATGGCAGCCAACTCTCCAATCCCAGATTGGAGTTGAGCACTGCCGAAGATACATAATAGGCCAAGAAGAACCGAAGCGATATTAAAGACAAGTTTCCGACCTAATTTATCTGGAAGGAACATGAGGATTAGAACTACAATACTAATTCCGAGAAGAACTAGCTCAGCATGATATTCCCCGACTTGATAGAATAGGAAACTGTTGAATAAATGACGAAGATGAAAAGGTGTAGCCCAAACATAAAGACCAAAGGCGCAAAGATAGATCAGCCACCAAAGAGCATACGGTCTAATCGACCCGGGAACCATGTAAGTTTGTAATTCACCTTTCCAAGGCCGTACCAGGAAAGTGATAATAATTCCGAAAAATATCAGCACTGCTGTGATCGTTGATGCAATTGGGGTTGGAAAGCTTCTCCACCCAAAGGAAAAGATCGCAGCCATGATAAAAATGAGAATCGTAGCAATTCCAACAACTTGACCACGACGAATGCTTGAAACAAATTTATTGAGAAATAGTGTGAACAAAACGAGTCCAAATCCAACGAAGAAAAACATCAGGCCAAATAGAGAAAGGCCAATGGATGAAATCCAAAAATCAATTGAAAACATCCATTGACCAAAGCCGACTAGTAGAAGAAACGATTCAACTACCATTAAGATTATGGTTCGCCCTCGCAGGATATCAGCAGCAAATCCTCCAATAATAAGTCCAACTGCAAAACTCGAAATTGATAGCAAGATGAACAACTGATTGGTTAGGATAATAGGGCGGAGTGAAAGAAAGAATGCAAAAGCCCAGCCAAAAGGTAGGGTGAGGATAAAGACTGTTGTCCAGCTAATATTGATTTTCATTGGTGAGTGCCCCGCATGTATGCCACAACATCTCGCCTGAACATTGGAGTGAGGAGATTAAAAGCATTTCATCAATGAAGGTTCTTTGTTTTTTGAGGACACAAAGGTTAATCAATACGGAGATTTAGTACAAGTCAGATTTTGGTGACTGTTTTTGCCAGTAAAGGAAATTATTGTTCTTCGAAAAGGTGGGATGCCTCTTTTCAACTTTGCTCCCCAGGGTGCCCCGAAACTTGATACTCTTGTGGCGGGGTTCTTATCAGCTCAAGCAGGTTTTGCAGAAGAAATTGGAGAAGGAAAAATCCAAGTTGTTACGTTTGCTGAAAATAAATTCGTTTACGAGAGTCGAGTAGAGCTTCTTTTCATCATAGTCATCGGTCAAGCGGATGATGAAAATATCTATCGAGTAATTATCAAAGAAATCGCTCAAGCTTTTGAAAATCAATTCAAGGAGGTTCTATTAAAAACGGTTATTCCTTCGGATTTATTTGGGGGGTTCCGAGAATACGTGATTGAGATTCTTGGAAAATATGATAAAATTCCTGAAATAAAACAGCGGTATCCTACAGCAATTCTTCCTCCTGAAATTCTGCAAAAGATTGAAGAGATTCTCAATATTATTGAGGGAAAACAGGGTATTTTACGGACAGCTCTTGTGACAAAGGATGGGTATGTAATTACCTCGAAGTTATTTCAACATGAATTAAACATAGGAGCTCAGCAGATTCAGCAATCTCGAAAAATGGAACTGCCGAGTTATTTTGCAGTGTCCCAAACAACGCTTGAGGAAGAAACTAAGCTTTTCATTCATCAGGTTAAACCCGATCTGATGCTTCTTATGATAATCCGTGAGGATTTGAAGGTGGGGCGTGGTGCAGAATTGGTCTCACCGTTAGTATATGGGCTGGCTAACGTCGATTATTCAAGTATGGTGAAAGTAGAGCCTAAAACCAAATCTACGGAAGCATTTTCAGAACATGATGTATTCACTTCTAACCCGATGATGGAGAGTACTCTATTCGCTGAACACACGGGTCAAGCTCGAGAATTTGATAGGCTTTTTGGGACGGCCGGTAGAGAAGTGCTTCAAGCGATTGAGGGCATTTCAACCGTTGAAGAAATCCGAATTCGAACTGGAGTTTATGGACGCCAATTAACAGAAATTCTTAGTTATTTATTCTCACGGGGATACATTCGTCGAATTCAATTTTATCCAAAATTAGCTGGGAGTGATCGACGATTTTTAGCATACCTGGAAACAGTTGGCCTACCACGGGATGAATACAAAATTCTTGAAAATGCTAGGTTGTACTGTGATGGAAATAACAGTGTTCGGGATATTGCTCAGCGTGTTGGGGTAGAGGAAGAGAAGCTAGTCGCTGTTTTGCGAAAACTAGGAGACAATGTCGAGTGGCTTACATGAACCAATGGTTTAATAACACGAGATTCTAACACTCGAACCATTAGATTAGGCCTGCGATCTTTAGTGTCTCCAATTTTATGGTGGAACATTCAATGGGTAAAATTGTCACTGTTCACAGTTTTCGTGGCGGTACAGGAAAAAGCAATCTAACTGCAAATCTTGCGTTTTACGCTGCAACGAAAGGACGGCATATTGGAGTAATAGATACTGATATTCAGAGCCCAGGACTCCATGTGCTATTCGGACTTGCTGAAATGCGATTCAAATATACCCTAAACGATTATCTTCGACGCAAATGTACGATTGAAAAAGCGACCATCAATCACACAAAAGAAATGAAACTTGGTGAAGGGAGTCTTCATATTATACCTGCAAGCTTAAATGCTGACGATATTTCTACAATTATTCGAGAAGGATACGAGGTATCGGACCTTCGGCGTGGCTTTAAACGGATTATTCAGGCTAAAAAGCTAGACTACTTATTCATCGATACACACCCAGGGTTAGACCAAGAAACCCTTTTATCCATGGCAACGACAGACCTGCTCTTTGTCATTATGCGGTTAGATCAACAGGATTTCCTAGGAACCGCAATCACGCTTGCCTTAGCAAAGAAGCTGGGTGTTCCTTCTACTTACGTTGTGTGTAACCAATGCCCAGGTATTTATGATTTTGATAAAGTAAAACGTGACATTGAACGGGAATATAACGTGAAGGTTGCTACTGTTATTCCACTCTTCACTCGACTCATTGAGCTTGGAAGTCGCCAGATTCTAGTTCAGGCGAGTCCTAGCCATTTGTTTAGTCAAAACATTGATCAGCTTTTCAAATATTGCGAAGCGGTTTTGAATAATTCACAGAAATAGGATTTATAAACAATAAGAGCAGGGACGCCATAATTGGCGTCCAAAGCTTGGATTTATTTGCGTTTGCGACGTCGATAAAGCATACTCAGACTAAGAGCAATAATTCCACCTAATGCAATAGCCTCGATTGGGAATCCCGGAATCGATGGTAATGGTGGGAGGCCTGAAGAGGTTAATGTTACCTGATCAGTAGCTGACCGTCCTGACCAATCGTAAACTGTGACAGCTACTGTGTGTGAGCCAGCAGATATGTTCGAGACTTGAGCTTGCGTGGAAGGTCCTTGAACCGTGGTTTCAAGAATGCCGTCTATATAAACTTCAGCATAATAATAACCGGATTGTCCATCTGAAGCCATCCAAGAGAGGATAAAGCCAGGAGAAACCGAGTCTCCATTTGAGTGCGATGTGATGCTTACTGTTGGATTTGAGAGGTCTACGAAGATAGTTGTCCAATGGCTTTGGGCGTTCGTGAGGTAGTCTGTAGTTGTCACATTAATCAAATGAGATCCTTCAGTAAGTCCGGTGACAGTAAAGCTGAGATTCGGACCGGTATAGATATTGGTTGTTGCATCAAGCCAAACAGAGGAGGTTTGATAACCAATACCTGCATCGATTGCAGTCCAGCTGATGCCTACCGAACTGGATGAAGAGTTGTGGTTTGCTTTTGGAACTGTGATTGAAGTTGATGGGCCAGTAGTGTCGATGTTAACTTGAAAATGAGCAGCTTCGGTACCGACATTGCCAAGTGAATCATTGGATACAATATGAAGATACCAATGCCCATCGGTAAGAGATCCCGCTGGAGTAAAGAAATTGTTTGTTGTATAGGTACCGGTCATGGTTGTGGGAACTGTAGCAGGATTTTGATCCAGAATATAGTAATATCCTGAAATACCGTTCACATCAAGAGGAGTGGTCCAAGAAAATTGTGGGAGGGCATTCGTGTACCATAAGGTTTGGTTAGGATGGGAAACTGAAGAGAGTTATATCGTAATGGATGGTAAGGAAAGGATCTCCCAGGATTAGCATGCCATAAAACCATTCGAGATAGTAGGTTGTATAGCTTTTAATTCCTTGAAACCAAGTTTCAAGGGCTTTGCCAAGGGTCTTATTTTGGGCTAGGGTATTATAGAAGCTTGACCCTGAAAGCATTCCACCGGTTTTTGTTGATCCGACAAGACCAATAGAGTGACTGCCAGAAAACAAATAGGTTATGGCAAGTGAATCGGTTGTCAGCCAATCGGCAGCATGACAATTAAAGAGATTATAGAAATT
>CAYFXY010000008.1:39697-50509 GCA_964347205.1 uncultured archaeon
GACGGAATCATCCAAATTTGATCAGGATTTGAAAAAGAGATTATAGAAATTGAACGTAGGACTCTGGCTATGGATCTGTGCTGAGGTGACAGTTCCTTCGCCACTTCCTCCAGGTCCAAAGTAGTGTGTCGTAGCAGAACTGTGGGCGGCGAGGTGTGCCCACTCATAATCTTGGGTGATTCGATTGTTAAGCCAATCACTGGCATTGGTCCAGGTTGCAGGTGTGTGGATATCCGTGCGAGTGCCATAAGCATTGTTGAGCCACCCAGGCCAGTTATCATAAGTGCCATCAGCCCAAGATTGCCAGTCATCATCGATATAGGTTAAAGCTCGATGAGTACGCGCTACCCCTCCGATTCGGTAGGAATGGATTCGATTGAGTAAGGTGATGATTTCATTCGCATTGGTTTGACCACCTAAAATGCGGGTACTGGCGTCAATTCGTCCGACGTAGATTTCAGGATAAATATCAGTTCCTGCAGTAGCATTATGTCGATCGTAAATGCCATTTATGTCGGTATCATACCAGCTGCCATCAAGGTCCATGTAAAAAAGATCAGTTATGAAATTTTCTGCGCTGAAGGTTCCATTCGCTGGATGATAAAACTGAATATATGGTAGGTTACCAATGAGTATTGCACCAACAAGATTATTTGTTGTATACCAGTTCGGAAGACGCAGAATTAGCCCACAACCCGTTTTCCACGATAATAGCCACAAACTCACCTGAGGGAGTAGGTGGAATTAGCACTGGAGCCGGTATTTTCATGGAAGTCTGAGAAATTGTGTCCGATTTAGAGAAAAACCCAGTAAACGATATTACATCGGCTGTATTTCCAAGAAGTGAGGGCGAGCGTTCATGGGTGCCTGCAGGATTTCCCAAAAGGGTACACAAAAGAATAACAAAGAAGAGTCCAAAGAAGAGCGAAGATTTTTTCACACTTATCGCTTCCGGATGCAAGACTTGCGAAAAGGCATTTTGCAGCCTTAACTGGAAATCTTTAGTACACTCCGGAGTATGCCTTTAAGTAATTTTGTCTAGACTGAACGTGAAAGAAAGTCTTGTTGCGTGAACCTAAACTTCAACGCCAAGATCCAAAGCCCGGACTAACTCTTTGTACCGGTTTCGTACCGTTACTTCAGTAACACCAGCAACTTCCCCAATTTCGCGTTGGGTCCGTCGTTCACCTTCTAAAATCGATGCAATGTAGATAGCGGCGGCAGCTATGCAAGTAGGATCTTTACCCGAGGTAATTCCTTTGTTGCGTGCCTGCATTAGAATATCCAACGCACGAGCATGCGTTCGCTGTGAAAGTTTAAGTGCATTTGTATATCGAGACACAAAATCCTCAGGTTGTGTAACCGGCATTTGTAATCCGAGTCGACGTACAATCAACCGATAGGATCTACCGAGTTCTTTGCGACCCACTCGAGTATAGCGACCAACATCGGCTAATGTTCGAGGAAAACTAGTAAGACGACAGGCAGCATAGACACAGGCAGCCACAATAGCTTCAATGCTCCGACCACGAATCAGATTTTTCTCAAGGGCACGACGATACAATAATGCTGCAGATTGCCGAACTCGTTGGGGAAGATCTAACTGTCCGGATAATCGATCTAATTCACTCATGGCACTGGCAAGATTTCGTTCGCTAGCCTGATATACCCGACTGCGATTATGCCATTTGCGAATCCGTTGCATTTCAGCTCGACGCCGTGCATCTAACCGGTGTCCCCGGGCATCAATGTCACGCCAATCAATCGTTGTTGAAAGACCCTTATCGTGCATTGTTAGCGTGGATGGTGGTCCGGCTCGGGCGCGTTTATCCCGTTCTTCAGGGGAAAATTCTCGCCATTCCGCTCCAAAGTCGATGACGTCATCACTGAGAACAAGACCACACTCTGAGCAAACGAGTTCACGTGAAGCGGTCATGATGTAATTGGTGCTTCCGCAATTTGGGCAGGCATGTGGTTCACCCTCAGATTGACTATTATCAGATTGAACTTTTCGAGGAGATTTTTCTGGCATGACTATCGGATCCGAACCCATCCTATCCGGCACACGAACGGGGAAAGACGCATTCCCCAAGCAAACTGGGGTATATGATAATTTAAAGCTGCTGCCTAAGGCATGGCATATTTTTTCAAGCTGGGAATAACGGAAATAAACTAGTAAATAGGGTTTGTAATAGGTCCTATTGGTCTAAAAAGACTGGAAATCTTAGGAAGCGTAGAGATGCCAGAAATTACTGCCTTTGACCGTGTTATGGCTGTTATTAACGGAAAACTACCTGACCGGGTTCCTGTCATCCCCCAACTAACTTATACTACTGCCCAAATAACGGGTGTGGATCTAGTAGAAGCCTTGCATAGCCCTCAGAAGACAGCAGAGGCTTTGTTAGCTGGACAACGAGAACTCGGTTATGATGCGATTTACGTGGGATGGGAGAGTTCTTTCAATTTACTCGCTGAAGCGATGGGATGTACCATGCGATATCCTAAGGATTCTGTCCCCCAAGTTGTTAAACACATTATTCAAGTTCCAAATGATATCGACCAGCTCAAAATTCCTGACCCTCTTAAAACAGGTAGGTTACCCTTGCATATGAACCTAGTGACACGGGTAAAGTCTAAGGTTAGGGAAAAAATTCCGCTGTTCGCTTATACTCCTGGTCCTTTCACTTTGGCAGGACAATTATGTGGCATCAACCCCTTAATGGCAGCCACAATTAAAGATTCCAAATTTGTCCATGAAATCACTGAGATTGCTTTTGAAGCATCGATAAGGTATGCTTTGGCTAACATTGATGCCGGAATTGATGTTATTGTCATTGCAGATCCAACAGCGAGTGGAAGTCTGATCAGCCCCAAAACCTTCGAAACTTTTGCGGCACCCCACCAGGCTAGGCTTGCTAAGGCGATAATCCACACGGGCGCAATTGCGTCATTACACATTTGTGGCAAAACGACAGCACTTCTTGAACTCATGGCAGGAACAGGTGTAAAACTTTTGGAACTGGATTATCTCGTTGATATGGTCGAAGCAAAGCAACGTGTTGGAGACCAAGTCATCCTTATGGGAAACTTGGAACCCTCAGATCTCCTTCTCTCTGGCACTTCGGATGCTGTCGAAGCAGCTGCAAAAGCGTGTATAGAAGCGGTAGGAACAGATGGGCGATACATTTTGAGTAGTGGATGCGAAGTACCTCCACATACCCCCCTAGATAATATTCGAGCTATGGTAAGAGCTGCGAGGAAATATGGACGCTTTACCTAGTCATTTCAGAGATTCTGGTGGGCTGAGGTCTACAGGTATGGCTTTGGAGATGAGGATTTCATGAGTCTGTTCATTGTATTGAGTAGTCCAAGCATAGGTTTCAACCCCATGATCGGCAGCTTGGCGGAGAATGTTTCCAAAGGCGGGGTCAATTTGATCATTAGGTCGAAATATTTTGGCGTCCGTTCGTTGCACAATGAAGACAATAGCAGCGCGATATCCTTCTTTGACAGCATAGATTAATTCCTGAACATGTCGGTACCCCCGTTTCGTGACTGCTCGCGGAAATAGCCCAACTCCTCGAAAGGCATCCGTTGAGGATTTTGTCTCAATTAGAAATGGAGGATGTTCATCAGCTAGCAATAAGAAATCAAGACGACTCTCATGGTATACAGGCTCTGTGATTATTTCGTGATATTCTGAAAAGGGCATAAGAAGACCTTGGGGAAGAACCTCTGCAAGAAGCCAATTAGGTACACGAGAATCTAAAGACAGAAGGACACCGTGGTTTCGGGAACATATGAGGTCAAAATCTGTTTTTCGGTGGTTTCCACAATTGTGACGTAAAAGCACTTCAACACCTGAAAAAAGCAAGTCAGGCATCGGACCGGGGTTTGGGATATACGCAGGAACCCGACGCCCACTTAATCTGCATATCGCAAGAAAACGATTGGGACGTTCGATGAATTTCCCGTAGGTGAATGGACCTTGAAGTTTCACAAAGGGAACTCCTGGTGATTATTCCTATTATGTCAATCTCTATGACCTTCGGGTTCTTATTCTCTTGCATCCGGCTAAGTAGTAATTTTAAATACGGGCTGGTCTATGCTGCGATTGGCTAATAGGAGTTGTATATAATGCCCTTACAATGGGATACGTACAAACAGATACAAAACAGCATTTTTGATCTTATTGGATTAACTCCACTTTTCCGAATGCCTAAGATTAGTGAAAAGGCAGGAGCTAGCATCCTAGGAAAAATTGAATGGTATTCTCCCACGGGAAGCCTCAAAGACCGGATATATTACAAAATGATTCATGAAGCTGTTGCACGAGGAGATTTGAAACCGGGTATGGAAATTATTGAGTCGTCGACAGGAAATGCGGGAATTGCCTGTTCCTTCGTTGGCCGCATGCTGAATTATCCAGTGACAATTGTTATGCCCGAAGGTATGAGCCTTGAGCGCCGAAAACTTATGGCGGCTTATGGTGCTCAAATTATTTTAACTCCCGGTGGCGAATCAGATGTAGACTTGTGTCTAAAGAAAGTCAAAGAGCTCAAAGCAGAAAACCCTGAGAAATATTGGGAACCTGCACAATTTAGCAACACGGATAACTCCCTTGCTCATTATGAAACAACAGGACAAGAGATCTGGGAACAAACGGGGGGGAAGGTGGACGCGTTTATCGCTAGTCAAGGAACAGGGGGAACAATTACAGGGGTTGGTCGTTATTTACGGAAAAATAACCCCAAAGTCAAGCTCTATGCAATTGAGCCATCCGAGGCGCCCTTATTAGCACACCGGAAGTGGGGATCTCACCACATTGAGGGAATTGGCGATGGTTTTGTACCCGAAAACCTTGATCTTAGCATTTTAGACGGAATTATCCACACTACATCAGATGAAGCCCTTGAAATGGCTCAATGGCTAAGTCGTGAAGAGGGCCTCTTTTGTGGAATATCATCCGGGTGTAATGTTGCTGCAGCCCTCAAATTAGCGAAAAAACATCCTGAACTCAAAACCATCGTTACTATGATAAATGATAGTGGGCAACGCTATTTTAGCACGCCATTGTGTGGTGAACCTAAACACCTAGATATCCCTGAAAGAGACCATCCCATGGATGACCGTACGAAAAAAGAACTCGACAAATATCAACATACCTGGGATATTATTGAATGACTAAGCCTTCAAGGATAGGAAGAAGGGATTGAAATGACTGAACCTCTGTTAACGCAGATTCGCGATGAAATGATCAATTGTCAGACTGAGCAAGTGCTTGAATTAGTCCGAACATGTATTGATCAGGGAATTGATGCAACCACGATTGTAAATCAGGGATTAACACCAGGAATTCGGGTTCTTGGAGATCGGTTTGAGAAAGGAGAAGCCTTTCTTCCCGAGCTAGCGGTAGCAGCTGAAATAATGAAACAAGCATTAGAATTCCTCGAACCGCATCTTGCGAAATCCGTTGATAACGACGCTCTGGGAACAATTGTGATTGGTACAGTTCAAGGCGATATCCATGATATCGGAAAATCAATTGTAGCTACTATGCTTACGGTTGCGGGATTCACTGTCTATGATTTGGGTATTGACGTATCGCCGGAAGAATTTATTGCTAAGGCTAAGGGTGAGAATGCAGATATCATCGCTATGTCGGCACTTCTAACTACGACAATGAATAGAATGCAAGCTACTATTGATTTGCTTAAAGAGGAAAAATTAGAACATCGAGTCAAAATTATGGTTGGAGGTGCACCGGTAAGTAAGCAATTTGCAGATAAAATCGGAGCTGATGGCTATGGCGTAGATTTCAATCAAGCAGTGAAAATCGCCAGGCGATTAACCGGTCACCTTGAAACTAAGCTAGACTGAACATAGGAACGATAGCAATGCCACATAGACCTCAATTAACTCTGCTCTCAGAGGAAGATGTCCACCGAATTCATACGGAGAGTCTTATCCTCCTTGAAAAAGTAGGTATGACAATACAAAGTAAGAAAGCATTAGAACTCCTTGAACGGGCGGGAGCAACTGTTGATTTTGAAACGGAACACGCCTACTTTCCATCTTCCCTCGTTGAAGAACAGCTGAAGGATGCACCTTCATCAATCACTCTTTTTAATCGTGAAGGGGATCCAGCTCTTTCTCTTGAGAAGGATTTCGTGCATTTTAACCCCGGATCAGCTGCAACTCATCTTCTTGATCGAAAAACTGGTGAACGGCGACACCCTCGTGTCACAGATGTAATTGACTTTGCCCGCGTCACAGATGCACTGACTTATATCGATGCGCAAAGTACAGCCTTAATCCCTGCAGATGTGCCCCCGGTACTTTCAGATCGATATCGACTCTATCTCATACTTCAGAATTCAACTAAACCTATTGTAACCGGCACATTTTCGCTCGACGCTTTTTCTGATATGCAAAAAATGCTCGAAGTAATAGTAGGAGGCTCAAAAAAACTTCGTAAGAAACCTTTTGCAATTTTTGACACATGCCCCTCAGCACCATTAAAGTGGAGTGAATTAACAGTTAATGATCTCTTGCTTGGAGCTGAAGCAGGAATTCCAATAGAGCTTATTTCTATGCCACAACTTGGCGCTACCGGACCCATAACAATTGCTGGATCATTAATATTACATAATGCTGAATCTCTAAGTGGTATCGTCTTAACCCAGCTTGTCACAAAGGGTGCACCGGTCATTTATGGAGGCTCTCCAACTGCGGTTGACATGCAATATGGAACTGCTCGGTTGGGGGCTATTGAAAGTATCATGCTAACATGTGCATACACGCAAATGGCTAAACATTACGGACTCCCCACACATGGTTATCTAGGATTATCCGATGCAAAGTTGGGAGCAGATTCTCAAACAGGTTATGAAGCAGCCTTGGGAATGATTCTAGCCGGAATGGCAGGTATCAACAACATTGCTGGTGCAGGGATGCTCTGTTTTGAGAGTACACAAAGTTTTGAAAAACTCGTCATCGATGATGTCCTTGCAGGTATTGTAAAACGATTCGTTGAAGGAATCAACGTAACTGATGAAACACTCGCAATCAAACAACTGCATGAGGTCGGTACTAAAGGTGGAGACTTTCTTCGATTACGTCATACCCTTAGTTGGTTCCGAAAAGAACATTTCATGCCTGGCAAACTCGTCGATCGACAAGCATATCAGAGCTGGTTAAGTCAAGGTGCAGAAACGAGTCAGGATAAAGCACGAAAACAGGTCCAAGAAATTCTACAAACCCACGAAGTGCCCCCATTAACCCGATCTCAAAGCCAAGATCTAGATAACATTGTAAAAGCCTTCATCAAACGACATAAAAGCAAATCGCTACCAGCGGGACCACGCTAAAAGAGAACTCTGCTTCCAATACATGGAAACGGGCTTAAAGCGCCAAATAGGAATGTTCAATGTAAAAAGCTTTCTTATGAATTATGTGGAACCATTTTAAAGCCCATAAACGAATAACCAACACCCAGATAGGTGGGATACGCCAGCTGGGAGGCGAACTGGGTTGATTCATAACGTCCTATTGCTAACGAGAAATGGCATCAAGCTCTTCCATCGCTCGTATTGGGCAATTGAAGTCGACCAACCTGTTGTCGCGGAGTATATCCAATCTCTACGTCAACTAGAACGAGATACTGGTGAAGATCTCCCTGTACCCATCTTTTTAGGTGACATGAAATTCATCCACAAATACGTCGACGTCGATTTGATCTTAGTACTCGTTGCGGATCGTCAAGATAATGATGAAGTTCTCCAAGAAAAGATCGATTTAGCTGTTCGGACTATGAAGCAAAAGTTTGCAAAGCAAATCTGGGATTTTAAAAGCAACCGAAATTCCGAAGTCTTCCAGGGTCTTGCACACATCCTAGATCAAACAATTATTTCAACCCTTAAAGTCGTCCTGCTGGGTGAAGGAGGAGTGGGAAAAACCACTATCCTTAAAATGTTGATGAGTCAACGGGCTGATCTTAATCATATTGCAACGATGGCTGTTTATGTAGAAGAAATGCAAACCGCAAAACTAGGTCCTTATGAGATTGCAGTATGGGACTTTCCAGGGCAGGAACTTTTAGTTCCAAAGTGGAAGGATTATTTGCGTGGTACTGATGTAGTGATAATGGTGACTGATTCGACTTTGAAGAATGTGATGTCGACACGAAAGCTGATTCCGATAATTCAAAAATGGACAGATGGGGCACTAGTCTGGGCAATTGCTAATAAACAGGATCTTAAAGACGCGTTACTTCCCGATACTGTTGCACGGTTGCTAGGATTACGAACTATTGGCTTGGTGGCTATTGATCCACGCAATCGGGACTTACTTTATAAGACATTAATGGGTGCAGCAGCTGAGGTCGCGTTTCCCCCAGCTTAATCAATTTGTTGCATTCCTACTTGTTAGAAGACTTTTGATTTATGTTATATAACCGTGCAATTTGTTGCAATTGAAATCGGATAAGATCTTCCGCATTTACTTCGATGACGACGCCAACGTAGTTACAATTCGGACAAAACCATTGTTCTTGGATGATAGTTCCAGAGATATTAGTAAGTGGTTTGATGTTTGGACTAAAACACCCAGGGCACACTTTAACCCAATTTTTTAGGTCACGACGACCAATTTTACCAGGAAAATTCTCAGCCCCTATCTGTCCGCTCGGAATCTTATCGGGGTTTGTGTGGCTCATTCTCTTTCCTCATTGAAGGCTGGGAAGAAAGAGTCATTTAAGGATTCCGAAACCTACTAGATATACTTCCTAATGGACGTGTTTGAGAAATTTACGTAGTTGGTTAAAAGGTAACGTGTTAACGACATCTTTAGTTTCAATCCACCCACGTCGAGCTACCCCGACACCATATCGGATGAAATCTAGTTGGGAAATGCGATGAGCATCCGTGTTTAAAGCAAACTTTATGCCCTTATCTTTGGCCTGATGGCTTAATTCAGGCGAGAGATCGAGCCGATGAGAACTATTAATTTCTAAAATTATACCATTTTGCTTGGCTGCATTAAACACAGCAGAAAAATCAATAGAAAAGCCTGGACGTTGACCAACTATTCGACCGATGGGATGAGCAAGAATATCGACAAATTCATTTTGACAAGCTTTGATTAACAAATCAGTGATTGATTTTTTGGTTTTTCTTGGGAGATGTATCGCTGCAATGACCAAATCAGTTTCAGCTAATACATCTTCTGAGAGATCAAGTGCTCCATCCGGTAAGACATCAACTTCAATTCCAGCTAATAACTGAAGGCTGTCAAGCCGATTGTTAAGATCTCGGATGTAAGAAATCTGTTCAGAAAGACGAACCTCATCAAGACCATTGGCTATAGCTACCTGCTTGGAATGGTCACAAATAGCAAGGTATTCATAGTTTCTGTGAATTGCCGCCTTGGCAATATCTTCAATTGTATCAGCACCATCACTCCAAGCTGAGTGTACATGTAGGTCTCCACGGAGTTCATGCTCTTGAATTAGCGAAGGAAGTTTATTTGCTTGTGCCGCTTCAATTTCACCCCGATCTTCGCGGAGTTCAGGTGGTATCCAGTTCATTCCCAACGCACTATAGATAGCTTTCTCGCTCTCCCCCGCAATGATCTTGTTAGTTTTCGTATCTAAAAGTGAATACTCGCTTAATTTCCATCTATGCTGTCGTGCTAATCTTCGCATAGCAATATTATGAGCTTTAGATCCTGTGAAATATTGAAGTGCAGCCCCAAATGATTCAGGCTTTACCAAGCGAAGATCAACTTGTATTCCTTCTTGGACAATTACGCTCGCTCTGGTTGGGCCTTGAGCTAACACCCGGAGAACGGATGGGAGGTTGATAAATGCCTGCATTACTGGGACCGGGGTACGTGAACTCACCAGTATATCGATATCACCAATAGTTTCTTTCCATCGTCGCAGACTCCCGGCAATTTCAATTTGAAGGACCTCAGATAATTTTTGAAGATTAGCCACTATGCTCTCAGCAATTGGCAACGCGGTACCAATGAAAAGCCGTTCAGAATAATCGGTCATTAATTCTATATTCTTCCGGAGTTTTTCTTCGCTACGCGGACCAAAGCCTGGCAATTCCTGTATTTTATGTTGGGCAATAGCTGCACGTAAGTCTGCAATTGACTTGATACCAAGTTCTTGATGAAACACCCGGATTGTTTTGGGTCCCACATCTGGAACCCTCAAAAGTTCAACCAAATTCTTATCCACTTCATTTTTGAGACGATGTAAATACTCAATGTCTCCCGTATCAATAATTTCCTGAATTTTACTTGCAATTGCTTTTCCCACACCACGAATCTCTTCTAACTCTCCACGAACCGCGATATCAACCAAAGATTCTTCGAGTTGTTCAATGGATCTAGCCGCTCGACGATAAGCCTGTGGTTTGAACGAAGTCTCCTGGATTTCAAGCAAGTCAGCAATCTCACGAAAAATCTTGGCAACATCTGCATTTTTCACGCGTTCTTCACCACAAATGATTTCTTACCTGAATGCTCCTTCTTGACCTTTTCGAAAACGAGGTAATCTTCTTAGGTAGCACAAGCAACATATACTCCGAGGTCAATTCCATGCGTGCTATCCGAGCAGTAGTCCATGGTCTAGTACAAGGCGTCTTCTTCCGAGTCTATACGCGAGAAAAAGCTCAACAACTAAACTTGGCAGGATGGGTTCGAAATAATCGAGATGGTACAGTGGAATGCCAGGTTCAGGGCCCCAATCAAGCAATTGACGAGTTCATTCGATTTCTTCATCAGGGCTCCCCTTCTTCACGA
>CAYFXY010000009.1:0-2124 GCA_964347205.1 uncultured archaeon
AAGATGTCGATCCAGACCTAAAAGTTTTCCATGTAATTCCCGCTAAATGGCTTGCAGACAAGGCCCTCAATCCCGCCTGGTTTCAGAAAAAGTTTCCTGGTACAAAAGGAGTTTTAGATGGAATAATAGCAACGGGTTATGAAGGTGGGGGGCATAATAGCTACGAAAAGGTCGCCACCACCGTCCTTACAGCAGAATTGGTGGATGCTGCAAGGGACATACCAGTAGTTTCTTGCGGTGGTTGGTATGACGGAAAAGGCCTTGCCGGGGCACTTGCGATGGGAGCTGCCGGTATCCAAATTGGTACACGCTTTATCGCTACCAAAGAATGTGAATTCCCTGAGGACTATAAAACCCTCATACTCCCAGCAACTGATGAAGATACCGTAGTTACCACTGGTGCATTTGGTCCTATCCGATTACTGAAGAATGAATACTCCAAGGAACACGGAGTGCCTGTACCAGATCGAGAAGCAAGAATGACTCAAGAATCATCCATGACTGCAGATGATCTCCTTGAGGAAATGGAACGCTATGAACTAGTCTATAAGGGCGAAATCCAAAGGGGTCCAGTCTTAGTTGGCCAAACCGTTGGTGGTATCAAAGATATCCCCACGGTTCAAGAGGTCGTCGATCGCATCATTAATGAGGCCGAAACCCGCCTTAAGGCAGTTTCAAAATTACTAAGTTAAAACAAAAAATACCTAAGGAGCAGAAGTTAAGCTTCTAGTAGGTTCGTTCCCTTTGAATGGATTAGTTAGCATAAGGATTAAGTGGCGTAAAGAGTATGATGGCAAAGGGAAGTAACGATGGCCTCAGAGAGTTTAGTTGCCACCGAAGCAGTTGGAGAAGAAGTGTTAGGTGCAACTATAACGACGCTTGTAGATAATCGTGCAGCCCTTCCCAGCTTAAGCAATGTTTGGGGGCTCTCCCTTCATGTCGAAGTTCAGTTCCCAGGCCGGAGCGAAGCAATTTTACTAGATACAAGTGGGAGTGCACAAGTTTTTCGCCATAATGTCCAAGCCCTGAACATCGACTTTACAAATCTTCGTGCTATCGTGTTTTCTCATTTTCATCATGATCATTTTGGAGCACTAGAAGCAGCCCTGGAGCCATCGCGATCTGGTTGTTTATTTGCCTGACCACCATGATAAAATTGAATTAACTTTGAGTAATGCAGGTGTGCGTCGGGTCATTAGTGAAGAGGCTAAGCTCATTCGATCTGGAGTATCTACCACTGGAACAATCGGACCCAAAAACCTCAAGGAACATGCTGTAGTTTTAAACTTAGAAAGTGTTGGCTTAGTCCTTCTCACAGGATGTTCACATCCTAAAATCGGTCGATTTATCCAGGCTGCAAAAAAAATCTTTCCTGGACGCTCTCTACACGCATCAATTGGAGGCATTCACGTCAAAACTGAAGAGGAAGGAAGAGTAGTAGGGGAGCTTTTTGTCAAGGAAGGAGTGAAATTAGTCTCACCATGTCATTGCATCACCAAACACGCAAAAGCTGCAATCCGGAAGGAAGTAGGTGATGCGATTTATCGTGAAAATGGTTCGGGAACATCCTTCACAATTCAGTGAGTACGCTAATCATGGAGTGAAGGTCTTTTAGTGACCTTATTTGGGGGTTAAAATATCAGAAGGTGAAGAATTGAAAGAGTGATTCGTTGAGGGGTTTAATCATCATGGGTTTGATTAGAATGTGACTATTTGAGTTTGTTAAGGGCTTGATTTACATCATCAACTAGCTCAGGAGGCTCGGTGATTATTTGAAGTGAGGAGAGAAGATTGATAAGCGCCTTGGTTTGAGGACCAGAAAGACCCTGAGCTTTTTGATCAATTGCTTGTTGTATAAGCGAATGGATGGCAGGATAAATTTGGGTGGTTAGGTAATCAGGAAAGACTTCACGCTTATTAACATCCACGTAATGAACTTCAACCCCATACTTATAACAAGCGCCAAGTATCCGTTCCCGTATTTCTTCAGTTGCAACACCAATGGGAATAACAACGACTGGTGTCCCATCTGGCATTGCAACTTTGTTTTGAACGCTACGACCAACGGCTTCATAAACATCTCCCGGACTACGAATCCATTTTGCCTCAACAAGAAGGATTCGA
>CAYFXY010000009.1:2134-6805 GCA_964347205.1 uncultured archaeon
ACCACCAGGAATTGTTGCTTTTTGCTCGATACTAAACCCCTTTGCTATTAGGTAACGACGGTAAACGCCAAGAAGTAAATATTCTGACACGGAAAATCCACCTACTAAATTCTACTATTGAAGTTACCTATTTTTGAGTGTCGGACGATTCTTAATAGATTCAAAGGAAACAATTTCTTCATTGGAATCATTCTGAACCTATTTTATCTTGTTTTCCCCACTTTTGTAGTAATTTATGAGATTACTCAAACCAAACTGATCATTACCATACCACTTCAACGATTTCAATGTTTAACATATTTCAATAATCTTCAACCAAAAGTCATGTTTAGGACCCTAATAACCACACCACCCATCATTGTTCAGCATTTTTAATCAACCCTCTTAGAAGTTATATTAAAAAATTAGACAAATCAATGTAGACCTGAAAAATGGAGGAAAGAGCTCCTTCCTCCTTTCTTTCTTCTTTTAAACACCTAAATAGAAGAACCATATTGTTCATATCAATTTGAGGAATAATCTTGAACAAGACAACATCAAGGAAAAAAACCAAAGCCAAGTCAAAAGGGAGAATCAGGTCAAACGTAAGAACAATTGCGATTGTAACTATACTTATTGCTATTTTCAGTGGCATTTCATTCTATTTAGGCATGGCGTTGCCAAAAACCTACATAGCACCTATCGACTTAAGCGGATTTACGATATCACTACAATCTCAAGAACAAGTGCTTTATGGTCCCGCGCATACAGGAGCAAAAGTCACATTTCAAGTAACCGCTACATCCGATTCGTGGACAGTAACAATTTTTGATATAAACGGGTTCCCCGTCGGAGGTCTTTCAAGTTCAGACACAGGAACCTTTTCAACCCCCTGGATTTACGCACCGGGTGGTTGTATCATAAACATTCAGTCCGATGCCTTTTTCCCAACAAGCATGGATTTAGAAGGTTTCTTAATAGTTACATCCAGCAGATTCCCCTTCATTTACTAATTTTAAAACTAGAATTGTTAAAAAGCCTATTTCCAAAATCCAAGCGCTTAACTAGTGGAGTGGCAATTAGTCCATATTTCATTAGTAAAAGAGGAGGATAAAAAACAGTTTATTCGACTGGCTGTAAAGGAGCTAAATTAATGATTGGTGCACCTAAGAAATTCACAAATCGACTTGCCCGTGAAAAGAGCCCCTATCTCCTGCAACATGCACATAATCCAGTGAATTGGTTTCCTTGGAATGACGAAGCTTTTAAAATAGCTAGAAAGGAAGACAAGCCAATTTTTCTTTCCATTGGATACAGCACCTGTCACTGGTGCCATGTCATGGAACGGGAATCGTTTGAAAGCCCACGAATTGCGCAACTAATGAATGACGCTTTCATCAATATCAAAGTTGATAGAGAGGAACGTCCAGATATCGACTCTCTTTACATGTCTGTTGCTCAAATGATGACGGGAGGGGGCGGATGGCCTTTAACCATTATTATGACACCTGAGAAGAAGCCCTTTTTTGCCGCTACATATATTCCACCGGAATCACGATTTGGCCGGATTGGGATGGAGGAATTGATCCCAGAAATTCAACGAATATGGAACCAGGATCGAAAACGAGTAGACACAATTACAAAGAATATCCAAAATACTCTCGAAGCATCAATCGCGGGGTCTTCTGGTGCAGAATTGGGTGAAGGGGTTCTAGAAATGGCATTTGACCGTTTGCATGAACGGTTTGATGAGGAATATGGAGGATTTGGTTTTCGCCCTAAATTCCCTTCACCTCACAATTTATTGTTCTTGCTTCGATATTGGAAACGAACTCAAAATGGTGAAGCCCTCCGAATGGTCGAAGCGACTTTACAGGCAATGCGTTTCGGAGGTATCTTTGATCATATTGGATTTGGATTTCACCGCTATTCTACCGACCCAAAGTGGTTACTTCCTCACTTTGAGAAAATGCTCTATGACCAAGCTATGCTCATGATGGCTTATGCTGAAGCCTATCAAGCAACAAGGAAGGAAGAGTATGCACAAACTGTGAGAGAAATTGCGACCTATGTGCTCCGTGACATGACAAGTCCTCTGGGCGGATTCTATTCAGCTGAGGATGCAGATAGTGAAGGTGAAGAAGGGAAGTTCTATGTATGGACTGAGCAAGAGATTCGGACAATTCTGTCAAAAAAAGACGCAGATGTATTTCTTAAGGTATATAATTTTGAACCAGAGGGGAACTTCCTTGAAGAATCCACAGGAAAACGAGTGGGTACAAACATCCCTCATCAAAACCAATCATTGATTGCAGAGGCCCGCGCATTAAAGATGTCAGAATCAGCTCTTAAAGAATTGTTAGAGAGGACCCGTCAAAAGCTATTTGTTATTAGAAAACAACGAATTCATCCTCATAAAGATGACAAAATTCTCACAGATTGGAATGGCCTCACTATTGCGGCTCTTGCAAAAGCAGGGCGTCTCCTTGGCGAATCACAATTTACTCAAGCAGCCAAACAAGCAACTGCGTTCATATTCAAGCAACTGGTAAAAAATGGACGTCTTTTGCATCGGTTTCGCGATGGAGAAGCAGCAATTCCAGCATTCCTAGATGATTATGTGTTCATGATTTGGGGGTTAATCGAGCTATATGAAACAACCTTTGAACCAAACTACCTAGAGAAAGCCCTCAAACTAAACGATACTCTATTGAAACATTTCTGGGATGAAAAAACGGGTGGGTTCTTTTTAATAGCCGACGATGCCGAGGACTTACTCGTTCGGAAAAAAGAAGCATATGATGGAGCGATTCCCTCGGGTAATTCCGTTGCTATGATGAATCTGCTTCGATTAGGGCGGATTACGGCTATAACCGACTTAGAATCAAAAGCTGCAAAGATAGGGAAAGCATTTTCCAGTGACGTACTGGGAACACCTGCTGGATTCACATCAATGATTAGTGCAGTTGATTTCGCGGTAGGTCCTGCCTTTGAAATTGTCGTCGTAGGAAATCCGAAATCTCCAGATACACATTCTATGATTCAAGCAATTTCTCACCAGTTTATTCCCAATAAAGTACTCTTAGTAATTCCAGAAGGACACGAAAAGCAAATTACTCGGCTTGCTCCATTTACAAGAGATTACAAAAGTATTGACGGAAAGGCTACAGCGTTCGTATGTAGTAATCATCAATGCCAAGTACCGACAACCGATACAAAGAAAATGTTGAAGCAATTGAACTTAAATTAATATCAAAGACCTGAGTTTGGTTTATGCGCTCCCTGAACGCCTGCAAAGTTCCTAGATGCCAAGAATGTACCGGTCGCCGGTAAATTCGGTCTCCTTCCAACATCGTAAAACCAACTCTTTTAATTGGATATAGACCATCATTACTATCCTCATAAAACGTGGTGATATCAATGGAAGATGATATGGTCGCACATCTTATGACTGCAGGAAAGACCTTACAAGCAATAGGCAAATTCAATCCCAAATCGATGCAAGGATTCAAAGAATTCATGGAAGGTGTCAAAGCGGATGGAGCATTATCAAGGGAATTCAAGGAACTAATCGGAATTGCAATCTCCGTATACATTCAATGTCGATTCTGCATCGCATGGCATGTCAAGCGAGCTATGGAACAGGGCGCGACACGAGAAGAAATCTTAGAGGCATGCCAAGTTGCCGCAGCGGTGGGAAGTGGTCACTCACTAATGTCCACACACTATGCAATCAAAGCTATTGAGGATTATAAGAAGAAAAATGAAAAGTGAACAATTATGGTTGAAATCTTGAAAAAACGATTGAACAAACACGTAGAAAAGATTGTGGAAGAAGAAGGATTTACTGTCCTCCTAACCAAATCGATCGATGAAATTTTTGCTAAGAAATTAGGTATCAAAGATTATCCTAGATACACTTCTATTCTTGGTTGTGGTCCAAAATTCGCTAAAGCAGCACTTGATGTTTCATTCAATGTTGGACTCCTTTTTCCCTGTAGTTTTGTTATTTACGAAGAGGGGGGCGAAGTTTTTGTGTCGCATAGTTCAATTATGAGAATGGCGCCCGTGCTTGGATTTGCACCAGCGGATAAGATGCAGCCTGTTATTGAGATGACTGGTGAAGCTGTCCATAAAGCATGGCAAAGATTTTAACGGACCAATTGAGCCAGGAATTTCTTCCAAATTCTCGCCTTTTAGTTCATTGAATTCTTGCCAGCATTCTATTTATTCGTCATTAAACTTGTTAGCTTCAATTGATGGATACCGCGTACACTTTGAAGCTCGGAGGCTAGCACTTCCGAATGACCCCCAACTCCCTTTTTAAGAAACACTACTCACATAAGACATAATTTCTGGGTGATATCAAGATTCATTACGCGATTGATAACTAGTATAACCCATTCCATGAAATCTTATTATTGATTGCTAGTTCATTGTCTGTTTATTTATACCAATAATTCTAACTGCCCTCAATTTCTCCACGGCAATTAGCAATCATTGGGAATTTCCAACGGGTTTACCACGAGAAAATGAAATCCATGGTCCTTGGGTTCTTTTATTAGCTTACGAACCGGAACCCTACATGTTGGACATTGTTCAACCCGATTAGACGCTTTTGCGTCACATTTTGGGCAGCGGATCATATTAGTCACCAAAAAAAGCGGTAATTCCACACCTAAAAACTTCGGG
>CAYFXY010000009.1:6815-8895 GCA_964347205.1 uncultured archaeon
AAAAGCAAATCGATAGCGAAACCCAATATGAAATAAGGGACCGAGGTTCAGAATTTTGTGTTTAGAATGCCGGAGGCATACTGTAGTGAACGCTGATCAAAAAATCAGGGTTGTAGCTGGAAAAATAATGATTCCTGATTCGCCAATCATCCCCTTCATTGAAGGAGACGGGATTGGTCCGGACATTATGCGTACCACCTTGAAAGTATTGGAGAAGGCAATCGAGCTAGCTTATCACGGTAATCGTGAAGTTATCTGGGATGAGCAAATTGCGGGCATAAAGGCCCTTGAGAAATTAGATGAAGCTCTGCCTATCGAAACCCTGAATGCTATTAAGGAATATCGCATAGCCATCAAGGGTCCATTGATTACACCCGTTAGTGCAGGATATCGGAGTCTCAACGTAGCCTTAAGACAACATCTTAGCCTTTATGCTGGTGTACGACCCTCTCGATATTATCCGGGTGTCCCATCGCCCCTGAAAAATCCTGAGCTCCTAGATGTAGTCTTATTTCGTGAAAATACCGAAGATGTTTATGCAGGAATTGAATGGGAGCAAGGCTCAACAGATGCCTTGGAAGTAATCCATTTCATAAAGAAGCGATTTGATAAGACGATAAGAGCCGATTCAGGAATCGGAATCAAACCAATAAGTGAGTTTGCGACGAAGCGCTTAGTTCGACAAGCTATTCGATACGCTATTGCCCATAATCTACCATCTGTTACTCTGGTTCACAAAGGTAATATTATGAAATATACTGAAGGCGCTTTTCGAAATTGGGGGTATGAAGTTGCACTTACAGAGTTTCGTAACCACGTTATTACGGAAGATGAGCTCTGGGATAAAATACGAGCAGCAGACGGGGTTAGTCTAACAACTAGAGATGATGCTTTTGCCAACCTTAGGAATGGACATCCTCCAGGTGATCCAGCAGGGCGAATTATTATCAAAGATCGGATTGCTGATCAGATGTTCCAGCAGGTTTTGTTGCGTCCGAGTGAATATGCAGTTATCGCATTACCCAATTTGAATGGAGATTACCTTTCCGATGCCTGTAATGCTCAGGTTGGAGGCTTAGGTCTTGCACCAGGAGCAAATATTGGAGATGGAATTGCATTATTTGAACCAGTTCATGGGGCGGCTCCAAAATACGCTGGACTTGATAAAGTGAATCCCACAGCACTAATTCTTTCAGGAGTCATGATGTTTGAGTATATGGGGTGGAACGAAGTTGCAGAATTAACCAAAGATGCCATTGGGAAGACGATATCTCAGAAACTAGTTACTTATGATTTAGCCCGGCAGATTGAGAATGCTACAGAGCTCAAATGTTCTGAATATGGTGAAGCCCTTATGAAGAATATGTCCGAGGTCAAGGTGTAGTTATGAAGTATATCTGTACATATTGTAATATCTACGTCTATGATGAAGAAGTTGGGGATCCAGAAACTAATCTTATTGCAGGGACATCCGTTGATGCGATTCCAAATTCTTGGATCTGTCCAGTTTGTGGACAATCGAAAAGTTATCTTCAACCCATAGATGCTAGTTCTTTCGTCGAGAATGCTCGGAATTATTATAAAATCCAAGATGAAAGAAAAAGCTTGGAAACAAACCTAATTGATTATCGCAACCGAGCTCGAGAATTATTGGTAGGACTGTGTTCAGTAAACAAGGTATGTGATGGACACCCAAATCGCTTATGTATGGGACAAAAATATGGTCACGCAATAGGATTTGGAGGAGCAGGTCAAGGCACTACGTTTTACGCTAATTTTCAAGCACTCAAAAAGTATCGATTTAAACCGCAGTTGATTAAAGCGCATCAAGAACCAACACTGAAAACCACTCTGTTTGGTAAGGAACTCATCGCCCCCGTTTTGAGTTGTAGCATGTCTGGTGTCAAAATTAGTATGAATGATGTCATGAGCGAAGAAGAATTTCAACGAGGTCTAATTGTGGGAGCTAAGCAATTTGGCACCATTGGATTAAGTGGAAATACGGTAGATGCTCCAGACCACCCAGGTGTTGAAATCATTGGTGACAATGATGGTTGGGGAATTCCAGTATTTAAGCCAG
>CAYFXY010000009.1:8905-10720 GCA_964347205.1 uncultured archaeon
ATCACAGGAACGTTTATTCAAACTTTTTGAACGGGCAGAAGAAGCCAACGTGATTGCTATCGGTGTCGACTTAGATGGATGTGGATCTACTAATTGGGCGCTTCGAGGAAAGCCGGTATTTCGAAAAAATGAGCAAGAACTCAAGCAACTTGTTGATGCTACAAAGTTGCCAATATTCTACAAAGGAATAATGTCCCTTGAAGACGCAGCAAAGACAGTGGATGCTGGTGCTCAAGCAATATATGTGTCCAATCATGGTGGTCGGGTTCTTGATTCAGGAATTGGAGAGGCTGAAGTTCTTCCAGAAATTGTTGATACGTTTGGAAAGAAGGTTACAATTATGGCAGACGGGGCTATAAGAACGGGCTTTGATGTTCTGAAGATTCTTGCCATGGGAGCGGATGTGGCACTTATCGGCCGCCCTTTAGCCCGAATGTCACTTGCTGGAGGAGCTTTAGCAGTGAAAACATATCTTGAGTATGTGAAAAGTGATTTACGCCGCGCTATGATCATGACTGGATGCAATAACTTAAGAGAGGTAAGTCGGAAAATCCTTATTCACGATCGATGCTAGTCTCGATCGTCAATGGGAATATACTTACACCCTTTGGCTCCACAATAATTGCCTGAATAAGTTGCAGAGGGTCGATATAAAACAGGTTTAACAGGTGGTGTGGGAAACTTTTCTTCTAATATATGCGCAACCCAACCTGCAGATCGTGAAATAGCGAACACAGGGGTAAAAAGATCAATAGGGATTCCAATTGAATAATAAACGGAGGCACTATAAAGATCAACGTTAGGGTAGATTTGCCTATCCTGTCCTTTCCGTATATGAAATTCTCTTTGTGAAAATTCAACCAGTTTTTGAGTAATTTTATACCACTTGGTTTCTCCAAAGCCCTGGATTAATTTCTCAGCCATTCGTTGTAGAATCTTGGCTCGAGGGTCCATCGTTTGATAAACAGCATGGCCCATGCCTAAAATTCGTTGTTGCTGATCAAACTGGTTTCTGACCCAAGGTTCGACGTTTTTAATAGCTCCAATTTCTTGAAGATTTCTCATTACTCCGGAATTTGCTCCACCATGTAGCGTTCCAGAAAGGGAACCGATTGCACCTGAAAGGCTAGCGTAAAGATGTGCACGTGTTGAAGCAATAACGCGACTAGTAAAGGTTGAAGCATTGAAAGAATGTTCAGCATGTAAAATGAGTGCAACATCAAAACACTTAGCGACTTCAGCGTCTACCTCTTCATCACGGAGCATGTAGAGGAAATTGGCAGCATGTGTTAGTGTTTCGTCAGGTGGTTTTAGTGAGTGATTATCTTGGATTCTTTGCCAAAAAGCGACGAGTGTTGGAAGTTTGGCGATAATGCGAATAGCTTTTCGACAATTAGCCTCCCAAGATTCATCAGTTAGCTCCGGATCAGATCCTGAAAGGAGAGCAACCGAGGATTGAAGAAAACTCATAGGTGGCATAGCTTTTGGAAGATTCTGGAGATAGCTTATGAGTTCAGGGGAAAGAGTCCGTTCTGTCGCTAGTTTTACTGTGAATTCCTCGTACTGAGTCCGAGTTGGCATTTCTCCGTAAATAAGCAGATAGGCAACTTCTTCATAGGTCGAATGTTTTGCAAGATCCTCAATACTATATCCCCGGTAGTAAAGATGCCCTTTTTGTCCATCGATGAGGGCAATACTGGTATCAGCTACGGGGATTCCCCGAAGTCCGGTGTCGCGATGATCATGATTTTCCAATGCGGGTTCCTCGCTTAGCTTGTTTTTTGATGAAGTTAAGTAATCCCCCTTCGATTAGAA
>CAYFXY010000009.1:10730-18978 GCA_964347205.1 uncultured archaeon
CATCACGTAAACGGCGTGTCAAAGAGAGTCTGAAATCCATTGATTTCTTGTCTACTAGCACTTGTATATCGGTTTCCTTTGATTTAAGACTCGCAAGAATTTCCGTAATTTCAATTGTACTTCCCTGGATAATACGTTCGTAATCCTCTGAGTTGGTAAATTCTAATGGCAGGATGCCGAAGTTAATGAGATTTTTTTTGTGAATTCGAGAAAAACTTTTAGCCATTACTGCTTTGACGCCTAGATACATCGGAGCTAAGGCTGCATGTTCTCGACTAGAGCCTTGTCCGTAATTTACACCTCCCACAATAAACCCACCTTTCTGGACTTTTGCACGGTTAATAAAATCAGCATCAACCCAAGCGAAAACAAATTCACTAATTGCTGGGATGTTGCTCCGTAAGGGAAGGATACGCGCGCCAGCGGGCATTATGTGGTCGGTGCTAATATTATCACCAACCTTAATTAGAACCTGACCATTCAGAGATGATTCCATCGGATCACGTAGAGGTAAGGGTTTGATATTGGGACCCCGAATTACTTCGACTTTATCAGGATCAACTAAAGGTGGAAGAATCATAGAATCGTCAATGATGAATTTTTTTGGCCAGTCGATTTTTGGGTATTCGCCCAGTTTTCGGGGGTCAATAATTTCACCATGGAGAGCTGCGGCCATACACGTTTCGGGGCTAGCAAGGTAAACAGAATCCGCTTTGGTGCCACTTCGACCAGGCCAATTGCGGTTAAAAGACCGGATGGAATTGGAATTTGAGGCAGGGGCTGAACCCATGCCGATGCACCCATTACAGGCGTTTTCAAGTAGGCGTGCCCCAGAAGATATTAGATCACTTAGAGCACCTGTACGGGCTACTGTTTCTAATACTTGTCGTGACCCAGGATTCACATGGAAACTAACTTGGGGATGAACTTTTTGATTTTTCAGGACAGTGGCTGTACGCATCAAATCAAGGTAATTCGAATTCACACAAGAACCAATACAAACTTGATTGATAGGTATGCCTTCAATTTCACTGACCTTTTTGATATTATCAGGTGACCCCGGTGTTGCGATAAGAGGTTCGAGGCTACTAAGATTGATTTCGATGGTTTCATCATACACAGCTTTGTTATCTGCAGCCAATGGCTTCCAGTCTTGTACTCGGTCTTGGCGAATGAAAAAGTCTCGAGTAATTTCGTCTGATGGAAAAATCGAAGTGGTTGCACCCAGTTCTGCGCCCATATTCGTAATCGTTCCACGTTCAGGTGTTGAAAGGGTTTTAACACCAGGTCCATAATATTCGATGATTTTACCAAGGCCACCTCGAACGGTAAGACGCCGCAGCATTTCTAGAATTATGTCTTTGGCGGTCACCCAAGGACGCAGTTTGCCAGTTAGTTGAACGCCAACGATTTTTGGCATTTTAAGAAAGAATTCTCCGCTTCCCATCGCGACTGCAATATCAAGTCCTCCTACGCCGATAGCGAGCATTCCAGCTCCACCTCCAGTTGGAGTATGAGAGTCGGAACCAAGAAGTATTTGCCCAGGAATTGAAAAGCGTTCAAGATTCACTTGGTGGCAAATGCCGTTTCCAGCTTTGGAGAAATGAATGCCATATTTTGCACAGAAGCTTTGAAGGAAGCGATGATCATCCGGGTTTTCATAACCTGTTTGAAGGATGTTATGGTCTACGTACACAATAGCAAAATCAAGTTTAGGTTTTGGGATTTGGAGTGCTTCAAACTGTAAACATGCCATCGTACCGGTCGCATCTTGCATAAGAACGCGATCGACCTTGACGCCAATTTCTTCCCCAACCGTCAGTTTTCCCTTAATCAGGTGGCGTTTGAGGATTTTTTCCGTTAGTGTACCCGCCATTTCATTTTGCCTCTTTTAATTCTTTAAAGGCTTTTTTCGGTTCGACTTTGACAGGTCCCCCACATTTAGGACATTTTTTGGGTAACCCCTCAAGGGATTCTAGCTTGACATTATGGTGAGCGCAATTGCCTTCGAACTCGGGATTCAAAACATCAATTGATTGAATCTCTTTATCAACAGGACAAATAAATTGTTTAAAATATGCATAGTCCTCGTTGGGATCACTCAAAGTGTCCAAAGAATCATGTGTTCCCATAAGAATGTCTTTTTTATATTCACACTTTGTGCACTTTAGTTCGAGGACATCCAATTTTCTCACCAGTCCTGAATGATGTGAAATTATCAGGAAATCGCTCTTAATAATGGATTCTAAATTTCTAAAACTCAGTATGAACCTGATTCTTAAACCATGCAACAATTGCGTTGACTGTTAACTCATAGGCTGCAGGGTTAGTGAGATTATGATCAGCACCGTGAATTACTACCATTTCCTTTGGCTCTTTGGCAGCCTTAAATAAACGTCCTACGCCTTTAAGGGCGATCCCTTTATCTGCGTCTCCCGTGATGATGAAAATTGGACGCGGTGCAATTTTATGGATTTCCTTTATTGGATTTAGTGTTTTTGCATCTTGAATCATACGGTCGGCGATTTCCTCGCGGACCATTGGGTCTGTAAGCCCATGCATTTCATGGGGTGTTGACTGAAGAAGCTCCTTAACGCCCTGGGAAATAAGGGGGGATTTAGCAAATTCTAAGGTATCATACACAGGTGCACGCAAGCAGACAACACTGATTCTTGAATCCCTTATTGCCCCTAATACTGCCACCGCACTCCCATAACTAGCACCATAGACACCGACCCAATCACTTCGCGTAAAATCTGCATCAAGCAAATGGGTCACCGCAGGATATGCATCCTGAACTTCTCCGGCGAGACTAAAAATCCCGTCACTGGAACGAAAGCCCCTAAAATCAAAGGTAAGAACTGCAAAGCCGGCTTCGGCTAATCGAGTGGCAATTCCACTCACTTGGTCAGAGGATCCAGGAAAGCCATGGAATTTGCAGATGCCAGGAAAAGGTCCAGCACCTTGAGGAACAACAAAATTACCACGAAGGGTTTCTCCTTCAGAATAGAACTCGGTGGAAATTACCTTAATTTTCACAATACCCACCTTTGAATAGCTTTATCTTCTACAATTTATGAGACCCATCCTGAAGTTTAGGGTTCAAAGTAGAATTCACAAACTAGTCTTGGGACTTTTATTCATTGTGTTTAGATTTCACACGCTGCTTCAACTATGGTGATAATAAGCTCGAATCCGTATGAGAGTTATTTTCTCAGATTATAGAAGCAAATCGCCGATAGAAGTGCTGCTGGTTCAATTAGAATTACCATGATGAATGTTTGATACCCTGTATAGAACAGGGCCATTATGTAAGGAGAGTACATCACCCCTGTAAGAAGGAATGGAACCATAAAGAGAATCACATGAGCAATAAATATGAAAAAAAGGCTAGCCAGGAGCACTAGTGTTTGTGTGGTTATAAATCGACGGGTATGTATCAAGATAACTGCCCACAGAAGAAAAATGAGCCCCCACAAAATTTGTCCAAGGACATATGCGAATTGAAAGTGAGGAAAGAGAAGACCTGGAGTGAGGTCCCAAGGATAATAGCCACCGGTATAGACTTGTCCAGTATACAGGAGTAGTTCAGCGTAGACATTAAGCCACCCAGCAATGAATGAGAAGAATGCGACTCCCTTGGCGAATTTTGAGTCAAAATACTGGGAATACCCCAAAAAGGTAAATCCAGTTAAGGTGAAACTAATGGCGATGAGTGCGAGCGCGATGGTTCTTAGAGGATGGATGGAAGCGTATGGCATCATTGAAAGATAGGGATAGTAAAAAAGGAGGTAAAATGCAGCAATTAACATGGCCATAGCAATGATGCCAATCGTGAAAACATGTCTAGTTAACGGGCTTATATAACCAGATGGAGCAGAATGAAAACCCGAATTTGGTTGTTCGATAGCCATTGCAGGGCGGTACCGTCCTGCATCCAAGCAAGCAAGGCAAAAAAGAGTTCCTCCTAACTGTTGTTGACATTGAGGACAGACCCCGGTCCCACAAGATCGGCATATACCAATTGCATCGCGATCAGAATGTTTGGCACATTTCAACAAGTCTCCACTCCAAATTCAAAGGGAGCACATCTAAGTTAAATGAATAATGGTTTTAGCAGTCAAATAAGAACTTGAACGAAAACCAAAACCCTTTTTTTTGATTTCCATAAGAATTTGCAAAGAGTTTTGTACTGAAACTTATTTCTTGAGTGGCGGAGCGAGATACATGGGTCAAACTGATGATATTTCAATTTTGATTGGTGGTGAAGCTGGCGCTGGTATCTCTGCAGCTGGTTTTTCATTGGGCAAAGTTTTCATGCGCGGAGGTTTACACGTCTTTGGCACCATCGATTATCCCTCTCTGATACGTGGTGGTCATAACTTCTATGTGATTCGAGCTGCAACCATTCCTGTTTATTCACAGTGGGACTCATATGACCTTATTTTGGCTTTAGATAAAAAAACTATCAAAAAACACTACAAAGACCTAAAATCAGAGGGCGGGATAATCTATGATGGAGAGGAGATTCCACCGAATAGTCCAGACCTCCCAACGGAAGTAAAAAACCGTTATCCGATTCCCTTGAAAACCATCCTCAAAGAGGTTGAGGGACGCCCGGTTGTTCGAAATACTATCGCCCTCGGAGCGGCCTTAGGAATTCTCGGTTATGATATCGAAATTTTAGAAGAGATCCTTCGCGAGTTCTTTACCCTGAAAGGTGAAAAAGTTGTAGCCATGAATGTAAATGCAGCACGAGCAGGATTCAGCTACGCTCAAGACCATTATGCGGGGCAATTTCTTCATCAACTTCGGCCAGCTAGAAAAGTTCAGAAGAATCGAATTTTGTTAACAGGCAATGAAGCGGTTGCGATTGGGGCTATCGCAGCGGGATGTAAATTCTATTCTGCATACCCAATGACACCAGCATCCCCCGTGCTTCACTTTCTGATTGCACAAGCTGAACGATTTGGTATGATCGCACTCCAACCTGAAAGTGAGATTGCCGCGATTAACATGGCAATTGGAGCATCCTATGCAGGTGTTCGATCTATGACCGGCACTTCGGGTGGGGGCTTCTGTCTGATGACTGAAGCATTAAGCATGGCTGCGATGACAGAAATACCACTTGTGATAATGTTGGGGCAGCGCACCGGTCCCAGCACTGGCCTCCCCACATACACTGCCCAAAGCGATCTCCGATTTGCTATTCATGCAGCTCACGGTGAATTTCCTCGTATAGTCATCGCTCCAGGAGATGTCGAAGAGTGCTATGAACAAACCATTGCCGCGTTCAACTTAGCTGACGAATTTCAACTTCCAGTAATCTTACTTACTGATAAACACCTCAGCGAAAGCCACTCAGTGTCAAAGACCTTTTCTATCGATAAGATCCCAATCAACCGTGGTAAGCTTCTTCCCAATACCCCCTATTCGGGAAAGGCACCCTATTTACGACATCAATTTACCTCTGATGGTATTTCACCACGTCTCATTCCTGGAACCCTCGGAGCCCTCAAACATACTGATTCCGCAGTACACAAAGAAAGTGGCTTCCAAGGTGATGATTCTTTAATTGCTACAAGGATGGCGGATAAACGATACCAAAAAATACCCAAATTACTCAAACGCTTAGCAAAACAACCACTTACAAAAGTTCATGGTCCAAAAGGTGCTGAAATAACCCTAGTAGGTTGGGGCTCAACAAAAGGTGTAGCGCTTGAAGTGCTTCGACTTCTTGAAAGAGATAACATCAAAGCTAATTTTCTCCAAGTTATTTATCTTTCACCGTTTCCCACCGAATCTGTAGAGAAGGTCCTTCAGGGAAAAACGGCTATCCTTATCGAAGGGAATCAAACAGCACAGTTGGGTAGTCTCATAAAGGAACATACCGGTATTGAAATTACGAAAAAGATTCTTCGCTATGATGGTCGAGCTTTCAACCCACTTTCATTAGCTCGACACGTAAAGGAAGCTCTCAAAGACATATAGAATGTGATTATGAATGGCTCGATTCCGCTGTACAGTTTGTAATTGGGTATATGACGAGGATGAACAGGGAAAGAAATTCATCAAGGTTAATGCGGATACTTTCCACTGCCCAATCTGTGGTGCTCCTAAATCAGCATTTGTACCGGAGGGTTTGATAAAAGGCGATGAGACCATTAAAACGACTGTCGCTGATAAAATTGTGGAACAATTGGAAGCTTTAGATGTTAAATACATCTATGGAATTCCTGGTCACTCAAATCTTCCTCTCATTGACGCGATTCGACGAAGTAATAAAATCCGCTTTATTTTGACCCGCCATGAAGAAACTGCAGCATTCATGGCGTCAGCCCATGGGAAAATCACAGATAAACTAGGAGTCTGCATTTCAATTGCAGGACCAGGATCAACTAATCTAATTACCGGTTTAATGGATAGCGCTAATGATCGAAGTCCAGTTCTTGCATTAGTTGGCCAAGTGCCTGAAGTATACCTTGGAAGTGAAGCCTTTCAAGAAATTGACCAAATCGCGCTTTTTCGTCCTTTTTCTGAATACGCAGAGACCATTGCTAGACCAAATCAAGCTTTAAAACTTACACTCATGGCCACGAAATATGCATATCGACAACCAGGAGTTTCGGTTCTTAGCTGTCCAACAGATGTATTGGTAGAAAAATTGGATGAAAAAGTCCATCCCCCAGATAAGCGTATCTTTCCTAGTACCACAACTACCAAAGAATCTGCATTAAAAAAAGCTGCGAAAATCATTAACGAATGTCACAAACCAGTCGTATTTGGAGGATGGGGAGCACGTCACGCCGGAGATCTTTTATTAAAACTGTCTGAAAAACTCAAAGCGCCTATAGCGACGACGTCACGTGCGAAAGGGATCATCCATGAAACTCATCCACTTGCCCTTGGTGTTCTTGGTTCTATTGGAACACGACATGCAGCTCGTGCCATACAAGACTCCGATTTTATTATCATAGTGGGATCGGGATTCCGCCAAGCAAATCTCGTTCCAGCAAATGTTAAAAAAATACAAATCGACCATGATCCCACTCGAGTTGGTAAAACCTTTGATGTGGATGCAGGTCTCGTTGGGGATGCCCGTGAAACCCTTCAGCAGCTCTTGCCCTTAATAAAAGAGAAAGAAGAGAATAAGGAATTCTTAGGAGCCGTTGAAAAGATACGAACACAACATCTAAAAGAGTTAGAAGAAGAAGCGAAGAACACATCAGTTCCAATTTATCCTGGGTATGTTATTCAATCCTTGAAACGAAATATCGCCAAAGACGCAATTATTACCGTAGATGTTGGAGATCATACTTACTGGTTCTATAAGAAATTCATTTGTGAGGGACAACGTCCTTACTTATGTGCAAACATTGCTAGCATGGGTTTTGCACTTCCAGCAGCGCTTTCTGCTCAAATTGATTATCCTAATCGGCAGGTAGTATCAATTTCAGGTGATGGTGGGTTTGCGATGTTGATGGCAGATTTCACCACAGCTATTCGAGAGGGCTTGAATATAACTTCAGTAGTCTTCAATGACGAGCACCTGAAAAATATCCGCAAAGAACAGGAACGAGACGGATATCCTGTTTTCGGCGTTGAATTCCCGAACCCGAATTTTGCTGAATTTGCTACGAGTGCAGGCGGTCAGGGAATCCGCGTCACCGAACCATTAGAACTGGATGATGCTTTTCGAGCCGCATTTGATTCGAAATTACCCTCTCTGATTGAAGTAATTGTAGATCCCACTAAAATGGCAGCCGCAACTAAACGAATTTAAATATGGGTGAATTAAAAATGGAAAAACCTACTCGACAAAATCTCAAAACTGGAGAAGTAAATACTTGGTGCCCGGGTTGTGGTAACTTTGGGGTTCTGCGTGCCCTCCAAAGTGCCATAGTAGATTTAGGCATAGCTCGAGAAAAATGCGTATTAGTAACCGGGATTGGTTGTCACGGCAAAATCAACAACTACATCAGTATCAATGGTTTCCATGGCATACACGGTCGCGTTCTTCCAGTTATGACTGGGATCAAATTAAGTAACCACGACCTCACAGTAATAGGACATGCTGGAGATGGGGATCAATACGATGAAGGGCTGGGTCACTTCCCACATGCAGCGCGAAGGAATATCGATGTGAAGCTTTTCACTCATAACAACAAGGTTTTCGGATTAACCACGGGTCAAACCTCACCCACAAGTATCAAGGGCTACGTAAGTAAAACCTCTCCCAAAGGGGCTA
>CAYFXY010000009.1:18998-19517 GCA_964347205.1 uncultured archaeon
TCAGGTGTGTATTACCTGGAACCGAATACAAGATTATCAGTTTTATCGCAATCGCGTCTATAAACTCGAAGAGGATGGCCATGATACCACAGATTACTATGCAGCAATGAAACGATCTGAAGAATGGAATGATCGCATCCCTATTGGTATTTTCTACCAAGAAGACAGACCTGTGTACCGTTTAGGATTCACACAATTAGCAAAAGAACCTCTCATAAATCATCCCACGAGACCCAAAGGATTAGCTGATTTACTTCTGGAATTAACCTAATCTTACCTTTGATCACGATAGCCTCAGCGAAAAAGAAGTGTGGATGCCTGCTAGCTTAAGCTAGGCAGGCTTAATGAAGTAGGCGAGGTTTCCATTATCAAGTTCTTGAGGAGCAATTTTGACTTTCATACCCACTTTGGGTTTGCTAGCTAAACCTTTCATATGAGCGGCCAATCGGAGATCTTCTTCGAATTCAATGACGCCAATAACATAAGGAACGTTAATTTGCTTAGCAATCCCTTCGGGCG
>CAYFXY010000009.1:19527-23376 GCA_964347205.1 uncultured archaeon
GGGCGCAAAATGGACAATTGACCAAGTATAAAGAGTGCCTTCGGGCTTTACTTCAAACCAGTCCAGGTCCCCTTTACCACAAGGGCAAGTGAAGCGGGGGGGCATGAATTTCTTCCCACACTTCTCACATTTAGTTGCTAAGAATTTACCTTCCTTAAGCCCATCAATGAATTTTCTGAATTCTACAGTCATTCGTTGGCGGTTCTTCACATCCGACGATAACTCTTGCACTAAACCTAATTCGGGTTCACTCAATGAATTCCACCTCATGATTCCATAATGAAGACATTTACAAATTGCCCGTGTTGCCCAACATTATGAGTAAGGGATACCTTAACATCTGGGACTTGCCGTGCCTTTTCAGCCATACCAAAGGTTTGTTTGTAGGCATCTACTACTTGTCCAATACCCGTAGCGCCAAGGGGATGGCCTTTCGATTTAAGTCCGCCATCAACATTCGTGGGGATACCAGGTCCGTCGATATACGCGCCTCGTTCAGCAGACCATTCTCCCCCTTTCCCGCGCTCGCAGAAACCAAGGTCTTCGTAGGCCATAATTTCTGCGATACTGAAGCAGTCATGGACATATGCAACATCAATATCTTTGGGGCTTTTACCACTTTGCTTGTAAGCCATTTCACCTGCGCGAATATTGCCATCGATGTTAGTCAGGTTTGGTCGATCTGTCACTCGAAATGTATCTGAAGAGCTACCAATACCAGTAATCCACAGAGGTTCACTTGACATTTCTTTAGCTTTCTTTTCACTGGCAAGAATTACTGTGGCGGCCCCATCACTGATCAGACAGCAATCATACAAACGGAGAGGGAGTGCGATGGGAATAGAACCACTTGCATCGTCAATCGTGATTTGCCGGCGTAGTTGAGCATTCTTATTATAATAGCCATAGTAGTGGCTCTTCACTGGAACGGAAGATAATTGCTCACGAGTCAGACCATCAACAGACATTTTCCGTGCAGCATAAAGCGAATAAAACGTTGGAAAACTTATTCCGTAAATATATTCCCACCTATGATCACCAGCAACCGACATTAGTTCTGTTGCATAAGCGCTAGATAACCAAGTCATGGTCTCAACGCCAATGGCAGCTATAACATCAAATTGCCCGGAGGCAATTTGTGACCAAGCAGTGCGGATGGCTGTAGAGCCAGTAGCACATGCAGTTTCTACGCGCATTGTGGGTTTACCAATAATACCAACTTCGTCTGCGACAAGGGCTGCAGCGGCGCCTTGCCCCGCAAAAGCCTCAGCAGCAATACCAACAACACTTCCTTCAATATCAGTGTTAGTGATACCTGCGTGTTCGAGAGCAGGGAAGTAAGATTCATGGGCAAGCTCACGGATTGTAACTGCAGGATATGTAGCTTTTTCACCTTCAATATCTTCTTCAATCACTTTACCGCGTTTGCCATATTTGCTGTGGCCAATGCCCACAATGGCGACTTTTGGAATTGCCACTTGTTTTTCACCTATTTCAAGTTCTGATTCTCTATTTCTATTGCGAGTTTCGCTAATAGAAGCTTTTCTTTTGTCCTAGGTTTGGGTTAGGTTGGTTTATGATGTTGGATTTATTTGCCTTTGAATTTGGGCTTGGATTTGGAAAAGACAGCAGCAATACCAGTTGAAAGGTCTTCTGTATCAAAAGTTGCAAGTAGGCCCTTGAGTTCGGTTTCGTTACCCTTTTTGACAGGGACATCGAAAGAGTGGTTAATGGCATCCTTCGCAAGTTTGAGTGCAATGGGGGCATTATCAGCGATGGATTGAGCCATGAAGAGCGCTTCACCGTGGAGTTCGTCACTAGGAACTAGCTTGTTAACAAGACCAATTTCTAAGGCTTCATCTGCGAGGATGTCACGACCCGTGAGGATAATCTCCTTAGCTTTACCCATCCCCACTATTCGCGGGAGTCGTTGGGTTCCACCCCAACCAGGTATAAGACCCAGCTTAACTTCAGGATTACCACATTTCGTTTCTTTGGAAGCGATGCGTAAATCACAAGCCATACTCAATTCCAATCCGCCTCCAAGCACAAGGCCATGAAGTTCAGCGATGATTGGCTTCGGAAAATTTTCGATACGCCGGAAGAGGGCTTGCCCTGCCTCCATGAATTCTTTTGCCATCTCTCGGTCTTGCGCCATTTGAGCCGCGGCTGTGAGATCAGCACCCACCGAGAATGCTTTCTCAGAAGCAGACCGAATAATGACCGCTCGAATGTTGTCGTCTTTTTCGATTTTATCCAGAAGATCGTTCATTTCTTTAAGGAGTTCTGGTCCAATCGCATTGAGTTTTCCCGGACGGTTGAGGGTAATAACCCCGATTTGTTCGGTTTCAGCGAGGAAATGCCCTTCAACCGCATAGGTTATTGTTTCATAATCTGTCATTTTGCTGTTTCCTCCTATTTCTGGTGATTTTGAGTTAGGTATACTCGTAAAAGCCTTTACCGGATTTCATACCGAGTTCGCCCTTATCCACTTTTTCCACCAGCAACTTTGGCGGAGTATAGCACTCACCAAGCCCGCGTTCAAGGGTTTCAGCGGTGGCTCGTGCGATATCAAGACCTACAAAGTCAGCAAGCTGCAGCGGTCCAGCAGGAAAATTAGCACCCAATTGCATAGCAGTATCGATATCTTCTGCTGTCGCACGACCCTCTTGGAGAATCTTTACAGCTTCAGTGAGTACCGGAATTAGAATTCGATTTACAATAAAGCCTGGTGAATCCTTCACCTTCACTGGTGTTTTATCGAGCTTTTTGCTAAAGGCAATCGCTGCGTCAATTGTTTCATTAGATGATTTATCTCCAACCACAATTTCTACTAATTTCATAGCGGGAACCGGATTAAAGAAATGCGTTCCAATCACTTTATCTGGACGTTTGGTTACAGATGCCATTTCGGAGATGCTCAAACTTGAAGTGTTAGAGGCAAAAATAGTATCAGGTTGGGCTGCAGCATCAATTTTTTTAAAGAGTTCTTTTTTAGCGTCTATGTTTTCATAAATCGCTTCGACGACCATGTCGACGTCCTTGACAGCTTCACTGACATCGAGAACGGGTTTGATGCCGTCGACGATGCTCTTAGCTGCTTTAAGATCGATTTTACCTTTATCGACCCCAGTTTTCACCATTTGCTTGATGTTATTCATACCATTTGTAATGAATTCTTGTTTGAGGTCGTTGATATTAACTTCGATGCCGAATCGGGCGGCCTGATAGGCGATTCCTGTGCCCATGGCACCAGCACCGATGACGGCAATGCGTTTGATTTCCATATTTTTCACCCTAGTCGAATTCGTTCAAGAATTGTGAAGTAATTGTGTACTCGGAGCTTGGTGGTCCTATTTTAATGCCTCTAATGTAAAAAAATGGATTCTGATGGAGTTCAGAAGTGAATTTTTCTTCGTACGGTTAGAACTTGGATTGACTTCGAATTCGACGGAGTTGCGTTTTTAACTGTACGAACTTTCGATCATATTCGGCTTCACTAATGGTACCTGAGCTCAAGGCAGATTCGAGTTGTTTGAACTCCTCAAGAAGAGGCGCTTCATCAGTTTTAACGATTTTTTCTAATTGTTCAGCAGAAGCAGGTGAAGGAGGAGTAATTTCAACGGCGAATGGACCTCGTTCTTGAGATACAGGTTCTTCAATTAGTTCAGGTGCTTCTATCGGTTGTGATGAGGTTTGAGCAACGAGAGATTTTGGTGTTTCAAGCACATGTGGTGCTTCCACTTCTTTTTTCCCAAATCGGAATCGTGACAATTTCTTTGTAGTTTTTTTGGGTTTGGAAATAAGAAATTCGAGTTCTGATATTAGGGCAGGATTCAGGACATATTT
>CAYFXY010000009.1:23386-31364 GCA_964347205.1 uncultured archaeon
TTTCAGAATCGTAAATGCGGCATTTTCGGGTTCAGTGCTTGTATGGCAGGAATGGCAGACAAAAATCATCTGAGGATGTTTGAACGAGGAATTGCAATTAGTGCATTGATAGCCACGGAAAATGCGGAATTCATGTTCATCGTCGCTATGAATTCCACATTGATTGCAATAGAGCTCCTGATGGTCTTCAAGTTTGACACTGATTGTTCCACATGAAAGGTGTTCGAAGAGTTCTACCGGGTGGGCAGGGGTTTGACAACCTGGACAGAGAATGTGGGGATGTAAATGAAGTGAACTGCATTTGGGGCAAGCGAGTGAGGTATCTGTTGGTTCGGCTAAAAGTAAACCATAATCAGCAAGGCGTGCGAGTAATTGAGTCCCCCCCTCATCATCCAACCCAGTAATTGATGAGGCTAAAGGGTATGAAAACCCTTTTTTTGTGGTATCTAATTGGGGAACTAATTCCGCCTGTTGGCGTTGGAGCAAGGCTTGAATAAGTGTTTTTGCTTCAGCTTTTTGTAAAATAGCTAATTCTGATAAATCAGATGGGGCTTTTCGTGTAGCAAACTGTTCAAGTTCGGAAGTTATAATTTCTAACAATTGTTTGCGGAACTCGAGAGTCACCGCCTTAAAACCATTAGGTTCGCGATGTAATCCAGCCAAAACCGGGTCAACGCAGGCTTCAATATTACTGAAGAATTGATCATAGCGGACTTCTGGATCTCTTGAGCCCACGGCGAGAACTTTCATGAGGATACGTCCACGCCGGATTAAAAGTTTAAAATTCCCCATAGCAATGGTGCTAAGTGTGCCACCGGAGGTCTCTTGCGCGAAGTCATGACTTGCTGCGATAAATCCTGAAAAGAGATCGGGATTGAAAGAGAACCCCGGAACCGTGATATGAGAGAGGAGTAGACCGCTGTTAGCATCAATGAGCCAAATTCCGTATAATACCATTCTGGCTCACACCTCGCACCCTGAAAACAACTCTTTGTCAGAGCATCTTTCAGTTCCCGTAGATACCCAAAGCATGCATAAAGCCGCAATTTATGCACTCTTTGACAAATTTGCCTTTGCCAGATATTGCATATAATCCTGTTCCTCTTAACAAAATTGGGTAGAAAAAATGTAATTTCACGTAATCCGCTAGGTTTGACATTGGCGACAAAAATTGGCGACGCGTAATCCTGATTTCACTGAATAGATCAATGTCCCACAAATTGGGCAGGGTTTTCCGCCTTTTCCATGAATTTGCAAAAAATCACGAACCTCTAATTGAAGTGAATTTCCTACCCGTGCTGTGATTGTGGAAATGGCATTTTGGAGAACGGATAAAAGAGCGGTATAAATCGCACCGATTTCTTTGCCAGAAAGGGATGCCCGTTTTCGAAATGGGGCAACTTTTGCACGGAAAAGTATCTCATCTGCGTAAGCATTCCCCAAACCAGCGATAAACCGTTGATTGACCAATACGTGTTTGATTACTGCATTAAACTGTTTGATCCGCTGACGAAAGAGTTCCAGCGTTAGTTGGGGATCCAATGCATCTGGCCCTTGACTATCATAATTTGGGATAAGTGATGTGGGTTCATCGTTTAATAGTAGATAGATTTTGCCCATATTTTTGATATCATAATACCGTAAATCGAAGCCATTTTTCAACTGCAACCGAAAACCCATCTTCTTTTGTTTTGGATCGGTTGGCATTTGAAGCCTAAGCCGACCCGCAAGCATGAAATTGATATATAACCGTGCGGATGGCTGAAAGTGAGAAATTAAGAACTTGCCAAACCGCGAGAATTTCTTAATGGTTCGATTTTGAAGCTTTCGAGTAAACACTTCTTCTGTTGGTCGGCGTAGGAGTACAGGGCTTCCTATTTCAACGTCCACAATGGTCTGCCCAATGACAGTTTGGTTAAGAATATTCTTAGTGACTTCGAGATCTGGAAGTTCTGGCATAATGGTTCGCTCATTGGTTTTTCTGTACATCTCCTTTTATGTGACTTCTGTCTCTGGTTGTGGTTCCGATGGTCCTCCTTCACGCTTCCAAAGATAGAACGCAAGGAATATGAGGAAGATAGCGAAGGCTCCGAAGAGCCCTTCAACAATAATAACTGCAACAAAGGAAGTGAGAGTCGGGTAGAGTACAAATTGCAGAATCATAAGGGGAATGAAATCAAAGAGAAAGTGTGCTAGAATGGCCATAATCGCAAAGATGAAGCGCCGATGCCAGATAGCGAGAGCTACGATGATGGTTGCAGACACATGGAAGAGAATGGCTATGTTCCGTTCAATTGCACCGATCATGAAATTGAGAATGAGAATCGACTCAGGAGGCAAGGGAATAATCGTTATCAGCCAATCATAAAGAAATCCATATGCGAGAACATCAAATACATACAATAAGAGTGCCTCGCTTATCCCCCAACCTAGGCCAAAGCAAAGAGCATGTTTCATTGCCTTGATATATTGTGGATATTTCTTCAGGAAGACGTATTTGATCCCTTCTTCAAAGAGTCCCGCCATTAGTGAAGCTCCAAGAAGTAATGCCGCGGTATAAGCCATTAAGAATGCAGGAGATATCACGAGTCCAACTAACTCGAAGACAAGAAGGATCGGAATACGAGCTAAAAGAGCAACAAACCAAAATATTCCTCCAAGAATCGCGGAAACCCACATACTTGCTTTCAAGCGAGCAATATATAAAAAAACCAGAAAAGCAGGCAGACCCGCAATTAAACTTCCAGCAATAGCTGCAACAATTAGAAGAAGACTCAATTGGAGCCACTCAATCTCAGTATTACTAAGCTGTCATAAATAGGTGTGCGCTTGTGCTGGATTCATCCTTCTCCTACTATTATTAGTGGTGAAATCCTTAAAGGAAAGATGCGGTCTAATGCAAGGTTAGGTGTTCACAAATGGCAGAGCACAAAGTTCGAGATCTTGCCCTTGCAGAGCAAGGTCGCAAGAAAATCGACTGGGCAGAATCCCAAATGCCCGTGTTAATGGGAATACGAAAACAATATGCCAAAGCTCAACCTCTCAAAGGAATGCGGATTTCTGGTTGTTTACATGTCACCAAAGAAACCGCTGTCCTTGTCGAGACGTTTGTAACAGCAGGAGCGGAAGTAGCATGGAGTGGCTGTAACCCCCTATCCACCCAGGATGATGTGGCAGCAGCGTTGGCTGCCAACGATATTTCAGTCTATGCCTGGCATAACCTAAATAATGAAGAATATTACTGGTGCATTGACCAAACCCTCAAAATCAAACCCCAGCTAACCTTAGATGACGGGGCAGACCTAATTTTCCGGGTTCACACCAAACATCCACAGCTGGCTAAAGAAGTCATTGGGGCAGCTGAAGAAACCACAACGGGCGTCCATCGTCTCCGTGCTATGGCAGCGGATGGAAAACTCCGTTATCCTGTAATCGCTGTGAATGACTCAATTACTAAACGTGAGATGGATAATATCTTTGGAACCGGACAATCTGCACTGGATGGCGTTCTCCGCGCAACCAACATTCTCTTTGCCGGCAGTACTGTTGTGGTTGCAGGTTTTGGTCACTGTGGTCGAGGAATCGCCCAACGTGCACGCGGAATGGGCGCAGACGTGATCGTAACCGAGGTGGATCACCTTCAAGCGCTCAAAGCACGAATGGAAGGCTATCGGGTGATGCCCATGCTCGACGCCGCATCCCAAGGAGATGTTTTCATCACCTCAACAGGCATGCGTGATGTTATCACTACACAACATTTTGATGTCATGAAAGATGGCGCAATTCTCGCGAACGCTGGTCACTTCAATGTCGAAGTGAACACCGAAATCCTATCCCAAATTGCGAAAAAAGAGCGCGTCATTCGTGACAATAACCGTGGATTCACCCTAAAAGATGGGCGCCGGCTTTACTTACTCGGTGAAGGGCGCTTAGTGAACCTCGCCGCCGCTGAAGGGCATCCCTCATCCGTGATGGATTTATCCTTTGCTAATCAATTCCACGCCATGCTATATCTGAAAGAACACAACAAAGAGCTCTCTAATACCGTATATGTTCTCCCTCGCGAAATTGACGAAGAAGTCGCCCGCCTGAAACTAGAATCCATGGGCATTTCCATCGACCGCCTGACCCCCCAACAAGAACGTTACAAGACGGACTATGCGGAAGGAACCTAGGCTCGAAATATTTTCTGAATCCGAGAGCTTTTGAGGAAGGACGGGTACAATGTTTCTTCATTGGAAACTAAGGTGAATTCAGTTTGACTAACGGCCAACCCTTTCAATTAGGGAATTTAACTTGGGAAGAAGCCCAAGTATTATTCCAAGAGACCGACATTGCCATTCTTCCAGTGGGCTCGCAAGAACAACATGGCCCAGCTTTACCTCTCAACAATGACGCATTCCAAGCCCAGGAATTTGCTACTCGGGTTGCAGATCAGTTGTGGCCAAAGATAAAGACCGTTGTTACACCCCTCATTCCCTATGGTCTGTCCCAACACCATATGCCCTTTGCTGGAACCATCACACTCTGTTATGAAACCTTCATCACCCTCATCCTCGACATTGGAAAGAGCCTCGCAAAACATGGGATAAAAAAAATTATCGTCATTAACAGTCATGGAGGCAACACCGCCGCCTTATCTTTAGCCCTACGCCGACTCTTCGATGAAGAGGGACTATGGTGTGCTAATATCGAATGGTGGAAAATCACCGGAGACCTGATAAAAGAGATCTTCGATCCACCACACTACCACGCTGACGAGATGGAAACTTCAGTCGCCTGGGCCCTTGGGCAACGCGTCCTAGAAGATAAACGAGTAGATGAACTAGGGAGAGAACCAGTACCAGGATTCTCAGAACCCACAATGTTTCCCTCACAACCACACATAATGCCAATTTGGAATACAACTGACTTTAGTGAGTCAGGCACCATCGGACATGCAACACGTGCTAATCCTGAAAAAGGGAAGAAAGTCGTTGATGAGGCTATCAAACGGATAGTCGCATTCGTAGAGAGAGTGGCAACACTACAAGATTGACCCGAATTAGATGACTTCGTGAGATTCAGTAGAGAATTTGGGTTCTTTACTTCGAACCCCGTTAATTCCAGCGATGAGCCCAATAATCGGAGCCAACAAGCCAGTGATTAACGAAATGAAGCTGAATGTGTAGATGAAAGTTAACCCACTACCAACAAATCCAATTAATAACCCAATAATAGAGATTACTAAAATCAGGGCGGAACCGATACGCCGATTAAAAAAATAGACAATGCCCGCTCCAATTAATAGGATGATGCAAAATACGACATACCATCCAACCAAGCTGGATACAACCTGTAGCATCATTAAACTGTAAAACGGTAAGGGATTAAATGGGTTCGGAGCCAGACTTAATTGAGAGAGAATTTGGAGCAGTTGATAGATTTGAAAGACGTTGAAAAGACAGGCTAGAAGAACCAAAGAGGGTTCACCGATGGGGCGATCCGGATTTCCCTTGACTAGTTCGCTAATCGGCGTTGTTTTTTTGGAAAACAAAAATTCCACCTCCATTGAAGCGACCATAAGATAGTCCTTTAAAATTGTTGAGCAATTTGGACCTTAAAGCTTTTATGAGTAAATTCGGAAGAAATGGAAGAGCAGGGATTGAGTGTGTACCGATACGCAGTTAGTCGCACAACTCGAAATAAAAAAATTTATCTTGCAATCTTAGTTGGTGTTACAATTGCGACATCCCTGTTTGCGGCCTCCAACATTGGTGCGAATTCCTTGGTAGGTGCTATGCTTGATGAGATATTAGATTCGGTCGCTGTAGACATGTATTGGAGAACCTATGGCTGGGGAGGTATACCTAATGGATCTGATTTTTTCCAGTTACGTCATGATATTGAAAACTTTGATGATGTGGATTTTACAGAAACCATGATCAGGCATCAAAATTTCACCTACTTTGACGAACAATACCTACTAACTTGTGGGATCCAGGATAATTCTTCAATTTATAATGGTGTGACATTGGTTAATGGGAGCATATCACTCGGAGCCAATGAAACACTCATCGCGACCAGTTCAGCCTTAATTAATGACTATCCCATCGGAAGTAACTATTCAATTACCGTTCAAATCTCGAATGAAACCGGGGAAATCATAGAGCATAACATAACCCTTTCAGTTGTAGGACACTTTGAGCTCACAGAGCTAGCCCGAGAGACACTTATGATAGATGCATATTTCCCTATTTGGGGATTTGAATACGAAAGCTGGCTCCGACAACATGCGTCGTTTTTTTTAGTAGATTTGGAATCTACGTTTCTTTCAATTTATGATTGGGCACAAACCCAACCTAACATACAATCCGTGTGGCTTGATGAATATACTCTCATCTATGTAGACCGAACACGTTTAATCAATCCTTATAATATCCAACTCACACAACAGAACATTTTGCAGCTTGAGTACCAAATTCAAAACGCCCTCTACACCCAATATAGCGGAAGTCTGAGTAACAATCTCGTGTTTATTCTCCAGAGTTTTTCCGCATTATTAGAAGGTTTCCGAATGATCTTTCTACAAGTTTCCATTCCTGTATTCTTCATAGCATTGTATATGGGCGTTTCATTAAATGATGTATCATATTCTATCCGACGCCGAGAAGTTGGTCTTTTACTTACAAAAGGTGTAACTCGAAGTACGATTACGAGTTTATTTATTTGGGAAGCAATACTCATTGGAATCTTAGCAAGTGTCTTTGGAATCCTCATTGCGATTGTGCTTATACCATTTTTTATTCCTGCGATAACTTGGACAGCGATATTAACTACAGGAATAGGATTAGATACTCTCTTTCTAACATTTACATTCGGTGTGATTATTTCTGCGTTTAGTTCCTATCTACCTGCACGTAAAGCCTCAAAAATTCCTACCACCGAAGCAATCCGAGAGTACACTCTGGTTGGAGAACCAACAGGATATCCACGTATGCTGGCATGGTCCGCCCTAATCTTGGGAAGTTACAAACTCGTAATCTGGCTTTTAGGAATCAACGTTACCGGATTGGCTGTGAATTTGCTATTTACCAATCCAATATTGGGTTCGCTAGTTATGTATTGGGTTACATTTGATACGGTTATCACGTTTTGGGCTCCATTACTGTTTCTTTGGGGCTTAGTTACCATTATGGTCAAGGGATGGAAAGGCTTCTATCAATATTCAGAACGTTTCATTGGTCGAATCATGGGCGACCTAGGAGGTTTAGCCTCACACAACATTTCACGACGACCGGGACGGACTGTAGCCATCTTATTCATCACAGCTTTATTGGTAGGTTACAGCGTTCAAACTTTTGGCATTCTTATAAGTAGTAATGATTTGGCAATAAGAGCTGCATATACTTCTGTTGGGGCAGACATTAAGGTTCATGTTAGTTATCCAGAAAATGTAACTACCTTGCTTCCCATCATCCATGACATTGATGGAGTCAGAGGAGCTGCAGCACAATATACTTTTACCATGTCAACAGTATCTCAAAGTGGGCTAATGGTTAGAGCCATCAACGTTAGTGAATGGTTGGGTGTAGCTTATTATGAGCTTGGGTGGATATTAGGAGTCCCCGCCTCCCTCGCATTCGAATCGATTTCATCAAGTAATGAAACGATCATTCTACAGAAACTTGTAGCAAACGCCTTGTCATTAGAACTAGGTGATGATTTAGTTGTACAATTTCCTTTGAATGATTCGTTTCGGTCACTTACTGTTGTTGGGTTTATGGGTCCTGAGCCCAATTATATACAATCTCTTTTCGGATTTGAGGGTACGTGGCTAGCGGAGAACACGTGGTCATATACATCTGTTGACCTAATGGAAAGTTATGCTTCCGACATCTCACCTAAGGGACATGTATTAGTATCTTTAACGTCCCCTGCCAATAATCTTGAGGTGATTCAAGCTATCCGAGCGCACCGCTTTCTCCGAGCTTCGAGC
>CAYFXY010000009.1:31374-37451 GCA_964347205.1 uncultured archaeon
TTGAGGAATTAGATGATGTTCTTGACGTGGAGTCGGCAATAACCCTGATTGAAGAGTATAATACTGATGTTCTTCGAAATTCAGCGACAAATATAATGCAATTAGGGGTGGCTTTCGCCATTATTCTAGCATCAATTGGGACATTAGTTATTATTTTTCTAACACTTCGTGAACGTCGTTCAACTACTGCATTGATGAGCGCCCGAGGAATGACCTACTCGCAAACGGTCAACATGCTCTCAGCAGAAATTCTGACAATAATGATTCTTGCCATTATTCTCGGATTTTTAGTGGGTCTCATCATCTATTATGGGCTTGTTATTGGGGGTGTATCATCATTTCAACCAATGCTTCTAACTCCTCGTTTCTTACCACCAGAATTCAACGCAACGTTTGCGTTATTAATGGCAACCATCATTGGTCTATTAGTTTTGACTACTCTTATTCCAATTTTAATCGAAGCACGTACTGCCCGATATGATCTCTCCGTGTTGAGGTGAAAAGTAAATGGCCTATATTGAAGTGAAAGATTTGGTTCGTGTTTACAGAATGGGAGCTGTGGAGATTCGTGCCCTTCGAGGATTAAATATGAGTGTTCGGGAAGGGGAACTCGTATCAGTGATGGGCCCCTCTGGTTCAGGAAAAACGACCTTACTCAATATTTTGGGCGGCCTTGATCGATCCACTGCCGGTGAAGCAAAGGTAGGTGATGTGGATGTCACCTTTCTGGACCGGAAGCAGCTGGTGATGTACCGACGGCGAGTTGTAGGGCATATTTTCCAGACATTGAATCTTGTTCCCATGCTGAGCGCCGCAGAGAACGTGGCGTTACCAATGATTGTCAACCAAGTTCCGCGAAGTGAACGAAGAGAACGTGTAAACGAACTACTTAGCATCGTTCAACTCTCTGATCGAGCGAAACATAAGCCAGATGAACTCAGTGGTGGTGAACAACAACGTGTGGCAATTGCGGCAGCGTTGGCTAACGATCCACCGATTGTTCTTGCTGATGAACCAACCGGAGAGTTAGATTCGGAAACGTCACAGGTGGTCGTTGATTTCCTCGTACGAATTAATCAGAAATACAAAAAAACCATCATCCTCGTTACCCACAATCCCTTAGTGGCAGCGGCATCTGAACGGATTCTGCGCATTGAGGACGGCGTTATCAAAGCCGCATACACCCCTGCAGAGCTCGAAGCGGGCACTGAAGGACGAGCGATAAGCTTTGTTGACCAAATGCAACAACGAATTAAAAAACTCAAAGGAGAACTCAAAGAGTTGGATAAGAAATTCAAGGAAGGCAACATTACAGGCGACGAATATGTTGAGGAACGGTTACGCCTAAAAGCGGCGATTCGCGGTCTAGAGGATGAAGTCCACCGTCACGGTGGCTAGATCCGCATTCTTGCCACATGATTTTCCAGAAACGGAAGTATTAATTGCACTTTTCCCTTCATTGAAACAAAGCAAAATTTTCGAATTTGAATAGGAGTCGGTAGAACCGTGCCTTTCCGAAATTACATCGCAGCTCCACATAAACTAGTTTACATAGAAGGGGAGGAGCGTCATGAAATTCCTTGCATTTTCTGTGCCATTATCGAAGGCAATCCCAGAGTTATCACCAAAATCGTATACCAAGATACAGAGTTCATGGTCATTCTCAACATGTTTCCCTTCAACCCCGGTCATGTAATGGTCGTCCCGATCCGCCATGTCGTTAAGCTTGCGGAGTTAGATCGTGAGGAATTGAACGCATTCTTTTGGATGGGCGCTAAGACGGTAAAGCTAGTAGAAACTGCTTTTAGCCCCACTGGTGTCAACATGGGGTTGAATATCGGATCAGCTGCAGGAGCAAGCATCGAACACCTCCATTTACATATTGTCCCACGATACCCGCGGGAGCTGGGCTTTATGGAAACCACCGCAGATACGCGAACTTTAGTTATGGACGCAGAAACCACCTATCAACGCCTTGAACCCCATTTGCAGATTCTCAAAAAAGGAAAAACAACAGAGCCTTGAGGGAACACCATGAGCAGTAAAGAACAACCTTCAAATCACCGAGGTTTGGTGCAAGTCTATACGGGAAAGGGAAAGGGCAAAACTACCGCGGCTCTGGGGCTTGGACTGCGAGCAGCAGGTCATGGTTTTGAAGTGTATATGATTCAATTCATGAAAGGACAAATAAATTATGGGGAGCTTGAAGCAGTTAAACACATTCCCAACTTTACGATTCGTCAGTTTGGTCGCCCTGATTTTGTTGACAAGTCCAATCCAGATCCCGAAGACATTAAACTCGCCCAGGAAGCTCTTGATTATGCACGTCAAATAATTCTGGAGGAGCGTGTTGATTTTTTGATTCTGGATGAGATAAATGTGGCGATTGAATTTGGATTGATTACCGATAAAGATGTTATTGCGCTTATCGAATCTCGTCCTCCGCAGATGGAACTCATCTTAACAGGCCGGAATGCTCCCTCGTCTATCATCGAACTCGCAGACTTAGTGAGTGAAGTAAAGGAAGTCAAGCATCCATATCAAAAGGGAATTGCGGCGCGGAAAGGCTGTGAAATGTAAAAACGAGGTATAGTCTGTTGACAAAGAATCGGCGTATAAAGAAAGCCCTCCGGGAATGGGAGACGAATGGTACTCACGCCATATCTGAAAACTACTCCGGAACGCGCCGACCAGTTCATGACTACTTCCAGCAAGCCTGTAAAGCGCCTATACACACCCGATGTGGTACCAGATTTCGATTATCAACAAAAGCTTGGTTTTCCAGGGCAACCCCCGTTTACTCGGGGGGTGTATCCCTCAATGTATCGAGGGCGTCTATGGACTATGCGCATGTATTCGGGATTTGGTGATGCGGAACAAACCAATGAGCGTTATCGATATCTTCTCGCGCAGGGACAAACCGGATTAAGTGTCGCCTTTGATTTACCCACACAGATTGGTTATGATCCCAATCATCTAATGGCAGCAGGTGAGGTGGGCAAATGCGGAGTCTCCATTCCATCAGTTGAGGATATGGGAATCCTGTTTCAAGATATTCCGCTTGATAAAGTGAGCACTAGTATGACAATCAATGCCCCTGCGGCTGTCTTACTTGCGATGTATATCGTGATTGCAAAACGGCAGGGTGTTAATCCCAAGGTTTTGCGAGGTACAATACAAAATGATATACTCAAAGAATATGTAGCTCGTGGCACCTACATTTTCCCACCTGAATCTTCTATGCGTCTGATTACTGACACCTTTGCTTTCTGTCGGGAGAATCTACCACGTTGGAACACCATTAGCATCAGTGGGTATCATATTCGCGAAGCGGGAAGCACAGCTACCCAAGAACTGGCTTTTACGTTTGCCAATGGTATTGCTTATGTTCGGGCAGCTATCGAAGCGGGTCTTCAAGTGGATGAGTTTGCACCCCGCTTATCCTTCTTTTTTGGTGCTCACAACGATCTCTTTGAAGAAATTGCGAAATTCCGGGCAGCCCGTCGGTTGTGGTACAAGATTATGCGAGAACGCTTCAAGGCTGAAAATCCCCGTTCCTGGCTTCTCCGATTTCATACTCAAACAGCGGGAGTTAGTCTAACAGCCCAACAACCTGAGAATAACATCGTTCGCGTAACCATGCAGGCACTCGCCGCAGTGCTTGGTGGTACACAATCCCTTCACACTAATTCAATGGATGAAGCTCTTGCCTTGCCCACAGAAAAGGCTGTAACCATTGCCTTACGTACACAACAAATTCTTGCTCATGAAAGTGGAGTAGTGAATACAATCGATCCTACTGCAGGGTCTTTTTACCTTGAGAAATTAACAGATGATATTGAGGAAGGGGTAGTGAAGTATCTTGATCGTATCGATAAAATGGGAGGGGTGCTACGTGCGATTGAAACGGGATACATTCAACGTGAAATCCATAACAGCGCTTATCGGTATCAGCGGGAAATTGAAACCGATGAACGGATTGTTGTTGGCGTAAACCAGTTTGTTATCCCTGAAGAAGAACGGTCCATTGACTATCTTCGGGTAGACCCAGTTGTTGAGAAACATCAAAAGAAAAAACTAGCAATCTTACTTAAAAACCGTCAGGCTAAAGATGTAGAAATAGCATTACACAGGCTTCAAAAAGCGGCTGAAGGAACAGAAAACCTATTCTATCCTATTCTAGCAGCGGTTGAAGCGCAGGCAACCCTAGGTGAGATTTGCGATACACTTCGCTTAGTCTTTGGAGAATATAAAGCCCCCCAAATTTTCTAACGCTCATCTGGCAATTGTTTCTGTGAGGGAACCGTCACAAAGACAACTGGTATTAACGCCAAACCAATGAAAGCTCCAACCCAGTAAACTCCTGCGAGGGTCGAGTTGGCAAGAACCACGGCCATGATGAGTGGACCCAGAGTTGGTCCTAGCCGGAGAACTAAGCCATTAAGCGACATGATCGCGGCACGATTTTCTATTGGGGCTAGATTTACGAGTAGATTTTGGGTGGTTGGAATGGCTAATCCCAGTCCAACCCCAAAAAGACCCACTGGGGTGAGAATTACTACGAGAGTAGGAGCGAAAGGGAGTAGAAACAATCCAATGGCAATAAAGGGAAATGCTGCTAGTAATAAAACTTTCATAGCAATTCGTCGAGTCAAATAACCTACAGAGAATGATATTATCGCGGCGGTGACCGAGATGAAAGAAACAACAAGACCAGCAACAAATGAGTTCGCCGAAAAAGCAGCGATGACGAGAAAGGGTAAGTAAGTAATAATTGCACCATATAGCATTATAAAGAGTGATGTGCTCACGGTAAACAATCCGACAACCTGTTTACTTTTGAGTATGTTGCGCATTTCAGCAAAATATTCTCGAAAACCGAGGGCATGCTTAGGGCTAGGCAATGTAAGCCAAAATATCACCGTTAGCCCAATCGGTATTGAGACTAATGGCAAATAAAAGGGATAATACCAGGCAAACAATGCTAAGAACCCACCAATAGTGGGATAAGCAGCAGTAGCAATGGCTTGAACACTTACATTATAACCCATCACCCGAGTGCGTTGCCTTCGATGGTATAGATCACCTATAATCGTTACATTCAGCGAACTTAAAGACGCCGCGCCTATACCCTGAACGAAACGAAGAATTAGAAGCATCATAAATGGTGAAATACCGATAAGGATACCTATAGATTCCGAAAAGGCACATGCAAAACCTGCGAAGCCAAATAATATCAATGATGGAGCAAGAACGCGGATACGTCCATAACGATCAGCAGCCACGCCAAGAAAGGGTGTTAGAAGAACTCCAGGAAGAGTGAAGACTATAACAACTAAGCTGATCATGCCCGGCGGAATTCCAAGGGAAATACTCATCACGGGGAATGCAGGAGTAATACTCGCAACGCCCATAACCGCAATAAGAGTGGTACCAAAGATAATAAGGAGATTTGCATTCAGTGGAGGTCTTGTCCCTTCTTCATCTTCAGAAAATTCCAATGGTGAGTTCATAATTCGCTCCAACTCAGGACCTTTGATAAAAACATTTGTAGTTCTCAAGTTAGATATAAGAGAAGTCTTTTCTATGTCCCTGGGCGAAAAGAGTGCGGAGTTGTGATCTTTGCGAATAACTCACATAGGAATTGCGGTCAAGGATGCTAAGGCCGCTCTAAAATTATATCGTGAGGTGTTAGGATTGGAGCCATCGAGTATTGAAACGGTGGAAAGTCAGATGGTGAAAACTGTCCATATACCGATTGGAGATTCTAGCATCGAATTATTAGAATCGACCAGTCCCGACGGTGTCGTTGCGAAGTTCATTGAGAAACGTGGAGAAGGGATCCACCATATCGCTATCGAAGTAGATGACATCAACGTCACTCTGGCCCAAATGAAAAGAGCAGGAATTCAGTTGATTGATGAAACTCCGCGAATGGGTGCTGGAAACATGCTAATTGCTTTTGTTCATCCAAGAAGTACTAATGGTGTTCTATTAGAGCTTTGTCAACCAATTTAATAGATGACGTGTGAATGATATGGCTGAACCGCCTATCCCTCTTGAACCCCGGCATGATC
>CAYFXY010000009.1:37461-44388 GCA_964347205.1 uncultured archaeon
ACATGCGCTCAGTAACACTTCCAAGCTAATATTTCAGCGACTACTACATTTTTCATCGCTTCCATCCACCAACGCATACCTGAAACCTTTAGCAGCGATGGGAGAACCTGAAGGCCTCGTTGTGCTTGCAGATGAGCAAACTCAAGGGGTTGGCAGGTTAAGGCGAAGTTGGCAATCGCCCCATGGAGGACTTTATTTCTCTCTACTGGTCCGTCCGATGACCATTGTAGCAAATGATGCCCCTCTCATAACATTGACAACAGGCATTGCTGTAGCAAAAGTGTTACAAAATGCATTTGGATTAGAACCCGGTTTGAAATGGCCCAATGATGTCCTTTTGGAAAATCGAAAAGTGGCAGGTATTCTTGTTGAATCAGCATTCATTGATGATGAAATTGAATATACCATTATTGGCATCGGAATCAATGCAAACACAACTCTCTCGGAGTTTCCTGAAAACTTACAGAACACCATCACTACTCTTCAAGCGATGCTCAAACGATCAGTAGATTTATCCCTACTCTTTGGGTATCTTATAGGTCAACTTGAATTCTGGTATCTGAAACTCCGTGATAAAGGCTTCAAAGCTATTGAACGCCATTATAGACAAATATGCATAACTCTGGGTAAACAAATAACTATTGACCTAGGAGATACCCAGCTAACGGGTTTAGCAGAAAAACTGGAACCAGATGGAAGTTTGGTTGTCCAGACACCTAAAGGTCGCCAAATATTTCGGAGTGGTGACGTGGTTTCCTCAAGATCAATTAATTCTCAATAACACGCTTAACAAGCCTTTTAGGCAAGAAATTCTCAGTACCAAATAGTGAGCTCTATGTCAATAGGAATCCAGCGTATTGTGGAATTGTTGGCAGCACAATTCGATTTCGTGGATTCATTGTTAAACATGATTTTCGGCGCTTTTGGTTTAATCTTTATTATTTTCATCGCTATCTTTGCTGGCGTCTTTATTTTTGCTTTTTACATGGTATGTAAAGGCATGCGATCCGCTGCAAAAGATATGGATATCCCGCGAAAGGTTTCAGTGAGTACAGCTCCTCGACATGAACGGCAACTGCTTCGGGAAAGCCTACCAGCTGAATGCCCCAATTGTGATGCCCCTCTTAAGTACAATGAAGTTCGATGGACAGGACCTAGACAAGCAGAATGTCCATATTGTGGAATTGTCGTCGAATTAGAAGAAACTATCATTGAAGATTCCTAAGAAAAAGAGTTTGGTGACCAGTCTAAAAGCTAGTCACCCTTTTTTATAATTCACGTTCTCAATGAGAGTATTAGGTTGTCTTCCATAGAAGATGAATATTGCAAAATTCACGAGCTAGGTCAGGTTTACCCTTCATCGGGAAGTCTGCTTCGGGTTTTTGACCGGGTTCCAAGAATTGGCGCATAATCGTGCCATCTTTAACAACTTGGATCCACTCAATCCAGTGTTTCTCTTCCATGGGATGAGGAGTAGAACCAACAATTGTGTGAATCCCATCAACTGTTTCTTCAACAACGGGTACGTGTTTTTCAGTCTTGAAGTCGGCGGTTTGTTCCTTCATGAGTGTCATAGATTGACCACAACAGACTAGTGTTCCTGTACCAGAATGAAGTACTTCTACAATATTTCCGCAAATTTCACATTTGTAAATTTGGAGTAATTCTGTCATTTGATAAACACCATTTTATAATCCAGTTTTGAAGGCAACGATGGCTACCCTGTCCCTCAAGTAGTCTTTTGTTGACTTTTCTTTGGCGTATTCACACCACTGAACACAGGACATTGTATCATTGTATATGGTAAAACCACAGTTATCGCAATCCATCTTAACGTCACTGGTAAAAAGCTCAATCTCATCTCCGCACTTAGGACACGTTTTGAAGATAATTGTGGGTCTTTTCAGGGGTGCGGCACCTGGGCAGTCATCGATAATTTTCATGGTTATTGCCTTTTGGTTAACACCGTTGACCTTAAAATGCATTCTCTTTTCCTAATCTGAAACTTCATCGGCGGGTTTTGGTTTTTCTTCCTCTGGAGGTTGCTGAGCCGTAACTTTCTCGATTGCGGCAATAAGTTGATCCTTTAGCTCTAAAGAGATCCGAACACCCTTCTTCGTTGGACGCCAATCTGCTTCGCCAGCGTTATAGTAAATGCGAATATCAATTCCAAGAAAACCTCGGAATTCGGATAATGACACCCAGATTTTTTCAGTTTCACTCCGAGGTAATATTACTGGTTCACCTATAGTTGTCAAAATAAATCACCTAACCGAATGAGAGCATAACCACCTTAAAAAGCCTAACTCGGATTCACTAAGCTAGGGAAATGTTGAATTAGAATGAATAGGCGGTTAAGGCACTCCTTTGGTATCGCCTAAACCGCCATTGGTATTCGACGTTATAACATGCGAGAGTTGGGCTAATCCATTGGCTCGAACATGTCTTTCCCGACACCACACACAGGACAGACCCAATCTTCGGGAATATCCTCGAAGGCAGTACCGGGAGCGACACCACCATCCGGGTCACCCTTTTCAGGGTCGTAAATATAGCCACAAGCTGTGCAAACATATTTTTGGGCCATTTTCGGTCACCTAGTTTTTGATGGTTTAATTTATAGTTATTATTGTTTGGGTATTATGAATGAATAGTTATTCAGTAGGTTTCACAGAGAACTTGAAAATATGCGGAAGGATGAAAGCATGAGGGACATAACTCAGGTGGTTCTTCTCCTACATGGATAAGCCCGCATTCGCGACACATCCATCGAACGGGCTTGCTCTTTTTAAAAACGGTATTGGCTTTGACTTCATTAAGTAGTGCAGTATACCGTTCAGCATGGTGGACCTCCGCTTGCGCAATCGCCCTAACTTGCTCAGCGATCTCTTTGAAGCCCTCCTTTTCAGCGGTACCAGCAATTTCAGGATACATTTTGGTAAATTCGTGAGTTTCTCCTTCAATCGCAGCCTCAAGATTAGCCATAGTGTTACCCACCTTCAGAGGAGCCATCGCTTCCACCATGATTTCAGGCAGAGGAACACCAGTTTTTTCCATCACAGAATGGGCCGCCCGCCAGAAGTTTTTGGCATGAACGCGTTCATTGTCAGCTGTAATGTGAAATATTTCCGAAATTTGTTCGAAACCTTCTTTTTTAGCGATTTTCGCGTAGATATTGTAGCGGTTACGGGCTTGACTTTCGCCAATAAAAGCTTGGACTAGCCCAAATAATGTCTTGGACATACGTAGTTTACCTCGGGAAAATTATCGTCTATATTGTGAATAAGAATCTTTGTTATTTCTTAAGTTGAGGATTTTATTCAACCAATTGGGTTTAAGAGGAGTGGCAGCAGTAGAGGAAACAGTTAAGAAAAAAAATTGGTGAAAAAGAATGCCTTCCGAAATCATGGAGAAAAAGATGAAGGAACTCCGTAAACGTTTGGAAAAAGCCCGGATGGGTGGAGGAAAAGAACGAATTGCTAAACAACATAAAGCGGGTAAAATGACTGCACGTGAGCGTATAGACAAACTCTTAGATCCGGGGAGTTTCATGGAGTTTGACGCTCTTGTTGAGCACCGAGCTACTGAATTCAAGATGGCCAAACAAAAAATCCCTGGCGATGGCGTAGTTACCGGATATGGAACTATGGATGGGCGTTTAGTCTTTGTGTTTAGCCAGGATTTCACCGTCTTTGGTGGAGCTCTTGGTGAAATGTTCGGCGAGAAGGTCACCAAAATTATGGACCTTGCACTGGAAGCTGGAGCCCCCGTAATTGGACTAAATGATTCTGGAGGCGCACGAATCCAAGAGGGAGTGGCTAGCCTGGGTGCCTATGGTGAAATATTCTTTCGAAATGTCATAGCTTCAGGAGTAGTTCCGCAAATAAGTGCAATAATGGGTCCCTGTGCGGGTGGCGCCGTGTACAGCCCCGCAGTCACTGATTTTACTTTAATGGTAAAAAACACAAGTCGAATGTTTATAACAGGCCCTAATGTTATTAAGGCCGTGACAGGCGAGGTCATATCCTTTGAGGAGCTAGGCGGAGCCATGGCACATAACATCAAAAGTGGTGTTGCACAATTTGCTGCTGAAAACGAAGAACATTGTCTACAGCTCATTCGCGCGTTGTTATCCTACTTACCGGCAAACAACATGGAAGATCCCCCCTTTGTTGAGCCGACAGATGACCCATTACGCACTGATCCAGCTTTAAATGAACTCCTTCCTGATGATGCAACAACACCCTATGATATGAAACATGCTATCGTTAGTGTAGCAGACAACCATCAATTCCTAGAAGTGCATGAACACTTTGCTCAAAACATGGTGGTGGGTTTTATCCGACTGAATGGACACTCGGTGGGCGTGGTCGCTAACCAACCGAACTATTTAGCAGGAACTTTAGATATTGATGCCTCCGATAAATGTGCCCGTTTTGTTAGGTTTTGTGATGCGTTTAACATTCCAATTTTTACCTTCATGGATGTCCCTGGCTTTCTCCCCGGTGTCGACCAAGAACATCGTGGTATTATTCGTCATGGCGCAAAGATACTGTATGCGTATGCGGAAGCCACAGTGCCCAAAGTCACTGTGATTACCCGGAAAGCTATTGGTGGAGCGTATGTGGTTTTAGGCTCGAAGCATCTTCGAGCTGACGTAGTCTATGCTTGGCCGACAACAGAAATGGCAGTTATGGGTCCAGAGGGCGCGGCAAATATAATCTTCCGTAGAGAAATTGAAAAATCTAAAGACCCTGAAGCAGTAAGGGCGAAGCGAATTGCAGAATATCGCGAACGATTTGCTAATCCCTATTCGGGAGCTGTGCGAGGTTTTATTGATGAAGTAATTGAACCAGCAATGACACGATCTCGTATCATTGCAGCCTTTGAGATGCTTCGTACAAAACGTCAATCACTTCCAAAGAAGAAACACGGAAACTGTCCGCTTTAACACCCGAAGTTCAATAAAGAACCGGCCTAAATTGGGTTGTCGGTAAGAAAAGGCAGAAGACTAAAAACTGCTTGTCCTAAATACCACGTATCTGTTCCAGCATTGGAACCAGGGGTGTAACAGCATGTCCAAAGTTACTCAAAAACCAATTCAATTCACTGACACAACTTTTCGTGATGCCCATCAATCCCTATTAGCAACCCGAATGCGGACCGAAGATATGCTGCCAATAGCTGAAAAAATGGATCAAGTCGGTTTTAATTCCATGGAAGTTTGGGGAGGAGCTACCTTTGATGCACCCCTCCGATTTCTAAAAGAAAACCCATGGGAACGCCTTCGACAACTCCGAGCAGTTATCAAGAAAACGAACCTGCAAATGTTATTGAGAGGGCAAAATATCGTTGGATATCGCCATTACCCCGATGATACCGTTCGCAAATTCGTAGAATTAGCTGCAAAGAATGGCATTGACATTTTTAGAATCTTTGATGCACTTAATGATCCCCGTAATATGCAAACAGCACTAAAGGCGGTACACAGGGCAGGAGCACACGCTCAGCTAAGTTTTAGCTACACGATTAGCCCTGTTCACAATGTGGAAACGTTTGTTGAGCAAGCGAAGCACCTTGAAGACATGGGAGCAGATTCGATTTGCATCAAAGACATGGCCGGTCTTCTTAGTCCATTCGTGGCGCATGAATTGACGACACGGCTTAAAGAAGAAGTTAGCATCCCAATACAACTGCATTCGCATTACACTTCCGGAATGGCTAGCATGACTTATCTTGAAGCAATAAAAGCAGGCGTAGATATCGTTGATACCGCAATTTCATCTCTCGCTCAATCCACCTCCCAACCCCCTTTAGAAACCATAGTAGCAGTCCTTCAAGGAACACCTTGGGATTCGAAGTTAAACCTGGAACTTTTGTCTGAAATTGCGTCATACATTCACGATGTTCGAGAACGGTACGAAGCCTACGAATGTGGAATGGTTGGCGTTGATACCAATGTTTTGCAATTTCAAGTTCCGGGTGGTATGATGTCCAACCTCATAAACCAACTTCGCGAACAAAATGCTTTAGATCGTCTCCAAGAAGTATTGGACGAAGTCCCTCGTGTTCGGAAAGAATTGGGCTATCCACCACTTGTAACACCATCTAGTCAAATTGTAGGTACCCAAGCTACCCTTAATGTACTGTTAAACGCACGCTACAAAACAATACCTGAGGAAGTGAAACAATACGTCCGCGGGTATTATGGTCGCCCTCCCGCCCCAATTGACTCAAAAATCCAAAGACAAGTGATTGGAAACGAAAACCCGATTACCTGTCGTCCCGCGGATCTTCTAAAACCTGCGATCCCGCAAGCCCGACAGGCGCTGAAAGGTATTACTACCGATATCGAAGACATCATTGCCTATATCTTATTTCCACAACCTGCCCTCGAGTTTTTTGACTACCGAAAAAAACAGAAAGCTTTAGATAAATTGACGCCCGACATTTTGGCTGCGATTACGGCAACACTTCTTGAAACAACACCTTCCCCACCAGACATGCCGTCAATTCGTCGCCCGAAAACGAACGGATCAAATCCCTGGGTCTTAGCTGGCCGTCGTGAAGCAATGGGCTATGATTGATTAAGATACCATTGAGGAACCAAAATGCCTCGTAAATACCAACTTACCATCAACGATACAACATTCAACGTAGAGGTAGATGGTCCGAAGAATGGTATTCTTACAATTACGATTGGAGAGACTATATTTCCTGTTAAAATAACAGATAGCAGTACAAACTCAGGCACTTACACCATTACGGTAGGTGATACGAAACACACTATTCACCTCATTCCCAACCCTGACACAGGAGAGTATACACTCACTATTCAGAAACAAGCGTATACAGCTCAATTGAAACCAAGCCTTGAGATATTGACACCCTCATTCCAAACACCAACAATTGCTCCTTTAACAACTG
>CAYFXY010000009.1:44398-50007 GCA_964347205.1 uncultured archaeon
AAAGCAAAAGTAGCAGAACCAGGAACTGTAACAGCACCGCTACCTGGCCGGATTCTCGAATTACGGGTTAGTGAGGGTAATTCAATCAAACCTGGAGATGTCCTTCTTGTCCTTGAAGCGATGAAGATGGCAAACGAAATTCGCGCACCACAGGCAGGGAAAATTAAGATCGTTCATGTTAAAGTAGGAGATACTGTGGAAAAGGGCCAACCGATGATTACGATTTCGTAATTGCAGTTGCGTTTTTTTCAAAATACATGAGTAGCTGTTTTACTCTGAAGAAGAATTTTATAGCAAATTCTTAACAGGTCCTTTTGGGTTATGATTGATATGGCCTGTCCAATGTTTGATTCTCAAAACAATATGTGCCAGCAACTTCAACGAAACTTCCCAGAGGGAGCTAGAACTCCTTGTGAGTTCGTTAATGATCCAACCAAATGTCCCATCTGCATGATGTCTTCATAGCCATCATATGGGATGCATTTGTTTTTCTTTTTCTTTCAAAGGAACAGCGAATGCCATATAGGTAATATTCTATATTGCCAAAACCATTAAAGCAGCGGCGACCTATCTGAAACAACACAGTGGAGAATAAGTCTTCATTCACCAGAGTAACTGGGCTGGCGAAGGCAGATGGTAACCAAAGATCAAGACAAAATTTCTCACTTAAAACATGAGTGGGAAAAGACTATCCTGAAAAAAACCTTAGTAAATTCACCAGAACGACATGAACGCTTTATTACTACCTCGAGTCGCCCTGTTGCCCGGTTGTATACCCCTACAGATATCTCAGGTTTTGAATATAATAAAGACCTTGGATATCCGGGACAATATCCATACACACGTGGCGTTTACCCGACTATGTTCAGAGGCCGCTTATGGACCATGCGAATGTTTTCAGGATTTGGGACAGCTGAACAAACCAATAAGCGTTTCCGATACTTGCTCAAACAAGGACAATCAGGGCTTAGTGTTGCTTTTCATTTACCAACCATACAAGGGCTGGACTCTGATGACCCCATGTCAACAGGCGAAATCGGTGTCTGTGGTGTAGCCGTAGACTCTTTAGCTGACATGGAAATCCTATTTTCCCAAATCCCGCTTGAAAAAGTCACAACCTCCATGACTATTAATGCACCAGCAGCCGTGCTTCTTTGTATGTATATTGCAGCTGCGGAAAAACAAGGAGTTTCATCCAGCCAAATAGGTGGAACCATTCAAAATGATATCCTGAAAGAATATCAAGCACAAAAAACCTGGATCTTTCCTCCTGAACCATCAATGCGAATTATCACCAATGTCCTCGAATATTGCACAAAGAACGTACCACGGTGGAATACTATCAGTATCAGTGGATATCACATCCGAGAGGCAGGCAGCACAGCGGTTCAAGAACTCGCTTTCACCTTAGCTAATGGCTTGACCTATGTCCAAGCAGGTGTTGACGCGGGATTGAACGTTGACGATTTTGCCCCCCGATTATCATTCTTTTTCGATAGCCACCTTGACTTATTTGAGGAAATTGCCAAGTTTCGGGCTGCCCGTCGGATTTGGGCTCGAGAAATGCATGAAAGATTTAATGCTAAAAAGACACAATCCCTTCTTCTACGATTTCATACGCAGACAGCGGGAGTAAGCCTGACAGCTCAGCAACCAGAAAATAATATTATTCGAACCACAATCCAGGCATTAGCAGCAGTGTTGGGTGGCACTCAATCCTTACACACGAACTCGATGGATGAAGCATGGGCTCTGCCGACTAAGAAAGCCGCAACAATTGCACTTCGGACCCAACAAATCCTCGCCCATGAAAGTGGAGTAGCTAATACTATCGACCCTCTAGGTGGATCTTATTTTATTGAGAGCCTAACCAATGAGATGGAAGACGAGGTCTACAAGTATTTCGACCGTATTGAAAAATTGGGCGGTGTTGTTGAAGCAATCAAGAAGGGCTTCTTCCAGCGCGAAATCTCCGATTCAGCGTTTAGATATCAACGCGAGATTGAAGAAAATGAACGCATAATTGTCGGCGTTAACGATTATATAACTGAGGAGATGCTGGAGATTCCTGGCCTCAAAATCGATCCAGAAGTTGAACGGACATTGCTAAAGCGGTTAAAGAAAACACGAAAAACTCGAGATAATCAAAAAGTGGAAATGCTGCTAAATCAATTAAGCAACGCAGCCGAAGGGACAGAAAATCTCCTCCCATATATCCTTGCAGCTGTAAGAGAGTATGCTACAGTGGGCGAAATATGCAATACTTTACGGGAAGTGTATGGAGAGTATCAGGAACCCATCATATTCTAAAAGCGATATTGAATTATGGAGTTGACCCCTATGACAGAAATAGAACGAAAAATTCGAGTGTTGATTGCCAAACCCGGTCTAGATGGACATGACCGGGGAGCAAAAGTAGTCGCTCGTGCCTTGAGAGATGCTGGCTTCGAAGTGATATACACTGGATTACGTCAGACGCCTGAACAAATTGCTGAAGCCGCGCTACAGGAAGACGTGGATGTTGTTGGGTTGAGCATTCTTTCTGGAGCACACATGCGACTTTTTCCGGAGATAATGAAACTATTGAAAGAAAGAGAAATGGATAGCGTCCTAGTGATTGCGGGAGGCATAATCCCAGAAGATGATATTAAACCTTTAAAAAAACTCGGAATTGAGGCGATTTTTGGTCCTGGAACACCAACAGGTGAGATCGTTAAGTTCATTCGAGAAAAGGCCAGATAGAGAAATGAGGGGTTAGCTGTACAATCAACGGGAGCTATGGATGAGGCTGTTTCTATGACCCCAGACATAAACGAACTAGTCAAACAGCTAGTAAAGGGTAATCGTCGAGCCGCAGCACAACTTATGACCCTTGCAGAATCCAGATCTCCTGAAGCCCACGCCGCAATTAAACAATTGTTTTCTCACACAGGAAAAGCTCATATTATTGGCGTAACCGGTCCACCAGGTTCAGGAAAAAGTACACTCGTCGATAAGCTCATTGAGGAATATCGTTCCCAAAATCTCACTGTTGGAGTTGTCGCTGTAGATCCCAGTAGTCCATTTACAGGCGGAGCTCTACTCGGTGACCGAATACGCATGAACCGATTTGCGACTGACCTTGATGTTTTCATTCGAAGTATGGGTTCCCGCGGTAGCCTTGGAGGACTAGCTTGGGCAACCCATGATATCGTTCATATACTCGATGCCCTAGGCAAAGATATTATCATAGTGGAGACAGTTGGTGCAGGCCAAGCTGAAGTTGACATTATCCAATTGGCGGAAACAATCGTCCTTCTTTCAGTTCCAGGGTTGGGAGATGATATCCAAACCATTAAAGCAGGCATTATGGAAATTGGCGACATCTTTGCATTAAATAAAGCAGATCTTGATGGAGCAGACCGACGTTACGTGGAACTCCAATCGGCACTAAATTTAGAGAAAGCCAATGAGGGATGGCAAACACCGATTATCAAGGTCATTGCAACATCTGGTGAAGGCGTAAAGGAGCTTGTCAAGGCAATTCAAGACCATCATAACTATCTTTTAGATAGTGGAGAAATAAAACAAAACCGAGAACGCCGCTGTTGGTCTCAGCTAGAAACCATCGTTGAACAAAGTTTTATGCGAAAACTCTTTATTGAACCTGAAGAACAAGCCCTTTTTCAAAAATTAGTCCGTGAAGTCAATGAACGGAAAATCGATCCGTATACGGCTGCTGAAAAACTAATTTTACATCTTATAGAACCTCGAAAAAGCTAAGGATGACTTCGAGGTTTTCGAGGTCGAGTCCCTTTCTGTGCTTCAAGTTGAGTTCCCAATCCCACAGTAGGCTTGCCGCCCCGAATATGAAAGGGAACTTTTAGGTAAGTAGTAATTTCATCTGGAGCAGTAGTTTTAAGGATTTGCAGAAACTTAGAGGGTTGTTTTAGACCGGGAACATCACCATATCCCCACCGGAGTACCTGATCCACCATTCGTTCACAAGCAGTGTGAACTTCCGGAATGGTTCCGCGCCAGCCCATAAGGAGAATAAGAGTGTGCCCGAATTTCCGTATCATATTGATGAGACGTCTTAAGTAATTGAGTGCAGGAGCATGACCCACTCCATCAATAAAATCATCGACATATGCCATGAACATTCGAATAGATCCCTTACTATGAACCGAGGAAGTGATATTGCTGATAGTAGCGGGCAATCCATCAACAGACTGAACTTCATCGGGTTTTCGGGGGGAAATAAGAAGGTCAGGATTTCCCCCCATCTGTCGAATCCGATCCGGATACCCAGTTTTTACTAGTTCACGCTCATGATCTCCAAATCCACGGTAGGTAAACAAATCAACCCACTGAAATCGATTATCCTTGCTGCTCTCAACAAAGGTCTTGAAGGCTTTTGGTAGTTTGCGTTCACACCACAGGGCTATAGCCACTGGATCAGCATATGTAGTCACTAAAAGCAATGTTTCATTATCCCGTACATCCCTTGTGAGCCAATCAATCATAAGAGCGGTGGGATCTGCAAAGGTCTGGTTTTGAACATACATTATTGTGGCTGTGCCCGACATAATGCCAAAGTATTGATCAAAGCTTTTATTTCCCGTAAAGAGCCGCTGACGTTTTTCGATTCCCTCCAAAAAGATCCGTGGATCTGTTCCTTCACTCACGAGAACTTGCCTCCAACCAATAGCGTCTTGTTTACACTAGTAAAAAAGCATTTAATGAGTTTCCCTCGCATTTAGCGCCATTAATTTTTCATCGCGATTTTCGCGATTTTTGTTATTGTTGCGGAGAAGACTTTTAAGTGGAGTAGTTTCGTGTTAGCGCCAATTACAACACAAGTCACCATAATGTCTGGGGGGCATGATGCATGAAAATCATCGTACCCATCAAACAAGTTCCGGAAATTGCTGAAGTCAAAATCGACCCTGAGACTAAGACCTTAATCCGTGCAGGAGTGCCAGCTATTCTGAATCCCTTTGATGAATTCGCTGTCGAAGAAGCTGTTCGAATTAAAGAAAAGCTCGGTGAAGGCGAAGTTGTGATCATCACCATGGGACCACCTCAAGCAGAAGAGGCATTAAAGAAATGTTTAGCTATGGGAGGTGACCGGGCGATTCATCTCTCCGATCGCAAATTTGCTGGAGCGGATACATGGTCTACGGCTTATGCTGTTGCCCAAGCAATTAAAACAGAAGAACCTTATGATCTCATCATTTGTGGTAAACAAGCTATTGATGGAGATACGGCCCAAGTCGGACCGGAGATAGCTGAAATTTTAGGTATTCCACAAATTACCTATGCAGTTAATGTCGAACTCGTCGAAAATAAAAAACGCATTAAAGTGAAACGTGAAACCGATGATGGATATGAAATTTTAGAATGCCGTCTCCCTGCGTTGATAACAGCCACCAAGGGGCTCAATGAACCAAGATTACCTAGCTTAATCGCAATTATGTCGGCCAGCAAAAAAGAAATCAAATTGGTGAATGCTGAAACACTTGGTGGTGACGCAGAGCAATATGGTCTTGCTGGCTCACCAACACAAGTTGTCGAAGTATTTTCGCCTGAACAACGAACTGGCGGCATCAAAATCGATGGCACCGAAG
>CAYFXY010000010.1:0-3336 GCA_964347205.1 uncultured archaeon
GAAATTACCCTCTCAGATAAAGAACAACGTAGAATGTATGAATATTCGGGGTCACCACTTCCGTTACTAACATTTCTTCTCCTCGGACTAGTGTTTCTGCTTATAGGGCTCTTAGGAGTGCCCGTTCTTGCCCCCTATCTTGGCTTCTTCGTAATTTTTGTACCCGCCTCATTTGGGTTTATGGCTATTGTGTTCTTCGTATTCCTTCCAATGACAATTGCAATTAATAAACAATGGGAAGAAGCCATCGTACTCCGCTTTGGAAAATTCAAACGGTTGGTCGGTCCTGGAATCTTCTATAAGTGGCCAGGAATCGAACGCTTTCTTCGACAAGATGTACGCATACAAACCCTTGATGTGATGAAACAGGAACTGATGACCCGTGACAATATCAGCCTCATGGTAGATGCTGTAGTCTTCATGAAGGTCGTAAATACACCAAAGAGCCTCATAAACATTCAAAGATTGAAAATAAGCGTTGTCCAACATGCACAGACAACAATGCGAGATGTGATTGGTAATGTCGAATTAGATGACCTGCTTGCTAAACGAGATCAAATCGCAGATCGCATCAAACTTATTGTCGATAAGGAAACAGAAGAATGGGGTGTAGATATTATCAGTGTTAACCTTCAAAACATTGAACTTCCCACAGACATGAAACGAGTGATTGCCCGGCAAGCGGAGGCGGAACGAGAAAGGCGCGCGGTCATCATTAAAAGTGAAGGAGAACTCGTTGCAGCACGAAACCTCGAAGAAGCTGTAAGGCAAATGAGTACCCAAGCACTCTATCTCCGAACACTTTCTAGCCTTGAAGACATCAGTTTCGACCAAAGCAACACAATTGTCTTTGCAATCCCAATGGATGTGGCAGGGGGCCAAATCATGGGATTAGCAGGACTTGCTGGTGCAACAGCGCCTACTGAAGTGAAACAAATAAGGCGTGCAAAAAAGAAAGACTAGGTCTTTTTGAACTTGTGAACCAAAGAGTCGACAGGGGGAAGCCCTTCTGTCGGCTCTAACGACTTTTTTACTTTCTTTTATCCATTTATTTTCTAGTTTTAGATTTACTCCAGAAATCTGGAACCGCACCTTCGCGCGGACCCCAAGGATCTGGATAATCCTTGCCTGAATAACTTAACCGGAAACCGGTATCTAGTTCTGTGGCCTGAACCTCTTTCAGGATTGTGGTTCCAGCGACTAGACGCTGTATTTGGTTGGTACCTTCATAGATTTGGGTAAGTTTGGCACCACGCATCATTTGCTCGGCCGGATATTCTTTTGCGTATCCATAGCCACCCATGATTTGGATACAATCAAGGGTGTTTTGCATGGCCGCATCCGTAGCGAAAAATTTTGCGCAGCTAGATTCTTTGGTATTTCGAATTCCTTGATCGACAAGCCATGCTGAATAACGAGTTGTCCATCGAGCGTGAATTGCTCGGGCTTCCATATCGGCAATCATAAAGCTAATGCCTTGATAGGCACCGATGGGTTTGCCAAATTGTCGGCGGTGATTTGCAAAGATAGCAGCTTCATGGACAGCACGTTGTGCTATTCCAACACCAAGGGCAGCGATTCCGGCACGAGTACGGTCGAGAGTTTGCATGGCATATTTGAAGCCTTTTCCAACCTCACCAAAAAGGCAATCACCAGGAATACGGACATCGCTGTAATGAATTTCAGCTTGGAATGATGCACGTTGACCCAGTTTGTCCTCAAGCATAATGACTTCAATACCTGGTAAATCAGAGTCCACCAAATGGACCGCCATTCCCTTGTGACCCTTTGCGGGATCAACAGTCGTAAAAAGAGTATGATATTTCGCAACGTGCCCATTTGTACTAAAGCATTTCCGCCCATTAATGACCCATTCGTCAGCATCCTTTATGGCAGTAGTCTTCACTGCTGCAGCATCAGAACCCGCCTCACGTTCTGTTAGGCAAAAAGCAGCAAGTTGAGGTTCTTTTCCAGTGGCAAAGGGTTGAATATATTTTTCCATTTGCTCAGGAGTGGCAGTAATAAGTAGGGGTGTAAGAGCAAGATTATTCGCAAGAATAGTCGTAGCAATTCCTCCATCCCCATAACCGATAGCTTCGCCAATGAGGGCTTCCTCAACCATCGAGTGTTCGGGTCCACCATATTTTTTGGGAATATGAGAATTCATGAGTCCAGCATCATACGCCTTCTGGACTAGCCCCCAAGGAAACTTATCAGCTTCTTCGAGTTCCCGTGCATAAGGAACAATCCATTTCTTTGCGAAATCCAGTGCAGTGTCAAAAAGTTTCTGTTCACGTTTAGAGAGGGAAAAATCGACCATCATCAACCGCCTCAGTCAAAATTAGGCGACTAGTTATGAATCCCGCTTAAAAGTGTGTAGTTCGCTAGATAATTGATTTGCTTCGATATCGAAGGACTGAGATGAAAAAAGAAAGTATATAACTTTATATGTCGCCGACAAGACAAACATAATCAGAGTGAATCTAGCATCATTCAAATTTCATTAGTGGTCACAGTGGCGGCGAGAAGTGTGGGCACCTCTCTCCCCCCCTAGAAAACCATTCCCTCTCCGATGTTTTCACTATTTCTGAGGTGTCTAATCCGCCAAAGCCCCAGCGACCATCATGAAACGATAAGATGCACTCTAGAAATGCCATAATTACAGTTAGTTTAACTGATTTTTTAGTACCTAATTGCTAGGGAAAATGCTACAACCAGAATGCATAGAGTTGTCACGATTTTGCTCGATTGTGTTTCTAGTCTCTACTTTCCCATTCTGCAATGGGTGGAATTGATCGCCGACTTCGGCGAAAAGCCCAGATCAGGAGAGCAAAGAGTATGAGGACAACGATACCTAGGATATAGTTCCACATGAGGATATCAGGACTTGGTGGCCAACCCGGATTATAGAATCGATATAAGATTAGTACTGGTGCGGCAATTAAACTAATTAGATTGACGACCTTGATCATGGGGTTTAAGGCAGGACCTGCTGTGTCCTTAAGCGGATCACCTATCGTGTCTCCACAGACAGCCGCTTTGTGGCGTTCGGAGCCTTTGCCAGTATCTTGAGCAGGATCACAGATTTCATCTTCGATGTACTTTTTCGCGTTATCCCATGCCCCTCCCGCAACTGACATGTACACTGCAAGAAGCAGCCCGGAGGCGATAAGCCCTGCGAGGAATCCACCTAGTGCTTCGACTTGTAATAAGAGCCCAATGACGATTGGGGTGATGACTGAGAGAATAGTCAGACTGATTAATTCCTTTTGGGCTGCTGCTGTGGTGATTGATACAACTCGATCATAATGGGGTTTCACAGTTCCTTCCATTACA
>CAYFXY010000010.1:3346-12834 GCA_964347205.1 uncultured archaeon
ATCAATGATCTGAGTTGATGCTCGACTGTCTGCACGAATTGCTAGGGCGGAGAACAACCAAGGCAAAGCTGCACCCACCAATAAGCCGGAGAGTACCAATGGGTTATCGATTCGAATTCCAATTGCTAATGGATTCGGAATACCAGCTGCAGCTGCAGCCCTGGCAACGTCGACAACGAAACTATAAAACAAGGCACTGGCAGCGATTACTGCAGATGCAATTGCTACATTCTTCGTGATGGCTTTGGTTGTATTTCCTACAGCATCTAAGTCTGCTAGCACCTTTCTTGGTTCTTCAGGCATATTCGTCAATTCTGCAATTCCACCAGCGTTATCGGCAATTGGTCCATAGCTATCCATTGCCACGTTGTTGCCAGTGTGAGAGAGCATGCCAATACCGATAAGCGCGATGCCGTAGAGGACATATTCGGGAGCAATGAGAAAAGCTGCAATGAAAGTGGTCACGATGACGAGAAGAATCCACACAGCCGCTTCATAGCCGGTACTAATACCACTGAGAACAATAGTGGCTGGACCACCGTGGGCTTGTTCTACGATTTCTTCAACAGGACGGTGGCGGTGGCTAGTGAAGTAATTAGTGAGGGGATTGAAGCTCACGGCAAGTAGGACACCGATAGCGACAAGGATGCCTAAGCGCACATCACCTGTGTAGAAATAAGCAAAGATGCATGATACAATAATTGTGAAAGCACTACTGACTTCGTAGCTATAGAACATAGCTTTTTCAGCCTTTTCTGTGCGCCAAACAGCAACCATGAAAGTCCCAATAATTGAGGAGATGACACCAACGGCTCGTACTACTAGGGGAAAAATAATCCAGAAGATTTGCCCAGTTAAAACATAAAGAGCCACACCAAGAATCAACGAGGAAACAATTGTGACTTCGTAGGATTCAAAGATATCTGCAGCCATACCTGCGCAATCACCGACATTGTCACCGACTAGGTCAGCAATGACAGCAGCGTTGCGGGGATCATCTTCAGGGAGACCGGCTTCAACTTTGCCCACAAGATCAGCACCGACATCAGCGGCTTTTGTATAGATACCCCCACCGATACGCATGAAAAGCGCGAGTAGGGTTCCACCGAAGCCAAACCCGAGAAGGGCATCAGGGGCAGATACTCCAAAGGCCATAAAAATCAAGGTGCCGCCCAGGAGTCCAAGTCCATCTGTGAGCATTCCAGTAAAGGTGCCCCCGTGATAAGCGATTTTTAGCGCTTCACGATAGCTACGGGCGGACGCAGAGGCTACGCGAATGTTGGATTCGATAGCAATGCGCATGCCGAGTTGACCAACGGCGAGAGAGCTCAAAGCACCCATGATGAAGGCAATAGTTCGTCCGAGAGCAATGATCAATTGGACTTGCTGATAAAAATAGCCTTCACTGGGCGGAAAGACTTCGAGGGCTTCAAGACTGGGGGGAACTATGTAGACCGAGAGAAACAAGACTATTGTGAGCCCAGCAATTATGGGAAGAATCGTTCGTAGTTGTTTGCGAAGATAAGCATTTGCGCCATCCTTGATTGCAGACCAGACCTCCTGCATTTTAGGAGTGCCCTTATCGTGCTTCAATACATCCTGGCGTAACCAGACAGCATAGATTAGACTGATAATAGCAGCGCCAATAACCATTAGGAGGGCAACCTGTTCATACCAAATTAGGTGGAGAAACGTAGAGAAGAGTCCCATCTTGACACCTCAAAGTTTCGATTATTTGGGAAGTACACTACCAAACAGTTCACCCTTATAAGATGTTTCTTGTTCCAATTGCGAAGTTGATGAGTAAGAAAGAAGTTGCTGCAGAATATATTAACGACTGTAACGCTTATGTACTGGCTTAGATACCTTGAGGGCAACGATTCTGATCTATTTCAGTGGAGGCCTCCAGCTTGCCTGGAAATATTGATAAATTCGCTGATGAAGCCATAAAAATTGTCGGATCCGAACACATTACTACAAATCTTGCAATGCGTCACAGTTACATGGCTCGGTCTGTTATGGGGATTCGAGCAGCTATAGCTGAAGCCATTATCAAGCCTGGCAACAGAGAAGAAACCCAAGCTATTATCAAACTTTGCAATGAGTTTAAGATTCCCATTAGCCCGTATTCGGGTGGATTGAGTGGTGGATATGCACAGCCCCTCAAGCCGGAAGGTATTATTCTTGACATGGTGCGGATGAACAACATCATTGAGGTTGATATCGATGCTCGCTACGTCATCGTAGAACCCGGCGTGACTTCGGGGCAAGTATGGGCTTATTTCCGGAAAGAGTACCCCGAATGGGCACCACCAGTCCCGGATGGAGCACCACCACGAGCAACTCTAATTGGTGATGTCTTAGAGCGGGGTTTTAGCCTCGTAACAAGTAAGTATGGACCACAAGGTCGGATGGTTAATGGTCTTGAAGTCATCCTCCCCCGAGGAGATATTATCTACACAGGTAGTTGGGCACTGAAAGGATTCAAACCTTTCTATCCATGGGGTCCAGGACCCGATTTCACTGGTCTCTTCTTAGGTGCTCAGGGTACCATGGGAGTCATCACAAAGGCAGCTATCCGGATTATTCCCCATCCTCCCTACATTGACTTGGTCGCCTATGATTATGATACTCCAGAGGACATGCAAAGTCACTCTATGGCAGTACTCAAAAAGGAGGTAGGAGTCATGGTGCAAGGGGGGAATTGGTGGCTAGTTCCCAGTCGGAAAGATGCACGTGAAGTTCCAACCACTATTGAGGAATGGCGCGAGAAGAAGTACTACATTCCAGAATGGATGATGAACTATGAACTCTGGGCTCAAAGTGAAAAAGAGATGCAAAGCCAAATGGATATTATTGAAGTCGAGGCAAAAAAAATCGTGGATGCTGGCGGCAAAGCAAAATCCATGGACCTCCACCCACGCGCCAAAGCTGTTCGACTAACCAAACCAAACCTTATCGCCGTCCCCTACGCTATGCACCGAGCAGGCTACGTTTTCATCACTTGGTATTGCCCCTGGAAAGACTGCGCAGAAATTTCACGCATCTCCGTGGAAACTATGGAGAAATTTGACATTCCACCCGTACAATGGGTTGCCAGTATTGAACAAGGCCGACAATGCATTTCGATGCCAATCATCACCTTTGACAGCCGAACAGAAAAGGGCTATGAACAAGCTGAAACGTGGGATAAGCATTTTACAGCGATCGCCCACAAAAAAGGCTGGCTTAACTATCGTCCCAATGCGTTTATTCATTGGCCAGCGATGAGACCCTTAATGCCCGAGTATGTAAAAATGCTCAAAGAACTCAAGAACCTGTGGGATCCGAGCAATATCATGCATCCCGGTCGGCTGGAAGTTTAACTCAGGTGAGGTTTTAGAAAATAAGTAAAAAGTATAAGGAAAAAACGTATGTGAAATGCAGCGATTACCTTCATGATCTGGAGGAACTCTCAGATGACTGAATCCGAAAAAACCAAGACAGAGCTCAAGGATTTCGAATTAGAAATTGCTCGTTGTATTCACTGCAAAGCGTGCACAATTTCTGATGCAGCCAATCCAAATGGTGGTTTTGAGGCGGGCTGTCCAGCCTGGAACTCCATGGAATGGGAAGCTTATAGTGGTGGTGCCAAGATGTGGCTCGCCAGAGCTATCCTGAATGGGAACTATAAGATTGACAAAGACGCCGCGGACATCCTGTATCGTTGCTCCACCTGTGGAAATTGTGAGTCACAATGCGAAAACGAATTACCAACTGTTGATATCATCGAGGCGATGCGGGCTGAAGCCGTCAAAGCTGGTGTAGGTCCGTTAGATAAGCAAATGGGATATTCAAAAGCTGCGGAAGTGAAACGAAACCCCTATAATGAAGATCATGAATGTCGGACAGATTGGATTCCAAAAGAATTCAAGATGAAAGACAAAGCTGATGTAATTTATTTTGTGGGTTGTACAGCCTCGTATCGCCTTCAAGAACTAGCAGTCTCCACACTACGAGTAATGGAAAAACTTGGTACCGATGTTACCGTGAAAGAGGATGAATATTGTTGTTGTTCACCACTAATGCGTGTAGGTACATTGGATTTAGTTGAAGAATATGTTAAACACATTGTAGAGCTGTTTAAGAACTCGGGTGCGAAAGTCGTTGTATCATCGTGTGCTGGCTGTTTCCGCACAATGAAACGGGATTGGCCCAAATATTATGGTCCCCTACCCTTTGAAGTCAAGCACAGTGTGAATTTCATTGCGGAAGCCCTTGAAGCGGGAAAAGGGAAACTAAAACCCTTGAAAGGGATTAAGGCAACCTATCATGATCCGTGCCATTATGGTCGCCATGTAGGCGAACTCATTAAGAATCGGAAAGAGAAGGCAGCTTGGTATGAAGTACCACGCCAAATCCTTCGAACATTGTTAAGCGATAATTTTGTAGAAATGCCAAGAAATCGAGAAAATAGCTGGTGCTGTGGAGCAGGGGGTGGAGCTCGTGCTCAATTCCCAGATTGGACCTTGGAGACTTCGATTGAACGTGTGAAGGAAGCAGAAACCACTGGAGTGTCTCATTTAGTGAGTGCATGTCCTTTCTCTGAAACCTCACTACAATTAGCCATCGAAACGATTGGTTCGAAACTTAAGATAGTTGATCTCATCCAATTCGTTGAAAGCGCCCTCGAGTAACCGGTTCCATTCTGCACTGATTTTCACAAGTATATTCTTGAAATGGATGATGGGATACTCGATGAAAAAAATTCATAATGCTCAATTTTAATCGATTTCTCAGCATTTTTAGGTAGGAACGCATTGATTAGCTTGTAAAGTGACAGGTCTTTTGGATGGATACCTTTGGTTCGCACCTATAAAATCCAAGTACTGCCGGGTGATGGAATTGGCCCTGAAGTAATTCAAGAAGCCCAAAAAGTCCTTGAAACAGTATCAAAAGGAATCAAAGGGTTAAATCTATCATTTCACGAATTTCCTTGTGGAGGAAAATATTACCAAGAAACCGGTGTTGAGTGGCCAGGAGAAGCTGAGATATTTTCAAAGCAGGAGGCTGATGCCATTCTGCTTGGGGCGGTGGGGTGGGAAAAAGCACCAGGAGAACCCGTACTCCGCGAAGATGGCCAACTTGCTGGAGCGGCAATTGTTCTAGGACAACGTCGCGAACTTGAGCTTTACGCTAATGTGCGACCAGTGAAACTCTATCACGGCGTTCCTACACCTTTAGCCAATAAACAGCCCGAAGATATCGATTTTGTGATAATTCGTGAGAACACAGAAGGTCTCTATGCTGGCATAGGAAAACATTACGGGGAAAACGAGCCAGAAGAACTAGCGATAGATGTGCGTCCAATTTCACGACTCGGATCCGAACGAGTCATTCGATATGCATTGAATTATGCCCAAAAACGTCAAAGGGGAGCTCCAAAAGACGGGAAAACGCGTTTAACCTGTGTTGATAAAAGTAACGTTTTAATTGGCGATCAACTTTTTCGGCGAGTCTTTACGAATGAAGTTCAAAAATTTCCAATAATTGAACCAGATTATGCCTATGTTGATGCGTGGACAATGTGGTGTCTCCGACAACCAGAGTACTACAATGTGGTCGTAACACCGAACCTGTACGGCGATATAATATCAGATTTAGGGGCAGGAATTCAAGGTGGAATGGGAATGGCAGCAGGTGGAAATATTGGTGACACATACGGCATGTTCGAACCCGTCCATGGATCTGCTCCACGGCACGCCGGAAAACGCCGAGTAAATCCAATAGCAGCTATTCTTGCAGGGAAAATGATGTTAGAATGGTTGGGAGAGCGCCATAACGATAAAACAACTCTTAAAGCGGCGTCAATGATTGAAAAAGCAGTAATTCAGGTGCTAAAAAAAGGATTAGTGCGTACTTATGACTTATGTGTGGGAGCCTATTCTGATATAAAACCATCAACCACTAAACAAATGGGAACCGCAATCAAAAATGTGATTCAAGAAAATCTGAAGGAGCTATAAGAGATAGATGGCAAAACGACCGATGGCAGAAAAGATTCTACTCAATCATACTACGCAACAATCAATTGAACCAGGCGAAATCATTGAAGCCTCTATTGATGTGGCAATGTCACATGAGATGATGGGTACCCGAGTACTTCCCCACCTAAACGAAGCTGAAGTCAACAAAGTTTGGGATCCCAGTCGAGTAGTGTTAATTTTAGATCACTGGGCTCCAGCACCCACGGTTGAGGCAGCAACAATTCATCAACAGATTCGGCAATTTGCCAAAAAACATCAGATTGAAAATCTATACGATGTCGGAACTGGAATTTGCCATCAAGTTCTAGTCGAAGAAGGTCATATCCGACCTGGAGAACTAGTCGTAGGGACAGATTCCCATACTACAACAGCAGGCGCTTTGGGAGCCCTAGCAACAGGTATTGGGGCTACCGACATGGCTATTGTCTTAGCGACAGGACAGCTTTGGTTCCGTGTTCCTGAAACTATCAAAATCACGTTTTCAGGGACGATGCCTCCGAAGGTGATGGGCAAAGACATTATACTCTATACACTTGGTCAATTAGGCGTTGAGGGAGCTAACTTTCAAGCGATTGAATATCATGGAGGAACGTTATCTCAGCTGAGCTTAGATGCCTGGATGACCCTCACCAATATGGCTGTCGAAACCGGTGCTATGGCAGCTCTAATTCCACCTGATAAACGAATTATTGATTATGTTAAAAGTCATACCCAACAAAAATTCACACCAGTTTTTCCCGATAAGAATGCTAGCTATTATCGGGAACTGGAAGTAGATGTATCAATTCTTCACCCTCAGGTCGCTACTCCCTCTCTTCCAACCCAAGCAGTTCCTGTTTCAGAGGTGGCAGGAGTGTCCATCGATCAAGCCTATCTTGGGTCATGCACCAATGGACGACTTGAAGACCTCCAAGTTGCTGCTCAGATTGTAAAAGGAAAGCAAGTGGCTGAAGGTGTACGATTTATCGTGAATCCTGCCAGTCGAAAAATCTATCAAGCTGCTCTGGAAGAAGGTACGATTGGCACGCTTGTGAATGCAGGAGCCACAATTGGCCCTGCAACATGCGGGGCGTGTTTTGGAGGACATTGTGGCCTACTCGCCCCCGATGAGGTTTGTATTAGTACGACGAATCGAAATTTCCCAGGTCGGATGGGTAGTGCTGATGCAGAGATCTACCTAGCCTCACCTGCCACTGTTGCAGCTAGTGCATTAACTGGAAAAATTACTGATCCCCGTGGAGGAAAATGAACCGATGCCAAAGCGCGGAACAACCATTTCAGGTAAAGTATGGCGTTTTGGTAGTAACATCAGTACTGATGACATTATTTCTGGCCGTTACCTTACTCGTATCTCCATTGAAGATATTACTCCGTATGCTTTTGAACATCTTCGACCCGATTTTGCGAAAAACGTCCAATTGGGTGATATTATCGTTGCAGATGATCATTTTGGAATCGGGTCGAGTCGAGAAGCGGCTCCGGCCATTCTCCGACAATTGGGTGTAGGAGCAATTGTGGCTGCTTCATTTGCTCGAATCTTCTTTAGAAACGCTTTCAACTTGGGCCTGCCTGCTATTGAATTTCCTGATCTTAGGAAGAACTCAGATTTGATCCGTGAAGGTGATGTTATAGAAATCAATCTTATTAGTGGAACTATCTTGAATCAGCGGACAAAGCAAATCCACGAAATATCGAAAATTCCGCCTTTTCTCCTTGAATATCTTAAGAAAGGAGGAGCGATTCCACTCTTAAAGATGACACTGAAAGCTCGATAACCATATAAAATCAAACACTCTTAAGCAATTGGCACACAACTTTGGGAACATGTTGTATCTGATTCCGTATACGCTTGTTTTTTGGATTGCTGCGTTTGTATCAACTTTAATTAAAGCTGTTCGTGAAGATGAAATTATCTTCCAAAAAGAGCAACTGTCAAAAGTATCAACACCCTTGTTCATCATTGTCAAAATTATCCCAGCGCTTACTGCTAGCATTGTGATTCTAGCCTTTCGACCGACATCTAGTCTGTTCTACATTTTACTTTCCGCTGCTTTCATCCTATGCCTTTTCGGTGACATTGGTATGGAAACTGAATTCTTCGTTGGTGTGGGCTTTTTCTTCATCGCCCAAGTTCTCTTTGTAGTGAATTTCATCTGGCACAGCGTACTCTTGGGAGTTTCCTTTTTTCCTATAGCGGCATTCATAACAGCATTTCTTGGATTAATTTTGGTTATTATCTTCCTTACTCAATACATCGAATCCGCACAACCCAATCTTGGCAAAATGAAAGCTCCTCTCATCATATATGCTCTCACCGTTTCTCTTACATTTTGTAGTACATTGATGTTATGGCTCACGACAGGCATCCTAACCGGCTTTATCCCCGTAATCGGCGCTTTCTTCTTCGTCATCTCGGACCTCACCATAGGAATAAAAAAATTCCACCATCATTTCAATAAGGCGGAGGTTTTCATTTTCATCACTTATTATCTGGCCATCTTCCTACTCTCCTTCAGTGTCACTGTTTATGTCCTTTAGGATTACTTTGCGGATAGGTGCTCATGGATATCCTTTGCGAGTGCTCGTGAGATATTTGGAGTATTAGCAATTTCATCCACTGAAGCTTTTGAGAGGTTTTCCATATTACCAAAGTGTTGAAGGAGAAGTGTAGCACGCTTTACTCCAATTCCAGGGATATCAGTCAGAGCTAATTGTAGTCCCCTTTTCTGGCGAAGTTTTCGATGATAAGCAATTGCAAAGCGATGAGCTTCGTCTCTTACTCGTTGTAGTAAACGTAATCCCTGACTATCACTTGGTAAAGTGATTGGTGATTTTTGTGTAGGAACATAAACAAGGTCAGTGTCAGGGCCCTCACCTTTAGCTAGCCCAATCACAGGGAGATCAGAAACACCTAGCTCCTCAAGGGCTTTGAGGGCCATGCTAAGTTGTCCTCGCCCTCCATCAATAAGAATAAGGTTGGGAAACAAACCTTCCTCGGTAATTAGCCGTTGGTACCGGCGTTGAATGATTTCATGCATCATCGCAAAATCGTCTTGTCCCTCGACCTCTCGGATTCTAAACCGGCGATACCCCTTCTTGTATGGGAGTCCTTCTTTGAACACTACACAAACACCAACAGAATCTGTTCCTTGAAGGGTAGAGATGTCAAATCCCTCGATATGCACCGGTTCCTCGCTAAGTTGAAGAGATTCTATTAAATCATTGTAGGCTTGTTGTTTACGTCCTTCATCTCTAGCAAGGCGTTCAATAAGTTGATGGAGATGGAATTGGGCGTTTTCGTTTGCCATTTGAGTTAAGCTAAGTAGAGGATCCTGAGTAGGATGTAAAATCTTAACATAGTGATTGTCGCCACGACGTTGTGTTAGCCACTCTTCTAGAAAGGCAATATCAGTGATAGGCACTGAAACGATAACTTCCTCAGGGATTTCTGTTGCCCGAAGA
>CAYFXY010000010.1:12844-13878 GCA_964347205.1 uncultured archaeon
CAATTACGATTTCATTGGAGAGTTCAAAAGGAGCGCTGAGGGGAAAGGGTTGTTGCCCAATAACACGACCCTCACGGACAACGAGTAATTGGATAAGAGCATCTGGACCTGAACGAGCCAGACCTAAAACGTCGCGGTGACCCGCTAGCTGATTCCAGAATGTGGCCCGCTGGGCTTGACGTCCACGTTGAACGGAACGAAGGCGATCACGATGTCGTGCAGCTTTTTCAAATTCTTGAGCTTCTGAAGTCTTAATCATGAGACGTTTGAGATGAGCTTCGAGTTCATCTTGTCGCCCTGTAAGCATAAGTGTATATTCTTGCACGAGTTCAGCATATTCCTCTTTGCTAATCTTATTAATGCAAGGCGCCGAACAGTATCCGATATCAAATTTAAGGCAGGCACGTTTTCGTTTTCCTGGAATGATTGTGGGTTTACAGGTAGCAATCGGTACAATCCGATTAATGGATTTAAGAAGCCCATCTAATGCTTTGACATTAGAATAAGGACCAATGTAACGACTACCATCATTGATCAGAGTACGGGTTTTTTCCACACGTGGAAAATCCTCTTGGAGAGTGATACGCACGTAGGGAAAGCTCTTGTCGTCTTTCAAACGAATATTGTAGCGAGGTTTGTACTGTTTAATCAGATTGTCTTCGAGCACCAAGGCTTCGGATTGGTTAGCAGTCACCATAAACTCAAGCTCGATAACCTCTTGTCCGATCGGTGAGAAGATATTACCACTTCCTATCCCCCGAAAATGAGCGGGAACGCGTTTCTTTAGAGATTGAGCTTTACCAACATAGATTACTACATCATTAGCATCATACAAGAGGTAGACACCGGGTGCATCGGGTAAATCTTTTAGTTCCTGTTCAAGATTCATTGCCCAAATCACCTACTAAAAGGAGGTTAAGGTTGAAGAACTGTTCGCTTTTACCGGGAGAAAATTTTCACCCGTCCACCGATATTTTGGGAATCGCGGTCTGTCTTCAAAGCAAGAGCTTGGCGAAGCACAGTCCCTGTATGAG
>CAYFXY010000010.1:13888-15074 GCA_964347205.1 uncultured archaeon
ATTCCGAGCCACAAGTTCAGGCGTTCCCTGCGCTACAATGAATCCACCTTTGTCACCGCCTTCCGGTCCTAAATCGATAATATAATCTGCGCTCTTTATCACGTCAGGCTGATGTTCAATTACAATCACTGTATTCCCAACATCAACAAGATGATTCAAAACGTCGAGAAGTTTTTGGACATCTGCAAGATGAAGTCCGGTGGTGGGTTCATCCAAGATATAAAGTGTCTGGGTGGTGCTTCACCACCACTAAGGGTGGGCGAGGGCTGACCCAATTCCATGTAACCTAAACCTACAGCTTGAAGTGTTTCCAGTATCCGGGCTATTTTTGGTATGTTCTTATAGAAATCAGCAGCTTCATCAACTGTCATGCGAAGCACTTCATAGATAGTTTTGCCCTTGTATCGAACCTGAAGGGTTTCTTTGTTGAAGCGTTTGCCGTGGCATTCATCGCACACTACATAGACATCAGGAAGGAATTGCATCTCAATACGGATTACTCCTGCTCCGCGGCAAGTTTCGCAACGACCTCCTTTAACATTGAAGCTGAATCGACCTGGTCGATATCCTCTTTTTCGGGCTTCTTCAGTTTTTGAAAATAACTCACGGATTGGACTAAAGACTTGTGTATAAGTTGCTGGATTGGAGCGGGGTGTTCGACCAATGGGCGATTGGTCGACTAAAATGACCTTATCGATGAGGTCCACACCTAATATGGCATCGTACGGTCCGGGTTTCTGAATCATGCTTGTTAGGAGAGCATCAGATCGTCGGCGACGGTGTTGTCGGAATTGCCAGATAATACCCGGATATAATGTATCGGTGATGAGTGTGCTCTTGCCAGACCCTGAAACGCCAGTAACGCAGATAAACGTGCCGAGGGGAAATATTACGTCGATTTTTTTCAGGTTACGATGACGTGCACCTTTAATCTGAATACTAGCCCCATTCCCAACACGGCGAGTAGGAGGTGTAGAGACGACCTTGTCTCCGCGGAGGTATTGCCCAGTAATTGACTTAGGGTTAGCTTCGATATCGGCGACTGTGCCTTCAGCGACGACTTGACCTCCATGAATCCCTGCTCCCGCTTCTTCCCGCGACTTCGGCTGCCTGTACCCGTTTTTCCCGCACGCGGCCTTCCACAGGCGTGCTGCGAAGAGCCACTCGGCGCGAAGCAGGGGCTCGC
>CAYFXY010000010.1:15084-16143 GCA_964347205.1 uncultured archaeon
ATCCCTGCTCCAGGTCCAAGATCGATGACCCAGTCGGCAGCACGGATAAAACCCTCGTCATGTTCAACAACAAGCACAGTGTTTCCTAAATCGCGAAGTTGGAGGAGCATTGACAGAAGCCGTTCATTATCTCGCATATGAAGGCCAATACTGGGTTCATCGAGAATATAGGTAACACCCACGAGACGAGAGCCTATTTGTGTTGCGAGTCGGACACGTTGAGCTTCACCCCCCGCTAGTGTCGCAGATTGCCGGTTCAAAGTAAGATAATCTAAACCAACCGAGGAAAGAAACTGGAGACGCTGCTTTATTTCCCGAAGTGTTTGCCGGGCAATCGTGACTTCTTTCTTCGTGAGTTTCAATTCACCAAAAAATTCCAGGGTTTCATTTATCGATAAGTTTGTGATTTGATCGATACTATTGTCTTGAATCGTTACTGCCAAAGCTTCAGGGCGTAATCGACGCCCTTGACAAACTGGACATGGCAACTGTGCCATGAATTGGATAATCGATTCTCGTACTATCTCTGAACGCGTATACTTGTATCGGTGTTTGAGCCCGGGGATGGTGCCCATGGTAGGCTTTTCACTAATCCATTCCCATTTTCGTCCTGCCGCAGTCACGCCTTTATGTTCAAACCGAATATCTTCATCACCAGAACCATAGAGCAAGATTCGCTGATGGTCGGGCTCCAAATCCTCGAAGGGTGTATCAAGGCTGAACCCGTAATGGTTTCCTATACTTGTAAGGCTCCGCAAACGCCAGCCATTTAATGGCACTCTGTAGGGAGCAATTGCTCCTTCGCGAATGCTCTTGGTCGAATCAGGTACAACGAGATCGGGATCGACTTCGAGGGTATATCCTAGCCCTTTGCATTCGGGACACGCACCATAAGGTGAATTGAAGCTGAAGAGCCTGGGCGCTAGATCCGGAAAGCTGACTCCACACACAGGACAACCAGCTGATTCACTGAATAAGTACTCTTGATCCCCCTGCACGTCTACCTTAACGAGCCCTTTTCCAAATTCAAGTGCAGTTTCCACTGATTGGTGCAAACGT
>CAYFXY010000010.1:16286-16593 GCA_964347205.1 uncultured archaeon
ATGCGAATACGTTTTCCTTCCTCAAACTCCATGATCTGGCGGACAATCTGTTGCGCAGACTGTGGAGTGATGTGTCGCCCACACTGATGACAGTGTGGAATTCCGATGCGAGCCCAAAGTAATCGCATATAATCGTAAATTTCAGTAGTTGTTCCAACCGTGGATCGGGGATTTCCACCTGCTGATCGGTGATCAATTGAGATTGCCGGGCTTAAGCCTTCAATTGAATTAACATCAGGTTTATCCATTCGACCTAAGAATTGACGGGCATACGCAGACAGGGATTCGACGTAACGTCGTTGTCCCT
>CAYFXY010000010.1:16603-17174 GCA_964347205.1 uncultured archaeon
ATCTCGCCCCCTGTCTCGCTGATGAGCTCGAAGTACTTCGACATCAGCCTCAGCGGCAGATTGTCCACGCAGAAATAGCCCATGTCTTCGAAGCAATCCTGGACAAGGCTTTTCCCGGAACCCGACAGTCCAGTAATCACTACATATTTGTCCCGCGGAATTCGAACGGTGATGTTTTTCAGGTTGTGTACGCGGGCACCTTTGACTATAATGTATCTGTCGTTACTCACCCAATTGCCACCTTCTCGTCAGCGGCAACAATTACCCATGCTGACATAAGACTTGTGGTTTTGCACCTGATTCAGCAGTGCAATGTGTCCAACATCGCCGGTTAGTTAACCCAATTTATCAGGGTTTTCATACGGGAAGGTCAGTTTAATGATATAAATAGAATGGGGAGTTCATTGAAAGTAATTTATGCTAAGACTTCTTTGATTGGAGTCCCAAGTAGGCTTCAATCTCGGTCATGAGGTCCCGAAGCTCAGCGGCCCGTTCAAATTCCAGCTCTTCAGCAGCTTGCAGCATCTCTTCGCGTAGTTCGACAATCAGCAAGGCTAAATCACTTTCATTT
>CAYFXY010000010.1:17184-17730 GCA_964347205.1 uncultured archaeon
GAACAGCAGCACGGCCAGCTCCATGCGCCACATGCTGTAACGAGTCCGCCAGTTCTTGGGTACCTTTACTACAGTACGAGAATCAGCAGTAACACGTTCAATGCCTTCAGCAATATCGGTAATCGACTTGACAACAGTGGTAGGTGTGATGCCATGTTTCTCATTATAATCGATCTGCATTTTGCGACGACGATTATTCTCACTAATTGCTCGCTCCATGGATTTTGTCATCCGATCGGCATACAAAATCACCGTGCCTCCTACGTTCCTGCTTGCTCGTCCCATAATTTGGATGAGGCTTGTATCGGATCGGAGAAACCCTTCCTTGTCAGCATCAAGAATGGCGACTAACGACACCTCGGGGAGATCCAATCCTTCGCGGAGTAGATTAATGCCGACAACGACATCATATTTTCCACGCCGAAGGTTCCGCAGCACTTCGATTCGCTCAAGAGTACCGACTTCTGAGTGAAGATATTCAGCTTTGACGCCTGCATGCACCATATAATCAGAAAGGTCTTCAGCCATGCGCTTAGTTAATGTTGT
>CAYFXY010000010.1:17740-18782 GCA_964347205.1 uncultured archaeon
CATCCTTCTTTGCTCTATCCCGGATTTCCCCGAGCAAGTCCTCTACTTGACCTTCCGTTGGACGCACGATAATTTTAGGGTCAACCAATCCAGTTGGACGAACAATTTGTTCAACCACTTGATCAGAATGCTTCCGTTCATAGCCTGCTGGAGTAGCTGAAGTATATAGCACGACCTTCATATAGGGTTCAAATTCTTCAAAGGTTAATGGACGATTATCATATGCTGAAGGCAACCGGAAGCCAAAATCTACGAGGTTGCGTTTCCGCGATAAATCCCCATGATACATCCCCCCAATCTGTGGAACTGTAATATGTGACTCATCAACGACAAGGAAAAAATCCTCGGGATAATGGTCCAATAAACAAAAGGGCTTTTGACCCTCTTTGCGTCCATCAAAATATCGTGAGTAGTTTTCGATGCCTCCTGTCCAACCTACAGAACGCATCATTTCAATGTCATATTTTACACGCCGCCGAAGTCTATCTGCTTCAAGAATCTTTCCTTGTGCATCCAGCTCTTTAAGACGGATTTCGAGCTCCTCCTCAATTTGCTCCAGAATCTCAGGGAGAACCCGTTGATCCGTTGTGAATTGCTTAGCTGGAAAGATTTTCACCTTTTCCCGTTCATAGAGTACCGTACCCTTCACTGGCGCGATATCAGCGATACGCTCAACTGTGTCACCAAAAGTTTCTAAGCGAACCGGATGATTCGCATATGCTGGAAAGATTTCAATAACATCCCCCCGCACTCGAAATGTCCCTCGATGAAAATCAAAATCATTCCGAGTATAGTTGATATGAACTAACCGAGCAAAGAGTTCATCGCGTGGAATCTCCTGTCCTCGCTCCAACTCAACTACAAGATTGCGATACGAACCAGGTGCTCCAATTCCATAAATACAAGATACCGTAGCAACAATTAAGACATCACTTCGAACCGCAAGTGAGGCAACTGCCGATAACCGCATTCGCTCGACTTCTTCGTTTATAGAAGCATCCTTTTCAATGTAGGTATCCGATGTTGGCATGTAAGCCTCAGG
>CAYFXY010000010.1:18792-19644 GCA_964347205.1 uncultured archaeon
CTTCAACAACAGATGCAACTGTGAAGGTTTTACCAGAGCCTGTCACGCCAAGTAGAGTCTGTTGCATTTCACCCTGCAGGTAGCCCTCAACTAGTTTTTTAATTGCTTTAGGTTGGTCTCCGCGTGGGGCGTATGAGGGATTCAGTTTAAACTTTCTAGACATGGCCACTGATTCTTCGCGCCTCCTCACCGAACACAAATTAGTAGACTTATCATTCTTGCGGAGTGTCAGCGATACCTAATCTTTTAGGTATTTTGTTCTATATTCGTATCATTTTGAAAATTTATTTCATTTACGGTAAAAAGAGTAATATTCTTAGATGAGTGGCAGAAAAGCATAACTTTTCACAGGTGGTGGAATTGCTACCAATAGTCAAAACAGTTGCGGGTTTCTGGGCTTTTGTTTGACAGCGATTGATCGGTACGCGTTTTGCTAATGGTTTAATAATTAGAGTTATTACTTTCGTAGTTGCTTTGGCTACCTTGTTTTCTTAGAGTTGGGCAGCTTTTACTTTGAACTGAAATCACACCTTAAGGTCAAAAAAGCAATCTAGAAGTTGTAGGGATTATAGAGGAAGAGTTGTGGGAACCAGTTTTGTAGAATTGTGCGTGCCTGTGAATCAAGTCCTTTAATCCACCCGTTGTATTCTAGAGCATCCAGTGAATGGGTTCCGTAAACAAGGGCACTAAGTCCGTGTATAGTGATACCGATTCTAGCAGAGCGTTTGGTAGGGCTTATGGTCAATTGCTCGTTTTCTGGTTGTAGAAGATAGCGGCCATTATTCCAGCCACATTGGGGGTCAGTTAAGTTGAAAATTAGTTCGCCCTTTGTGGGGGCAGGAAGACCAGTAA
>CAYFXY010000010.1:19654-20840 GCA_964347205.1 uncultured archaeon
AATAGCATTTTGAACGTCAATAACACGAACCATCCAAGGATTCCAAATTTTGAGTTGAACCCAGTCTTTGAGGTCTTCGAACCAGTGTTGGAAGTTCGTTCCATAGGGTAATAGCATTTTCAGAGTCTTTACTTGGTCATGATGTCGACGAAAGAAGTGGAATAAGGCGGCCTGAGCGGGGAGGTTACGCCAGTACATTTCTTCTATGTGAAGTTGGCCTTCTTCTTCAAAATGCATATAACCTTTGATTTGATAACGAGCAAGGGCTTCGATTTTTCCCCCTTTTTTTACTAAGACAAAAAGAGGATTTTTTTTCCGGCGTTTCCACTCTTCTTCGCGAATTTCGGGATTAAATGCATACCCGTGAAATATACTGGGTGCGAAATCTTGGATGAATGTCAGGTAAGGGGATTTGGCTTTGAGTCCTGGGATTCGCTCAAATTCCCAGTCATCTCCAATGATGTTTTTAGGTATCCGCCGTAGGCCATTAAGTGGCGCTTGCAATCGGTATTTTTCATAAGCGGGGACATAACCCATCTTAGCATAAAATGTCTCTCGAAAGGGTTCCAGCATACTCACAGAAAGATCCTCCTCTTTCATCTCCAAAAATGCACTTTGCATTAACGCCCGAGCATAGCCTTTCATCCGTACTTCTGGGAATGTGCCTAACATAGAGATGCCACCCATTCCCTTTAGAATACCTCGAATAGATTGTTTAACTTTCATGATGGTTAGAACGGAAAGGAGGTCATCATTTTTGAAGACCCCCATGATATTTTGGGGAATCATGAAGTTATGTTCTGTATCTTGGATTTCTTGGTCGGTCCAGAAGCCATAAGCATATTGATGGAGTTTGACAACTTTTTCCATTTCGTTATCGCTAATCTTACGAATTTTCATATTACCACCTTTTCGCTAGTCTCTTCCATTGAGAGTCTTCTTATTTTATGTAAGGTGATAATAGTAGCATTAAAAGAAGATTTTCATATGAATTTAGGACTAGTGATTTGATTATTTTGAAATTATATAATGAAGAAACCATGAAAAAGATACGTAAAGATTTTGAAGCAGAGATGTTGCAACGCCCTTTTGTGAAATCTAAAAAGATGTTTGGGTGTCCAAGTTATACTGTGAAGGAGAAGCTTTTTGCATTTTTTGTGACCAAGGGCATTGTTCTTACCCAACT
>CAYFXY010000010.1:20850-23026 GCA_964347205.1 uncultured archaeon
AACTTACTGAATCCGAACGAGTAGAAGCTGAAAGCATCACTGGGACTGAAGTATTTTCGCATAATCAGCGTGTTGTGAAAAAATGGGTGCGGGTTCCAATTCCGGATTTGAACGCCTTACAGAAGGTAATGCTGTGGGTAAAGAAAAGTTATGATAATGCATTAACTCAAGTAGAATAGCTTTTCATTTTTTTGTGATAAAGTAGACTCGAGGACTATCTTTTGTCACTGGGGTTTGCTTTTCTAAACTTCCCAAACAGGCGATTTCGGTTAATCCTGCTGTCTGTAGGCAAGCCTGTATTTCTTCGAGGGTATATCCTCGCTCTTTGTGTATTTCGTCCACAAGCCGAACCCAAGACCCATTTTCCTTTACAAATCCAATAAGGTGAAAGGTTGCAATGTTTTGCTCATAATCAAAGGAGTGTTGGTGTACTTGAAATACGTCGTTGATATCACGTTCAATAGTTACTGGGTGTCGTTGAGCAAGGGTTGTAAGCCAGTGAATGGTGTTCATATCGAAAATGAACAGCCCTCCGGTCTGTAGAACTTGTTCAATGCCACTAAAGGTTGTTTGAAGTTCCTTATTGGTTAACAAGTAGTTTAAACTGTCATACCAACAAGTCACAACATCATAGGATTGTGGAAGATTCAATTGGCGCATATCCATTTGTATAAACTCGATTTGAACATTAGCTTGGCGAGCTTTTTCCTTTGCAATGTTTAACATCTCTTCGGATTGATCTATCCCTGTGACAGACAACCCATAGTTGGCCATAGCGATCGCAAATGTTCCCTCACCACATGCAACATCAAGAAGTGTTTTAGGTTTAAGCTTCATTTTCTGCAGGATTGGGGGAAGAAGATTTGCCATTTCACCACTGTACTGAGGGTATTTCCCAGAGGTATAAAGATGTGCGAAATCTTGGTAGATAGGCATATTTTCTTCTAAAATCCTATTTTGTATTGGAATAAGAAGCTTGATATTATCAACTTTTGAAGACTATAATTTAGTATTGAGTGTTCAGTACTTAAGAGAATTATTCTGCTGACTTAGAAATAACCCTGTTTTGACCCCGTCGAGGATGCAGGATAGAAATCGTAATAGTGCCTAATGCGACTGATATAACGATGATAACTACAAAGGGAATTGTGTAAACTAAAAATCCTGTAACACTGAAGATTCGCAGACTCATTAGAGAGTGGGGTGTTACCACGAGGAACATATCCCCGACATCAGAGAATAATATGTGATGAATTGGTTCATTAAGTGGTAGAGTCCATAAAGTAGTAAAGTCATGAGCATTGACGGTAAAAATGTACCCCGCAATTGTTCCGACGATAAGTACTAATCCATCATAGGTTAGGGCAAGGCTTGATGGTGTATCTCCGTTATATGTGTAATTACTAAGAGGTTCTTGGGATAAGGTCGAATACACGAAGACAGTATCATTTGGAGCAATGACTAAGCGGTTACCCATTGCACTAAAGGCGAAGAGCCGTGGAGGTATTTGATAAATCTGTTGTGTTGCCCCATCTCGTTCAATGATTAGACACGAAGACCTACTTGCGACGAAGAGAAGAGCCCCAGATGCACTTAATTGGATTGTCGATATCGTTTCATTAAGGACATTAATCCATAAGATGTCTCCATCGCCTGTTCGGATAAAAACGAGTTCCTGAGCTGAAGTGCTTGTAGCAATATAGCTGCCCATACGATCAATAGTTGTGTTCACAATGATGGTAGGAGTAATCGCAATTGTTTGGCTCCAAAGAAGACTGCCCTCGAGTCGTGTAAGAAAGAAGAGGACTCCAGCGTATGTGATTGAAATGAAGGTTCCAAGCTCAGAGAGTGTCACTGCGGTAACAGGTGTTGTGGCTTGCCAGTGTTGAATTATTTCTGTGGAGCTCCGGTGAAAAAGATAGACACTCCCTCCTTGGGTACCAATTGCAAGATATTCTCCATCAGCAGATATGCCTAAACAAGTGATAGTTCGGTTACTAACATTTAGATCGATAGGTGTGAACTCCCAGAGGCGTTGACCTGTAATTCCATCTAGAACAGTTAATACACTGGGTTCTGTACCTGTAGTGATTGCAACTGTTCGTCCATTTGGACTGAGCTGAATCAACCTTGGTTCTTCAAGGAAGGGATATTGCCACAACAGATGCTGATTCAG
>CAYFXY010000010.1:23036-28386 GCA_964347205.1 uncultured archaeon
TGTAAAACATTTGGATAGCCTGGGAGAGTAGTCTGAACTGAAAACGAGAAAGCACTGAAACTTAACAGAATAACAAAGCTAAAACCGAGAATTTTCTGAGATTTCACCTTAGAATAGTAACGTGCATGTGAAAAAACCTGTCTATTCCAGTACTTTTCCGAAATGTTTGTCGTAAAATGATCGAATTGTGTTTACAGATGGAAGATCCTTATTTTTCCAAACGTGAATGACATCTTGAAGCTCATTAGCGTCTTTTTGACCAGAGAAGAGATCAGTGAGATAGTCGGTTCGCTCATCGATATCGCGTTGGCAAAAGGCCAAATATTCTTCAGCGGTATAATGGCGAAGCGGATTAAAACGGATCCGATAATTAGACATTCCATGAAGGGTTTCAAGTTCCAAGGGATCTGGGATCAAATACGATTTCCCAAACACTGGATGTGCAAGCCAATGTTGGATCTTTCGATGTTCTGTGATGTCAACAAGAAGTTTCGTGTCCTGAACGCGGATCTTTTCCCCAAGCCCCTGATAGACTGGATTACCCTGCGCATTCAAGTAGGGTCTCCCAGTAGCGTCATCAATTTTTTGAACCGGTTTATTTTTATCATCCAAAAGTGGGCGTTGTTCTCCGTTGAGATCATACTCTCCCACATACCCTGAATTAACAATGGCAAAGACCAGTTTCCCCTCTAACCCTAAATCCAAGTCTTGATACATTTTGAGTTTTCCGATTGCCTGATGGGATTGTTCACGAGCCATAAAATCAGTTGCAGCATAGGATCTTACACGAGTACCCGGAATTTTACCTCCGATTGCGGAGGTGATGACAGATTCGCACGCAGAATCTAACGCAACAGCCATAACTGGATCTGATATCCGAACAACAGGAGGAAAGATATCAAATCGACGGAATGAGAGCATGACAGTTCGTAGCATTTTTGGGGTTCCGGGTTTCCAGTTTGGATTTACATCATAAAAACGGAAGACAAATCGCCCATTAGTCGTTCCAGACTGTTCATATCGGGTTGGCAATAAACGGCCTACTCGTTCACCTAGCAGCGCTCTCGGGACCTTGACGGGATGTCCCGCAATGGTTTCCATATCATAACTTATGCCTTCACAGTCGATATTCTGAGCGAGAACAATAGCGCGAGAACCATCCGGTTGGATGACTTTGGATTTCATTAATCCAGGCCACTCTGGGCTGGACTCTGTTAAACCTTCACTTTTTGCATAAGAAGCAGCTTCCAGTCCAATCAGCTGAACTTGCTCAATATTGTTTTTCGAATTGTAGAAAGGAAGACCAAGAACCGCGTCGTCCTGTTCAAGTTGCGGACCTACAGTTAACGTGGTCTTACCAGTGCCGGAGAGGCCTTTAAGGACTCGACTTTTTGTGCAGCCAGCGTGAAAAGAGAGAAGTCCACCTGCTTCGCCCCGATTCCACACTAATGTAAGATTAGGTTTCTTGAATGCCCCACCAAAGTAATCAACACGTAAACTAATGACCCGTCGGTGATCTTGTTCCATCCGGGTTAGATCATAAAGAGTTAAGGGTTCGTCAGGGTCAAAGTCAGGCCAAAAGGATTGGATTTCTTTAATTATTTCATTGGGTAAGCGTTCTTGGACGATATAATTCCAACAATGGAGTTCCATATCTTTCTCGGGGGGGTAAATCATAAGGCGTCCAAACCAGCTGATATAAGCTGTATGGGGATTCTCAACACTGAGGACAATTCGAAGCCCAGTCTTATACTCCGCTTCTCCTTGAACACCATCTTGGATGAGGACTTTTGCAGTTTTTAGGTATCGGAGCACCACATCAAAAAGCTTCAATCCTATTTCGCGATTGAAAGCTAGCTGCCCTTTCCCGAGCCGATAACCGTCTGGAATCATGTAAAAGGCTCGATCAGGACGTCGTCCAACTTGCGTATTTCCAAAGAGGTATTGCCCATCGATAGTTTGGACATAGTAGGGTTTGAGATACTCAATAAACCAATTATCATCAGGGTTTTGGATGACATTATTCGCTTCAAAAAAAAGGTCATCTTCTATTCTTATTGACATCCAACTACCTTCCAGAGGAGTATATCAAGGACCTTAATTAAACCATTCAATTTTTGGAACTTGAAGGTGTGTTACTTTGACAGCTCTCGTACCCTGTACTTCCTCCTTTTATGGCTGCTGGTTGCTCTGACAAAGCAATTATAAGGTTGAAAGCTTTGGCGATATGTTACATGGGCGGGTGGGATATTCGCACCGTGCTCCGTTCTTTCAAAAAAATCCCAGGTTGTGAGGTTTCAACGTCATGAAACAAGCTAGATTGAATCGCACACAAAGCATTGCCATGATGGCAATTATGTCTGCAGTCTATGCAGCAGTTACGATTGCATTAGGACCTCTTAGCTATTTTGGAATCCAATTCCGTGTCGCAGATGTATTATTACCATTCCCTTTCATTTTTGGTTGGCCTTTAGCAGGAGCCTTATTCCTGGGCGGATTCGTAGCTAACATTTTTGGTGGTCTCGGTGCAATTGATGTTGTCCTTGGAAGTTTGTTAAACCTTCTTTCCAGCATTCTTGTAATGAACCGCAAGACCTGTCCACACTGGTTCCTGGCATGGTTGTATCCGACATTATTTATTGGATTAGGGGTACCCGCATATTTGCAGTTTTTGATATTTACACCATATTTTCTCTTAATGCCAGGAATCCTTCTTAGTAGCGCAATACTTTGCACGATTGGTGTTATTGTGATGTTTGGGATAGAAAAAGCACTCCCCCAAATTTTTGTTGAACATTAAGTATTCATCTCAAGCAAAGCATAAAATAATAGTATAACTTTGCCCATCGGCTAGCAATATACTCTGTGCTCGTTAGGGATGCCTATGGATGCAAAGACTTTCCAGCAATTCGAGGACTTTATCCATTCAAAATCCGTTGCCATTATTGGCACCAGCCCTTCAGCTAACTTCTATTGGCTTCAATCCTTTCTTAATTTTGGATTCCCTGGAAGAATATATGCAGCTAACCCAAAGGTTGACGAAGCGTTTGGCATAAAATTCTACAAAACTCTTAGCGATATTCCGGATCCTATCGATTATGCTGTGCTGCGAGTGCCTGCCCACATCGTTTCCGATGTGTTGGATGAGTGTATTGGTAAAGGTGTAAAATGTGTAACAATATTTACGAGCGGTTTCAGCGAGTTGGGCACCGCGGAAGGACGCCATTTAGAGCAGCTCATCACTGAGAAGATCAAATCGAGTCCAATGCGAGCGTTTGGTCCCAACTGTATTGGATTAACCTGTTCTGATTCTTTCTTCTCCTTCCGACCAGACCTAAAACCCAATCCTGGACCAGTTGGATTTATCTCTCAATCTGGGGGGAAAGCAATCGATAGTTATCTGGCTCTAGCTGAATCCCAAATGGGATGCAGCAAAACCTTCAGTTATGGTAATGAAGCAGATATCAGCAGCGGGGAACTGGTTGAATATCTTCACCAGGATCCAAAAACCCAAGTTATTGGCATGTATATAGAAGGGGTGCGTGATGGACCTAAACTTCGAAAAGCAATTGAGAATTGTGCTAAAGATAAACCGGTTGCTATTTGGAAATCTGGTGTCACAGAAGCGGGCAAACAGGCTGTTTCAAGCCATACAGCAGCCCTAACAGGATCCACCGATATTTGGAACGCACTCCTCCGTCAGGCGGGTGCAGTTACTCTTGATAGTTTTGAACGATTGATCAATACAATTGTCACTTTTCTTCGATGTCCTCCCCCGCCCGGTGAGCGCGTTGCACTTATTGCCATTAGTGGCGGAGCGGGGGTAGCCGGAACCGACTCCCTAGCCCTCTATGGTTTTGAAATCCCTCGTTTAGCTCCAACAACCATTAAATCGCTCTCCAAAATTATCAATAAAGTGGGCACAAATATCAAAAATCCCATCGATATGGCTTCAAGCTACTTTTACCCGGATATAACAGTAAAAACAATTCAGCATGTCGCTGAAGATAGCAATATAGACTCGATTATAATTGAAGCAGCACCACACTATGTAAATTTCATGGCCAGCCATATGGGCATGAAGGATCTAGCAAGTACCTATTGGGACATGATAATTGAAGCCGGTACCTATTGTATCAAAACCCAACACAAACCTTTCTTCGTCGCTGTCCCTGCTGTCGGATATCCTTTAGAGAACCTTGCAACCCGCAACCAGTTCCGCAGGGGCAACCTACCCGTCTTCTCGAATATTGCTGAAGCAGCAGATATTTTGAGAGTTATATATAACCACTACCAACGCCACCCAAACCTACCATGCCCTCCCGCTCTTGAGTTAGAATAGATAACAAACCACAAAATGATTCGATGCCTAGTTCACTAAATCTTTGGTTTAATGATTTTTTATAAATAAATTCGAAAGAAAGTCTTTAAATAACAAAAGAGACCGGATAGACTGGGAATACTGGGTTTGGCGAAAGATCTTGGCACTTCCCTCCCCCTAGAAAACCATTCCCTCTCCCCTCCAATTGTGTCCTTTTTATGGAGGTGCCTAATCCGCCATATTCCCAGTATTATCGAATTTTTTTCAAAAATTAACAGTGTTAACAGCCTAAGGAGACCAAACAAATAATAAAATTCACCACGATTCACAATGTCCCAATCAAAACAAAAACTTCGACTCGTTTTAAGTAGTTCACCGATTATGTTGTGTTCTCAAAATCGGAGTGATTGTCAAATACCGCAAACATGGATTTCATTATCTTTTCCAGGAGCTCTTTAAGTAACTCACCATACACTATGCCATCGATGAAGTTGTACATCTTCTGATATTCTTCATCTGAATCAAATTTAAGAAGCACACCGGTTCCTTCAGGCAAAGGTTCAGCAGTATATTGGATATCCTCATCCAAGAAACTTTTTGCCATACGTTTCAAACCCTCTTCATCTTGTAACATGTCCCCAAAAGGCATTTCTTCATAGATACTACCTTTGAATTCGAGTTTAATCGTACGACTTACGGAATCTGCTTCGAAAGCTAAATGTTCTTGAATCGCAGCCTTAATTTTGTCAAAAGGAATCTCGAAACCCATATTCTGCACCTCTGTGATTTTCAGACTTAAAGTGAACATTATTTCTACCTAAAAAACCTCGTATTTTAAGCCAGTTAAAAATAAATGACATTGTAGAGGGGCTTTGGTGGAAACCAACGCTCAAGTGCATGTCTAGCCCATGATTCACTGATAGTAATTTCACCCTGAAATTCTAATTCCTCCAAGGGTAAGGTTCCATAAACAAGTGACGAAATTGCCATGATAGATGCAATGATAACTGGTTTTCCCGAACTATGAGA
>CAYFXY010000010.1:28396-29073 GCA_964347205.1 uncultured archaeon
TTTTGATTGCATCATAAATATACCATCATTCCAAGGACACTCAGAATCTGAGATTTTGATTGTAATGACATCTTCACCTGCAGCAGGGAGATTTTCAATGGCTTTAATGACATCTACAACTCGAACCATCCAGGGTGTTTTTCGTTCAACTTTAAGTCGAACATCCTTGAACCAACGCTCGACCTTTGTTTCAAAGGGAGCATGTATGAAAATATCATCAATTTGATCTCGATGTTTAGCAAAATAATTGAAGAGTTGAACACGGGCTTCTTGTGTTCGCCAAAGGATTTCAAGAATGTCGATATGTGTATGCCAGCGTCCTTTCATACGTTCCCCTTTGATAAGGTACCGACTTGCTGCCTGAATTACTCCTTTATGTTTTACCAAAACCACAATGCTGTTTTTTACGCGCTGTTTCCACATGCCATCAGGGATTGTTTTGAAAATGAGGTATCCATGATATTGTGCGGGACCAACCTCTCGTACAAATTTGAGAAACTCATCTTTTATTAGGACCGCTCGAGTGCGTTCAATCGTCCAGCCCGAAGCAGAATCCTTGTTTTCAGCATATTGAAGATTTTTCAGGGGAGCTCCAATGCGGTATGGGGCGATGGCAACCTGAAATTCGTAAACGCACCAGGGCCGCTGAAAATAGATCTCGTCAGCAAGGACGAGTA
>CAYFXY010000010.1:29083-44050 GCA_964347205.1 uncultured archaeon
GCATTTGTAGTCACATAACCAAATTGGGCATAGAAGCTTTCCTTGAAAGGATCTAACATGCTTACTGATTGGCCTTTTCTATGCATCTCTTCAAATCCTGCTATCATAAGCTGTCGTATGTAGCCTTTTCGTCTAGCTTCGGGGTAACTTGCTACACCTGCGACCCCACCGCATTCCTTAAGGATGCCCCTCACTGATTGCTGAAACTCATGAACACGTAAAGATGAAAGCAATTTTCCATCAACAAATGTGCCAAAGGTTTCGTGAACTAGAATTTCATCTAATTCTTCGTCTTTAATGTCTTGATCAGACCAAAAGTTGTAAGCGTATCGATAAAGTTCCATCAGCTCTTGACGTTCATTCATAGTAATTTTCCGAATTTCCATTGTGTTCGTCCTCAGTTGATTTTGTACAATAGTTCAACCAGTTATATTCTTTTTTCAGTCCATACATCTTTGATTGGTTAACGCCAAAGGATTTTATTTCATTGATACATAAAATCCAAAAATTCTCTTCGTGATAATATCGAGTGTGGTTAAAATCAACAAGAAACCAACTCTTGTTCTTTATCATCCGTTAATGGCTAATGAGGGGTATCCTGTATTAGCTGGTCGAGTTCAACCAACTTTTGAATATTTACAAAAAACAGGGACACTTGATTCTCCTTTGATTAGAGTTGAAAATGCTGTAAATGTTTCTGATGATCTTCTATTAGATGTGCATACTCAAAATCATATTCAACAGGTGAAAAACACCGGATATGAAGCAGCTTCTCTTATTTCAGGTGGTGCAGCTGTTAGAGCAGGTGAAGCAGTCTGGCTTGGTGAAGCACAAAATGCCTTTGCATTTACAGGCTGTGCAGGACATCATGCAAGTCGTGATTCGTTCTGGGGGTTTTGTTATTATAATAATTCAGCTCTTCTTGTCCGAAATCTCCAACAGAAACATAATGTAAGCCGATTCTTAATTGTTGATACTGATCCTCATCCAGGTGATGGAACACGAAATATATTGGGCGACGATGAAGGAGTCTTTCATTTGAACTTCGAAGCGAGTTTTCGAGACCATGTATCTATGATTTCATCACGTCATGTCGATGTTCCATTTCCTAGTAATAGCGGTGATGAATCTTTAGTTGAAGCAATCAAACGCCTAATCCCACCATTAGTTAGAAAGAGCCAATCAGAGATTATTATATGGAATATGGGGCATGATGCACATGTTCAGGATTATGGTGGGTTTAACCTCACTTTACGAGCCTTTCCGGCAATGACAGAAGTTTTGCTTCAAACAGCAGAGGATTTCTGTGATGGAAGATTAGTGGTCCTTCTTTCTGGGGGATCAGAGGTGTATGTTGCGCGTCATGCCATTTCAGCCATTATTAGGAAATTAGCAGGATTACCCCAATTGCCAGAAGATGTGGATGAACAATCAATAGAGGAACCAAGTGAAGTTAGGGCAACAGCCCGAGAATTAGTTGACACCATTCTTTCAGAATTTAGATTACTTGAAGAGTAAGAAGGCATTAGAAAGAGAGAGGAACAGAGTAGCATTCTATTTCTTTGATTTTAAGGAGAAATCGACCCTTGCTTTGTTTTTTGGGGGTTTGATTGTTGGCTCTTTATTTGGTTGTGGGTGAGGAGGAATCTTCTTCCTAGAAGTAGAAGGTTCCACAGGGTTTTCTTTGGTTTTCGATTTTGTTTGTTTAAGTTTGGAAGTTAATATCTCATTACGAAAAATTGTACTAAGGAGAGGTGCTTTTGTGAGTTGACCGTTTATGCGTTGAATATCCTGGTAGAGCTCTTTCCAACGGCGAACTGTATGTTTCACCCAGCTCTTCGTTTTATGGTTACCCACACCATTCATCTCAAGACGATTGCTAGCCTAGGAATGATAAATGGACATATTTGAAATGCGGGTAAATAGGTTATGTCTTAAATCAATTTGGCTAGCATTTACCTACTTTTTCCCAAGTTTTCCATTTACCTTGGGATCGCTTCACTAAAACAAGGCCATAGCGTCGCCAAATCTCTTCTCGCGTGGGTGATTCTTTAGAAGAGGGGTGAAACTGGTTTTTGTGTTTTGGTTGGACAAGAACAGAAGATTGTTTATAGAAGAGGGTATTAATGAGGGCGCCCACTCGACCTTTTTGATATTGATCTTTAACGAATATGAGGATTTGGTCAGAGGGAATATCTGTGGGTTGGAACAGGTGCTTAGAGACTCCTTGGCTGAAGGAGGGACAAATACCGCCCATGGTGTTTTGGATGATTTGGTGACAGTGAGGATCAATGAAAAAGTTACAGCGGAGACACTGTTGCCAATCATTTTGGATGGCCTGTTTTAGTGTAGTCCGAGTGCCGCAAGCGACACAACCGATACCCACAGTAGATAGGTCAAACTTCATCAGTTCCCTCCCCCAATTCTGCAGTTGCACCAGCTAGATAAAGAGTCGCAGCATTCGCGATGGCTTCTCTTCGTTCCACATCAAATTCAAGTTCTATTCGCGGGCCATACGCAAGGCGTCGCGCTGTACGAGTGATGTACCCTAATTCTGTTAAGCGGCGTAATATTTTGTCCAACTGGTATCGGGAGAGACGTCCCCGAGCTACTAAAATGGTTTCAATATCTTTGGTCGGAACGTGGCGGGGACGGCGTTGCTTGCTAGCTTTTTCAACTGTAGAAATAATGACGCCTAACACTGCGTATTCTGAATCGTTTAGTTCTCCGGGGACACCATAAATTGTGCGGATACAATAGAGGGTGTCTCGACCTAACCGGTATTCAACGAGTTCAAGCCCTAAAGGAGTGATTTGTTGGCGGAGTAAATCTAGCAAGCGATTTAATCCGGTTTTATTCACGTGGAGGGCTTCCCGTAAATCCTGCCGTCTCACACCAATACTAAGTTGCCCATCATCATTGCGAAACCTAGCAGTCAAGGCAGCAAAAAGTTGTCCGAGAAGGTGGCGTTGTGCGAATTCTTCTTCCTCTGAGTCTTCAATGGCATCAGAAACCGCATTCGATGTGGTTGGATCGGAGGTCACCGGTTTTGAACCTCCTCGTGCTTTTTTGCAGTAATCGGCACGGCTGCATAGGTAATCTGTGATTGATGAGCAATGTGGGGTTCACGAAAGATGATGGCTGTATTTTCAAATGTTGCAGGAAGAACCTTATCTCTAATCATTTGGCTTAGAAGATCTAATTCCCAATTGGTTAGATGTTCGGATAGCGCAGAATATGAATAACGTTTACCTTTCAAGCGCTTCAAAAGCCCATCACGTCGGGTTTCAATCACTTCAATGGATAGCTCACAGAAAGGAACATGATGTTTATACATACCTTGTTTATCCTCATCTGATGGTGCTCTGTCCAATGCAATTGGGGAATCGGTTTGGGGCAAGTTAAAAGGTGGAATAGTTCTTTCACGATTAACAATAAACAGAATTGGAGTTGCCCGGCGTTTGACCTCCTTCGCAAACTGAGAAATCCATTCCGAAGGGGCAATTTCAGGAGTAGCCAATTGTGAGTCACGATGGTGTTGCATAGAAGCGAGGGTATAGTAAAATCGACCATCGAGGTTTCGCTCCCAAGGGGTTTCAAGTACACGATAAACGTCAGCGACTGCTTCTCGATCAATTTCGGCTTCTTTCACTGGGATTGCGTTATGATGTTTTAAGGCTACTTCATATTTCTTTGTCAGATTCCAAAGGGTAATTACGACACCCTTGGTGCCAAAAGGAGTTAGTCGATTTCTTTTGTAATTGAGTTGAAAAGTATCATACCAGGCTTTTCGCCGCGGAAAAGCTCGTAGAGATGCGGAGGTATCATTGGTTATCATTAGTTTTTCACCTGCCCTTTTATCAAAACTACATGATGTATGTTCTTTGGAATTTGCAGTCCAACTGTTGAAGGGGCCATAAGTAGAAACTGGGGAAGCAATAGAGATTCTGTCTCAGTTAGGTCTAGAGCTCGTTGTACAACGCTGAGGACCGCAGCACGACTTGCCTCATCTAGGCGCTGAGTGAATTCATCAATCACGTGTAGAGGGCTCTTCGCTATAGTATGAAGTGCAAGAATGAAAGTCTGGGTTGCAAGAACTCGTTCACCACCAGACATTTCTTGATAAGTTCGCCAAGCGCCTTTTCGGTTTATAGCAAGTTGAAGATGGAGTTCAGCACGACTGGGCTCGTCGGGGTATCGTATAATTAGTTTAACTTGCTTAAGGAAATGGCTAAGTAATTGGTTCATTCGGTGATTGAGGGTTTCAATTGTTTCTTCGAGTTGTTGTCGCCATTCGGCTAACCTCCGGTCTACATCTGTCATGAGGTTTTCCAAATGTAATTGACGTTGTTTGATATATTCTCGGAGTTGAGTTACAACCTTTTTTTGTTCTTCAAAGGCTTGATAATCCCTTGCTGTTGCTGAAATTGTATTAATCATCGCTGTAACCTGAATTTGCTCTTCTCGTACTTTGGAGGTATCTCGAACACTTTCCGGGCGTTCTGCAAAAGCAATAGCAGTCTTTTGAAAGTCCTCGATTTGTATCAAAAGGTGTTTATACTCTTCCTCTCGTTGCTTGAGCTCGTTTGAAATTCGGTCCATTTCGACTTTTTTCTTAGACTGGTGTTGTTCTAAATTCTGAAGTTGTTTAGATATTTTTTGTTGCACTGAAATTAACGGAGACAAATCTGTAGTGCAATCTAGATGTTCTTGACTTAATGAATCACATTGAGCATCCAGTTCAATAATCTGTTGCTGTAATTCTCTCGCCCGATGTTCCAGTTCTGTTACAACTGAGATTCGGTCTTCATCTGAAATTAGGGTGGTGTGTTCTTGTTGTAAATCCTGTAGTTGTGATCGCAATTGGCCAATCTCGGAATTAACATGCATTCGATCACGAAGAAGTCTTGCTTCCTTTTCACGGAGATTCCGGAGCTTGCGACGGTCGTCTGTTATTTGTTCCTGTAACCCAAGTTCAGAAAGAGTGATACCCAAGCTCACAGATACGGGGCGTGGTGGTCGAGCAAAGGCACCTATACGAAGATAATGACTTGTACCTTCGCTAGTTATGATGTTTCCATTGAGTTGCTGAGCTGCATCAACTAATTCATTAGGATCAGCGTTTTCTTCTGCGATAGCTGTATTGACCACACGGCTAAGAAAGCTCAAAGCAAATAGATCACCTTCAATAAGGTCAGCAGCCCAACCTAATACGGGGGATGAGACAGCTAGTCGATTTTGCATAATAGTGGTAGTAGGGTTAGTTCGAGCAACCACTAAATCGGGTTTTTCAAATGGCCAAAGCTGATCAAAAAGGTCTTTAGCTTCAGCGAAAACCTCTCGATTTAAAGCAATAAAAGCATAGGTGTATCGACCTAAGGCTAGCTTCACAGCAGTTTCTTGTTGATTATACTCTGGTTTCATTTGGATAAGTGTGAATAGTGGTCCAATCACTGAATCGGAGAGCGCCCTTTTGTCTAATTCAGTTCGATATTGTTGACAGGCCCGAAGAATCGCTTCTTCGAAATGAGGATATCGTTGAGGTTGAGTAAAAAACCCTTCTTCTGTCAAAGCTATATCTTGCCTTACCCGAGCAAGTTGGTCATCAAATTGATTGCGTTTTTCTTCATACCCGTGTAGTTCCTTTCGAATGTCTTCAACTTTTGATTTAGCAGGTTTTCGGCGCTTTGACTGGGTATATCGTTCGATCTGTCTGGTGAGCATATTAAGTTCATTATCGAGCCCACGCCGATGTCCCTGTGCTTGCATTTGTTGATCTCTGAGCGATTCCATACTAGAAAGAAGTTTTTTCCGCTGAACCTCGTTTGATTCAAATTTCACTGTTAATTGTGATTTTCGGGTTTCAAGATTTTTGATTTTCTCTTCTTTTGATATTCGCTGAGAATCTAGACTTGAAATTTGTGAACGAAGTTGCTTTGCAAGCTCTTCACGATAGGCAACTTCAGCCCAAGCTGCTTCAATATCAAGTTCCTTTTGTCGTTGTTCGAGTTGTAATCTCTGTTGATAAGCCTCATAAGCAGTTTTTAAAACTTCAAGTCGCTGTTCTTCATGGCGAATCCTATATTCTAGGGGTTTGACATTTGCCTTAGCTTGAAGAACCAGCAATCGAGCGTCTTCGAGTTTTTCCATCCAATTCCGGAGTCCAGTTTCATTAAGGAGCGTCTCAAATTTTCGGCGAGAAGATTGGGAAGCAAAATGATCTAAAGTCTCAGCTTCGGTTACGACAAGTGGCGAATCGCCAAAGAAACCAGCAGCTTGAAACAATTTCCGTATGTCCTTGCGGGTTATCCGATGACCGTTCATGGACCGTTGGTCATTCAACCAATAGTAGACGCGATTATTCTGATGGATTCTAAGTCGAATAGTTACAATGTCTCGATCCAAAAGCGTGGTTAATGCGGGATCGGGACGCTGTAAGACTCGTCGATTGGCAAGAAGAAAGTTATTTAATTTTAAGATGACTTCAGCGTGTTTGTTGAAGCGACCAATGAATGCGGAATTTCGTTGGCGTTGAGCTCGTTTCGATTCAACTCCAATAGCGAATAATAAAGCATCGAGAATGAGAGTTTTTCCACTACCATTCGAACCTGTTATGAGAACAACTGAGGATTTGTCTAACTGAATTGTGGTATCTTTATGAATGACAAAATTAACTAGGCGGATACTTCGAAATACTGCGCGCTGTGGTACAAAGTGTGACTCCTGTCTAGTTGTCATTACCACGATTGAGCTCCCGCAGGTTAATCTTGAGCAAGTGCCATCTTCATTAATGCTCAAGTATATTAAGTCAGAATAATTCGTGACTCTTAAACTTTCACTCCATCAGAGGACTAAGCGCCATTTATCTGGAATTTTGAGCCGACAAATTCTCTTTCTCATTTAAAGCAAGACGAGAAGCCGGCTAAACCTCAGGTAAAGTTAAAGTGGGTGATTGAAGCATCCCCTTGTAGGTGATTTGCTATGAGTGATAAAGAAGCTTTTTGGCGCTCAATTATCGTTGACGTTGAACCCCGTCAAAAAGAATTTCGAATAGGCATTGATGAAGAAACCCAAGTTGAAGAGGTCATTCGAACTCTTGTAACGCAAGCACGTGATGAAGGTGTCAAGATAGATGATTGGGCAAAAGCTAAAATTGGTGAGCAGCGTCCTGAATTTGTCTTGATTCGAAAGGCTCCAGAGCCAACAAGATTAAGCCCAGGAGCGAGCTTCAGTGAACTCGAACCTAAAATTTCAGATGATGAGTTCTTTCTCCTTGATGTAGTGCCGGAAGTGGGAATATAAAATTGAAAATCAAAAACATCAATGGACTTTAAGTGGGATCCGAAGATGACGCGACCAGTGTTCTCTACAGAACTTTTTAATGCCCGAATAGAAACCCAAATTCAGACGTTCTTTGATGCTATGAACAATCTCTACGGTCGACGTGGATGGGATCCAAGCCCACCTCACCGAGAAAATACATTATGGAGAAACCAAGATTTTACAGTAGCGATTATTGACCGATACCGAGATGGTGCGTACAAGCGTATTCGATTCACTATCCGTAACCTTCCTGGATATGCCCGCCAACCCAATACTTTGACTGATGAACGGGCAATACGGTATGAACATCGTTTTGTATTTGATCTCCCGCGTGAGTATCCTCAGAATATTGCAACCATCCGTCCAGCAGCTGAAACCCCTCTCTTTCATCCACGTCTTGCAGCGAGTGGAATAGGACATGCTTGTTATTCAGTTCGTGGTGAACTGGACCGAATCCTTGAAGACCTTCCATTCTTTGTTTTGTTGAAACCCGACCGTGTAGAACCTCCTTCACAATTTCAATCTGATCACGGACTGAATAGTGCCGCAATGGCTTGGTATGAACAAAATACAGCGAACATCGTCGCAACACTGGACCACCTCTGGGAGAACCGTCATCAAGTCAATGCACTTTCAACTCCGCGGCAGGGTCGTGTGCAAATACTCAAGGCAGATTCCCCTTCAGGTATGCCAGTTCGACGACCTCCGCAGATTCTAGATACACCAATATCGAAATCTTCGGTTAAAATTATTGAAGATAACGATGAAGAGAACTAGGTGAGAAGGTCTGATGTCAGACAAGTCACCTGAAAAGAAGAAGGCAGAATCAGTAACAGACAGCAAATCATCCTTAGAAGATACAAGCAAAACAAATCAGATTGTGATATTGGAAGAGCGGGATATCCCCTTTGAAGAAGAACGTCCTCCAAACTTTTCTCCTCATTATGCAGTGAAAGTCCACAAAGTTCGTAAACGGATTCCCTTGGAGGATGACAAAGAATGAGTATCCATGGCGCATCACAGATAAGGTGTATAGCATGTGATACGCAAGTTCAATTAATTGAAGCCCGAAATGAATGGTGGATTTGTTCAACCTGTGGAAGTTATATGTGCCCCAATTGTCGTGCCATCTTTCTTAAAACGGAACAAGGAATTTGTTCAGGTACGATTGTACGAGGTGTTGAAGCACATCAACCCCACTTCACGCGATTTCTTCCCTCACGAGGAGAAGAAACAAGTCCATTAGAAGAAGAACACTCAAGAGTTGTGATTCTTGGAGATGTCCAACGGCAAAACAATACAACACCAAAAGGTAAAGTGATCGTCTTTAAGGACGAAGAACTCAATGAAAATCGATAAACCTACTGAGAAGCAAAAATGAGGACCAATTCTTCAGCACTTGTACACCGGGTGACCTATCGGGTTTGTGTTAACAATACTGCAAACCAACCACTTTTTAACTTACATTTGTTTCTAGCTCATCCTCCACCGCTCCCTCCCCGCCAGAACCTTATAAGTTTAAAAGTCACTCCAAGCTCTGGTGTACAAGCCACTGATTTGATCGGAAATCATTGGGTTGATTATTCTCTTGAGAGACTACCTGCGAACGGAACTACAATATTTAATTATACTGCTCTGGTCCGAACCCTTGCAGTTCATTATCAACTTTCTCGTTTTGAGGATTTATCAGAAATACCTTCCAATCTAGCTATCTTTACAAGACCTGAGAACTTTATCGAATCACACCACCATTTAATCAAAGACCTTGCTCGAGAAATTGCAAAAAAAAATTCCATATCCGTGAATTTTGTTCAAGCAGCAATGCAGGTGGTTTCTCGAGCTTTAAAATATGTTTCACAGAAATATGAAAGAGGAGCAGCGTTTGCTATTGAAAATGGAATGGGTGATTGTACCGAATTTTCAGCTCTGTTAGCTGCCCTTTGTCGAGCGAATAAGATTCCTGCCCGATTAATGGCCGGTTTTGCATTTAATGGACAAAAATGGGAACGCCATGCTTGGACACAAATCTGGCTTAATAGCCAATGGGTTCCAACTGACCCAACATGGTATGGCTCAAGTGGTTGGTTAGGTGTCACAAATCGCCATATTCCCCTTATCATTGGAAATTGGATGGACACCCGCATTCGACAAGAGTTCAAATTATCCTGGTCCCAACGACTTAAGACTACTGCTCCAAAGATTAGCACAACCTGGAAGGTTACCCGCATCATTGGTTTGCAAAGCACAGTCTAAGTTGTTAGTTAGCCATGTCTTTTTCTATCACGGCAAAAAATCTCACCACATCGTGGATTCACCATGATGGGACCAGAAAGTGCTTGGTGTTTTTGCAGATTGTATTGAATGAATCGCCCTAATGCTGGCTCTAATCCCTCTTGCCAATTTCCAGTCTTTTGCCAATGCTTTAAACCAACAAGAATCCGTGTCGCCTCCCAAGACATCACCGCACCTATTACTGAAGTAACAAAGCTAATCATAGGAAACTGAGGAAGCGTGTTAACAAAGTAAGGATCACACCTTGCTCGAATTTCATTTGCTAGAATATGATCGATAAAATCTTTACTCCATGAACAAACCAAACAAGCTGTTTTGTGTGGTGCCAAAACATCAATTGAAACGAAATCTTTCCCCATTGCTCCATTGATCAAAGGTAAGGGTGGATCAAGGCTGAGATTTTTTGCATTCAAGATATATCGGGCATAATGATTATCAACACCTATTAACACCAAATCTACATCCCAGACTGAATCAGGAGCATCTTGGATTTGAATAGGATGAGGTTGAACAACAGTATCGGTTGCTAATTCCGGTAATCTCTCCGCTATTGCATCGACTTTGAATTTAACATCATGATCACTGGGTCGAAAGAATACGCAACGGTTCAAATTTGAGGTAGCAACCCTTTCTGGATCAACAAGGATAATTTTTCCAATTCCCAATAAACCAAGGTTTTTACAGACTTCATTACCAACCGCTCCAGCACCTATCATCAAAATTGTAGATTGGCGGATAGTTTCGAGGTTGGTTGCACCTAACCAGCGCCGTGTTCGGTCATATTGATCTTTTTCGAAAAAATGGAGTTCAACCGGTGTTGGTTTTTTCACTGTCATTGTTAAGTTCATCCTCATCAGGAATTCCAGTGTCATTGAGAGGAGGGACTTCGCCTAAAGGAACTGAAGGGCGATAAGTGCACCAATCAACTCTTTCAAGTTGAAGTCCTGGTTCATCAGACCGTGGTCTAAGCATGTAAACTTTGAAAATCCTACTTAGAGGATCAATTAGGAAAAACACATTTCCTTCTGCACAAAAAGGAGTTTTGAAAAAGGTTCGTAAATCTGTAGATGAGAATTGAGGGTCACCACCAAAGGGGTGAGAATGCCAAAGACCTACAACACGAGGCGTGTGAGGATTCATACCATATCGATCATGCATGGCAAGTCGATATTCTAGAATACCTTCTGGCGTAAACCGCGCATGCGTGCTACTGGCTTCAACACGTCCTGTTGCCCAATCAGTAACACGGATATACTTCTTTCCCTGCCAAATCCGACGAAATCCTAAAGTAACACCCAGTGCTTCTTGAGGAGTTTCACCTGAAGCTTTGACCAAACAATAGTTAAAAATCTCTTTACAAGTTCGATCGTATACATAGACAGAATATACGCGTTGAGCAAGATGTGATTCCTCGTTTGAACGAGCATCTCGAGTGGACATACTTTAACCACAAGTTGAACCTGTATTCTGAATAGTTAAATCTAAGTGATACGCACTCAAACTCTTTACGAAGATTACTGCAGAGCCTTAATATTTCCAAGATACGAAGACCAAGGATACCGATCCAAGATATTATCTATTAGTCGTCGAAGTTTTCCCACTTCAGAGGTTTCTGAATAGACTAAAAAAACAACACGGCCTCCTCGGCTTCGCTTCATCTTTTGGTAAATCGTCTTTGTGGTGTTAACAGTATCACAGATTATGGTCAAATCTGTCTCGGGGAGATCGAGATCACGCTCACCGACTGGTGAAAGAATCACAGCAGCTGGTGGTTTAATTTGTTTGAAGGCGGAAAGAATATCTTGTTTATTTATTGTCCTTCCTGTGAGTTGAAAAGTCTTAATCCCACTCTCGGTAAGCAAGGCATCTATTTCACTAACAACAGTGAGGTATGAAGAAAGGATCACGATTTTTTTAGAGCCCACTACGAGATTTCGAATCTCCAATGACTTTGGCGTGATTCTTGGCCAGTTTTGCATCATGCGGTTTATGTCAATATGTGGTCTGATAAAGGGGTGATTTAGATAGCGGCGGAAGCTTTTGGTTGACATCCCAAAAAGGTATTTGCGGATCAGAAGAAGCCCACTATACTTTTTAGCGATTTCCTCAGGAATGGGCAATTCTTGAAGCATTAGGTGGAGGACCCGTGTTGAATCCGGGAGCCCTCTCATGGACTCACCGGCTTCTTCTCTTACAATCTCGTAAATTTCTTCTCGAGTAGACTGAATAAGATTATCAAGTACGAGAGCAAGAGTACGTATCACAGGATCAGATACAGAGACCACATCAAGGACAGTGGGTTTAATGTATTTTACTAAATCCGTATCAACCAGATCATCCATACTGATGAGTTGGACATTAGTCATAAATTCAGCAAGGGTCTTAAGTTCATGGCGGATTTGAAGCTGAGCTTGATCAAAGACTATATGCTCATCACGTAGCGTTCCGCTAAGACCAATAATCCAATGATCTTTGAAAAACTCGAGAAGATAGCGCCAAGGTTGAATGAGAACACGATCATGTCCCACACGTCGAAGAATTGTGTCTACTTCGTTGATAAGCAAGGTCTGGAAATTATCAGGTGTAATTTTTCCTTTTTTTAGAATATTCGCAAGAACTCTTGGAGTACAAAGAACAACGCGTGATTCGCGAAGAAGTTTCTCACGTTGAGGACCACGGATTTGAGGTGAAAGAACACCTAACCCCGCGACTCCACCATAATCATCTTGCAGATATTTCGCAGTTTCCTGAAGTGATGAAGACGAATTGACGGTGATAATAAACCTTGTATCAGGAAAATAGTTGGTGATGAGTTTGTAGGTAAGCACTCGTTTTCCTAGCCCGCAATCCAATTCTACCAGAATGTTGTAGTTTTGCAACTCCTTGATTCGTCTAAGTATATGTTCCTGGTACTGTCTTGTATCGAATCGAGGAAGTTTAGCATCTGTTTCCCGAGATGGTGAAGTTGGAGTCATTTTCATATACCTTTGAAAAGAGCTTAGATAAGCTGCCCAATATCAGCGATTGAGTCGATTATATAATTGGCGTAAGGTGTGAGATCTTCTCGAAGCGCTACACCAGTAAGAACACCGACAGTAACACAACCAATAGATTTTGCCGCTTCTAATTCTCCCGCCGTATCCCCGACCAACCAAACTTCACCATTAGGTTCAACGTCGATGAGTGCAAGTTTAATTAGCCGACGACGGTGGGGTACAAAAGGAATCATTGGGATAAGAGATACGCCCTCAGCTTGCGCGAGGTCACCACGGGTCAGAACTCGGTCAAACCATTTCTCAAGCCTAAATTTACGTACTTCTAGTTTCGTGATTTCGGTTACATGTCGGGAAGTGATAAGGCGCATTGCCTGTGTTCTCTTGTGAATGGTGTGTAGTGCATCAAAGGCACCTGGCACAACACGGGCATAATACCAGCCAGCATAAAATGCATGCTGTAAATTTCGAATATATCTACGTAATTCACGAGAAGTTAGTTTAATATTGAGTTTGCTGAGTAGGTCACGGGCATCTAGAGAAAAACGATTTAACTTTCGTATTTGTTGAAGGTCAATATCATAGCCCGCTTGGTGAAGTGCTGTACGATGAGCGTGCGCGGTTCGTTCTCTTACATCCAGGAGGGTACCATCAAGATCGGAGATAAAAGCCCGCACAAGAGACACTTCGAGAAATCGATTCATGCGGAAGATAACGTTTGAATTGTTAAAGTTTTTCCAAGACTATTAGAAAAGTGATCATAGGAGCTTGATAAGGTCTGCGATTGAATTAAGAATATTATTAGAGAACGAAGTTAATTTTTCAGCAGAGGTGAAGCCTGTAAGTACTCCAATGGTATTAAATCCGAGTTCGATAGCTGCTCTCAACTCCTCTACTGAATCCCCTATGACCCAGACTTCATCATTTTTTTCTAAATCTTCGATTGCGAACTGAATCAATTCTTTCCGATGGGTAACATAAGGAAATAGGGGAATCTCATTTACACCCTGCGCGCGAGCCAGGTGTCCCCGTGAAAACACCTGCTTATCGAATACTCTGTTTAATCCAAAGGTTTCAACTTCCCATTCGGTTTCTTCCACCCTTGCCCGTGATGTAATTAAGCGAAGACCCTCGAGACGAGGGCGAATTTGAGTGAGAGCGTCAATCACACCTGGGAAAACGAAGGAATATTTCCAACCTTGATAGAATTCCTCCTCAACTTGATCGAAATACTCTCGAAGTTGTTCTTTTGTTAGGGACAAGCCTAATCCATCTAGGAACTTGTCAGCTTCCATGGTGAACTCAACGAGAGGATAAACATCGTTTGCCGAAATATCAAAACCCAGTTTTCCTAGCGCATTAATCTGTGCAAAAACGAAGCGTTCACGAACATCGAGAACAGTTCCATCCAGATCTGTAACCACAATAGGCATGCTAATATTCTCCTAATTCGCTGAGAAACCTTTCACACCGTGGATTAAAAAGTCCCAGTTAAGGTTTACTCTTTTGATGTGAAGAAAGACATCCAGGATGGAAGAAAAATGAGCTGTTTATTATATGGGGGGATTTGGAATGAATCCATTATCCATCAAAGATTGGGTGACATCGATGGAACGTTTAATAATTTTAGTAGCGTGTTTGAGAAGTTCTTCAGCGTCCCATTCTTTTCGAGCCACACCTTGTTCAATAGCCTTCATACCAACAGCTGTAGCTTCACGCGGATAGAGTTCCCAATCCTTCATACTTGGAATTACAAAGTCCTCGCTAAATCCTCGTTCTTCAGCAATATCAGCGAGTGCTTCCGCTGCAGCAATACACATTTCATCGGTGATGGTTTCAGCTCGAACGTCTAAAGCGCCCCGAAAGATAGCAGGAAATCCCAAGCTGTTATTAATCTGATTGGCAAAATCTGAACGACCAGTTCCAACGACTTTGGCACCAGCTTCTTTTGCTTCCCATGGCCATATTTCAGGTAAAGGATTCGCGCAAGCAAACACAATCGGATCTGGAGCCATGTTCTCCACCCATTCTTTTTTTATTAGTCCTGGAATAGGAGCAGAAGCAGCGATGCAGACATCAGCACCCCGAAGCGCTTCACCAAAGTCACCCGTTCGTTGTTCTGCGTTTGTTAAAATAGCAAGATCGTATTTTTCGTGTTCAGTATCCTTCATTTCCATCATATCTCCCCGCCCCTTGAATAAGAGTCCATCTCGATCACAAAGAATAATGTTCCCTGGCAGAACCCCGGCTTTAATCAGAATTTCAGCAGTCGTAGTATTAGCTGCTCCAACACCTAACATGGCAATTTGAACTTGATTCAATTCCTTACCAATAACCCGTAAGGCACCTATGAGACCTC